>JAEWSC010000077.1 GCA_023398575.1 Bacillota bacterium | reverse complement strand
TCACATACTTCACAAAACTTGCCCATCCTAAACACCTCCTTTGGGAGTTTGCACACACGACAGCGAACCTATTCTATCATCATTGTCCATCATTTGCAAGGGTTATTTTTGCTTGAGAACTGAAAATACATACACTTGTGTATATTCTATGTGGCCATGCATTAGGTAGGCTTTGAAAGCCTTTTTGCTGGCAGGTTAACCAAAAAGATGCTGGCAACAATTAAAAGACCACCGGCCAACTGCATCACCGTCACCCTCTCCTTTAAAAAGGCTACACCGCCCAGAATGGTCACCAGTGGGATGAGGTTGATAAAAATCGATATGGACACCGGGCTTAAATGTGAAAGTGCGCTGCCATACAAAAAATAGCACAATGCACTGCAGATGAGCGCTAATCCTGCCATGGAGAGCCAACCATCCCACGGGATGGGCTGCCATTCACCTTTTTCGATAATGGCCAGTGCAAACAGGGTAGGCAGGGAAAATATGGCCTGCCAGGCGTTCATGGAAAGGCTGGTATGCCTGCCCCGCAGCCTGCGGCTGACATAGATATAGCCTACCCAGACAAGACTGGCACCTACTACCAGCAGGTCGCCTGCAACGGAGGTTTTGCCTGGTTCTCCGCCGTAGCGAACAACCATATAAACGCCTAGAAGTGACAAAGCAGAGCCGATAGCTTGTGGCAGCCTGAGCCGTGCTTTCATGGCGGCCGTATCAACGATCAATGTCAAGATGGGTATCGCTGCCAGAATCAATGAGGCGTTGACAGTGCTGGTACGCTTGATGCCTTGGTACTCAAAAAAGTAGTACAGTGTTATACCAAACATGCTGGACAGGATCATCGGCAGAATATCCTTCTTTTCAATATAAAAGCGCTTTTCCTTGGCGATGACCGCCGGCACAAGCACGGCGGCGGTAAGGATGTAGCGACAAAGCGCCAGCAGCATGGGGGTAAAGCCCACATTCATGGCATGCTTGCTGGCGATGAAGGAGAGCCCCCACATGACGTTAATGAATACCATGCTGATATAATAAGGCGTCAGGGACATATTTTTTCCTCTCTTTCGTTTGCACAGTCGGCATCATACCATGTTTGAAAGGTGAAAGCAACGCTAATAACTCCACCTTGCGGCAAAGACATATAAGCGGTACAATAGAAAACGAAAAATGTATAAAAGGATTACGCGCCATGCATATTGTTTTGGTATCCCCTGAAATCCCGCAAAATACGGGTAATATTGCAAGAACCTGCGCAGCTACAGGCGCTACACTTCATTTGATTAAGCCCCTAGGCTTTTCCTTGTCCGACAGATATTTAAAGAGGGCGGGGTTGGATTATTGGCATATGATGGAATATCATGTATATGAGGATCTGGAGCAGTTTTTGAAAGCGCATCAAGGTGCAAAAATGCACTTTGCTACAACAAAAGCGCCGCATTCTTATGCGGAGGTTGCTTATGGACCGGAAGATTATCTGATTTTTGGATGTGAAACAAAAGGTCTTCCGGAGACACTGCTTAAGAATGTATACGAACGGTGTATCCGCATCCCCATGCGGCCAGATGCCAGATCCTTGAATCTTAGCAACTCTGTGGCTGTTGTGCTCTATGAGGCGTTGCGCCAGCAGGAGTTCCCGGGCATGCAAACAGACGGTGAGTTGACAGGACGCGAGGAAGAACCAGCTCCTTGGCTGGATTACGTATAAGCAGGCCTTGTGCCTTTTCATCCGTTATATGGGTGATATAACCCAAAGGAGGGTGTGCATGAAGAATAAGAACGATTACGAAGAATACGAAGATTACGATGAAGATTACTTAGAGGAAGATATAGACTATCTTGAGGATGACCCAGAGACGCAGCAGATGCTGCATGTGGGCAGGCTACGTGTGGCAGCCGGCGTTGCTGATTTTTTCAGCGTTATCGCCGGCATGTTGGTGGTACTCCTATTGATTGCCCTGCTGGTAAGCCTGATCAATTGGCTGGTATCGGATGTCGGGCAAATGTTTACGATATTGCAAAGACGAATTAAGTAACTATTCCCTTTTCCGGCAATTCGTCGATGGATGACTGAATGCCGGGGTATACTAAAGCGGAGGCAGGCATGATTACGATCTCTTGGGAAGAATTGCTTGGCCGCATCGCATCCTGCGAGGCTTGTGACCTTTGCAAGTGCTGCACACAAAAGGTGCCCGGCCAAGGTGATAGAAGCGCGCCGCTGATGCTTGTTGGCGAAGGTCCGGGCGAAGTGGAAGACCGGGAAGGCCTGGCCTTTGTGGGGCCAGCAGGCCAGCTTTTAGCGAAGATGCTGGCGGCAATTGCATTACCCCGTGATCGTGTTTACATCTGCAATGTTGTCAAATGCCGTCCGCCCCAAAACCGTGTTCCGCTGCCAAATGAAGCCGCGGCCTGCCTGCCGTATCTGCGCATGCAGGCCGCTTTGGTACGTCCCAAGGTGATAATGTTGTTGGGCTCTACAGCGGCCCGCAACATCCTGGGAGATGATCTACGCATCACCAGGGACAGGGGCAAGTGGTATGAGCGCAAAGGTGTTTTTTTCATGCCTACTTATCATCCTTCCGCGCTTTTGCGTGATGTGGATAAGAAAAAGGAAGCATGGAAGGATTTAAAGTCCCTGCGCGCAAAGCTGATGGAATTGCATTTATATGAAGACCTGTTGGAGGATATCAAAGAATGAATGAAGCCATGCAAGCGTTCCGCAGCCGCTGCGCTTCCTTTTTCCAGCCATTGTGGCCGGGGGAGGACAAGGTGCTGGTTTTTGGTGAAGGGCATATGGAAAAGCCCCGGCTTATGCTAATCGGGGAAGCACCCGGCGAACAGGAGGTCATGCAAGGCCGCCCCTTTGTAGGCAAAGCAGGCAAAAACCTGGATGCCTTTTTAGAATCGGTTCATTTAAATCGTGAGGATATATACATATCAAATGTAGTAAAAATAAGGCCGACAAAAGTGAGCGATAAGGGCCGGGTCAGCAACCGTCCTCCGTCCAAGGAGGAAATCGGGCTGTTTTTGCCATGGCTTCGGGAAGAAATTGCGATGGTAGCGCCAGAGCTGATTGTGACGCTGGGGAACGTTGCGTTAAAGGCGCTTTTGGGCAAGTTAAGCATAGGAGAAGCCCATGGCCGTTTTCATAAAGCGGTTTTTGATCTTGCTGATGGAAAAGCAAAAGGCTTTGCGCTATTCGCGCTGTATCACCCCGCCTCTGTCATCTACAACCGATCACTTCATCAAGTGTATACCGAGGATTTAGCCCTGCTGGATGCGGCTTTGAAGCAGGGAACTGATGCATATTACACGCAAACGGACAATTGAGGCGAATTCCTGTATAATTCAAATACGTTCTATTTCTTTTGCCTGAAATGGTGGTATACTGCTGCCATCAGGACAGGAGGAGTTGGCATGTTGGAAATTATTCTTGCAAACCTTCCCATTATCGTCTGCTTCCTGGTAGGTATTGGCCTTTTAGTGGCAGAAGTATTTCTGCCCGGCTTTGGGCTTCCAGGAATATCAGGCATCATATTGGAGTTTGTTACCATCTGGCTGACGTGGGTGAATCATGGGCCTGTAGCAGCTTTGGGCATGACCATTGTGATCCTTGCGGTGATTGCTATCACGATATCGGTTGCACTGAAATCCGCGGCAAGGGGCCGGTTATCCAAGTCAAGCATCATACTAAACCATGAGGAAAGCGGCGCAGAGGGCTATAGCGCAACTGCAGATATGGATGTGTTTCTTGGTAAGGAAGGCATTACCACAACAGTGCTTAGGCCTGCCGGGATTGCCGAATTTGATGGTGTGCGGTTGAACGTAGTCTCCGAGGGCGAGTTTATCGGCTCCCATACCAAGGTTCGGATTGAGCAGGTGGAAGGCGCGCGGATTTTGGTACGGCCCGTGTAATGTATCAATCCGCGGGCAGACCGCGGTTGTATGGAAAGTTGAGAGGAGAAAAGCCATGGACGCTTACATTTGGATCATTTTCGTTGCCTTTATCGCGTTGATTTTTCTCACCATTTTCTTCCGGTTTGTGCCCCTGGGCCTATGGATTAGTGCGTTGGCTTCCGGCGTACATATCTCCATCAGCACATTGGTGGGTATGCGCATCCGCCGCATCCAGCCCAGTCGGTTGGTGCTCCCTCTCATCAAAGCTAACAAGGCGGGTCTGAACCTGACCATTACCAAACTGGAAACTCACTTTCTGGCTGGTGGTAATGTGGATAGGGTCATCAATGCGTTGATTGCTGCTCAGCGCGCCAATATCGTATTGGCGTTTGAAAAAGCCTGCGCTATCGACTTGGCCGGCCGTGATGTATTTCATGCCGTGCAGATGAGCGTAACGCCCAAGGTCATTGAAACGCCTGTCGTGGCCGCTATTGCTAAGGACGGTATTGAGCTTCGCGCAAAAGCCCGAGTCACCGTGCGTACGAACATTGAACGTTTGGTGGGTGGTGCCGGTGAAGAAACGGTCATTGCCCGTGTAGGCGAAGGTATCGTTACTACGGTCGGTTCATCGGAAACCCACAAGCTGGTGTTGGAGAATCCTGATCTCATCAGCCGGACGGTATTGAACAAAGGCTTGGACGCCGGTACGGCTTTTGAAATTCTCTCCATTGATATAGCTGACGTAGATGTGGGCCGAAACATTGGCGCACAGCTGCAAATGGACCAGGCCGAAGCTGACCGCCGCATCGCCCAGGCCAAAGCGGAAGAGCGCCGGGCTATGGCTGTGGCTCATGAGCAGGAAATGAAGGCGTCAGTGCAGGAAATGCGCGCCAAAGTGGTGGAAGCTGAGGCGGAGGTTCCCAGAGCTATGGCAGCCGCCCTTCGGGATGGCAAGCTTGGCGTAATGGATTATTACCAAATGCAGAATGTGATTGCCGATACTACCATGCGTGATGGTATCGCCAAGGCCAGCACCCCCGTTTCTCCCACCGAGGAACTGCACAAAAAGTAATAATAGTCAGTTGACAGACGCAGCGCCCGGCCCGGGTTTCCGTGCCGGGCATTGTGTAAAGGAGTCAGCAGTATGGATGGCATTTTTACGATCCTTGTTTTGTTTGGCATCTTTAGCAGTATTGCCAAATGGGTGAAAAAGCAGCAAGGCTCCGGACAGCAAGGCGGCAGCACCACACCGGATCAGCCATGGAAGCGCATGCTCGGTGATGTAGCCAAACAGCTGGATGACACCATCAGCGGAAAGATGCCTTTGCAGCCCGCAAAGCTTCCACCGACGATATTCAAACCGGTGGCCTCATCACAAACCGAAGGCGCATGGGGCGGTGAGGGGCAAAGCCAGGCAAGTCAAAGTGGTTCTTCTGTCTCATATCTTGCTGGTTTCGAAGGTACAGGGACCCCCTATGCATTCTCCGGCGAAGGCGTATCCACACCTCTTGAGCCTTTGCCAAACTTTCGCGGGAGCATGGCCGGAACGTTGGATGCTGCTTATTCATCAAATGAGAGTGACGTGCGTGCAGCAGTGGAGCCAATGCAGGAGTTGAATGATACGCTCCGCATGAGCTTTGACCGGCAATCGCTGGTGAAAGCCATTGTAATGCAGGAGATACTTACGAGGCCACAAGATAGAAGAAGGCGGTGGAGCACCCATTGAGCGACATCCGCGTAGTGATAGCCGACGATGACAGCGGCATGCGCACGATCATGCGCCATATGATTTCCAAGGTGGAAGGATTCAGCCTGGTTGGCGAGGCAGAGGACGGCCTCAAGCTGTTGGAACAGGTGGAAAAACAAAGACCTCAGGTTGTATTTCTGGATGTGGAAATGCCTGGTATGAGCGGCGTTGAATGTGCCAGGCTCATTGAGGATATGGACCCTTCTACCGTCATGATTTTTGCTACCGCTCATGATCAGTATATGGGTGATGCTTTTGAGGTTTATGCCTTTGACTATCTGATCAAGCCCTTTAAGGTGGAACGGGTGATCCAGACGCTGGAACGGGCCAGGGACCGCATATCTCGCCGGGAAGAAAAAACGCTGCCACTATTAATGCCACGCAATCAAGTGGTGGCCGGCCGGCTGATGCTCAGACATCGGGATGGCGTTAGCTTTTTGAACATGCAAGACATTCTATTGATCCAACGTGAGGAGCGGGCCACGGTGATCTACACCGTTGGAGAGGGCCGCTATGTGACCAGTGATTCGCTTGGGGATACTGAGGAGAGACTGGACAAGAGCGTATTCTTTCGCTGCCACAAGTCCTATATCATCAATCTAAACCACATTAAAGCCATTACACCTTATGGCCGTTGGACGTATGTGGTACAGTTGAATGGTACGCAGCATGACGCGCTGATTACCCATGAAAAATACGAAGAGCTGGAGAAAATGTTTTCATAATATGTTGTCACTCTTTCGCGGGACGGAAAAATTACATCCGCCCCGCTTTGTATTGCGGTGATAACCATAAAAAAATAGCCGTTTTCCTTGCCGCGTCAATAACAAGGTGCTATAATAACAGTTATCAATCCTAAAAGGGAACTATTTCCTGTACGGTTTTCTCGCACGGGGAAGCATACTGGAGGAGGAGTGCTTGTGGCAGGTTATGTGTCGGATGCTGTCATCCGCAGGTTGCCGGGTTACTATCGGCATTTGCGGGAACTGGAAGCGGCAGGGGTGCATCAGATTTCATCCCAGGAGTTGGGGAAGAGGATGCAGTTGACCGCATCGCAGATCAGGCAGGACATTAACTGCTTCGGCGGATTTGGCCGCCAGGGCTATGGATACGAGGTGTCCAAGCTGAAGGGGCATATCGGCGAGATTCTGGGGCTGGATAAAAAGCACAGGATGATTATTCTTGGTGCGGGTAATATCGGCCGCGCTGTGGCCTACTACCAATCCTTCGCCAGAGAGGGCTTTTCAACCGAGGCAATCTTTGATTCCGACCCTTCAAAGATTGGTATGGATGTAGCGGGCATGGTGGTACAAAATATTGATGTGTTGGAAGCGTTTTTAGACGAAAACACAATTGACATTGCTGTGCTGGCCTTGCCTGTGAAAGGCGCGCAGCAGATACTGGACCGGGTGATTGCCAAGGGAATCACCGGCATTTGGAACTTTGCACCCACTGACCTTCACCATCCTGACCGCATTACAGTTGTCAATGTTCATTTAAGCGACAGTCTGCAGATTCTATCTTTTAAGATGAACCAGGCGGAGAATGAGTATTAAATGTCGTCTGGCATGCATAGAACCGCTGATCTAAATCGTTCATTTGGTATAGCAGCATGTATAAGGAGCGTACACCATGGAGCAAATCCCTTCCAGGAGAATACCTCAGGGCCAGGAGCAGGTGTCAAGGCCACGGGTTGTTCGGGCCCGGAATGCCATGGAGCGCTCCTTTGATGCGTCCTATTCCTCTACATATGAATCCAACCCTGGCCGTGCACCTGTGCAGAACCCCTATAGTCGTAATGCCTCCGGGGCAGCCAACCGCCAGGGCGCAAGATCCATGCGGCAGCGGGAAGCGGGAGACAAGTACGGCGGCGGATATGACGGCGAAAACGATCGCGGTTCTTCCAAACGGCGCAAAAACTCCCACCCCTTTTTGTATGCCACGGTGATTATGCTGTGTGTAATTTGTCTTGGCGGCATTGGCATCTTTATGGCCCCTCAGCTTTTTGGGATACACTGGAAGGACATGCCAAATTATGCCTTTGTCAATGGCCGTCTGCTGCAATGGGATGGCGCCAAGATCGAGCAGTACAAAAGCCGCCGCAATTTTATGAGCAGGGATACCATCTTCCCAGGCGTCTACATTGATAATGTTCATGTAGGGAATATGACGATGGACCAGGCCAGGGCGGCATTGGGTTCCGGTCAGGCACAGGGGGATGGAGGCTTTTCTCTGACGGTGCGCATTGGCAACCGGAACCTGCCGATCAACAATCAGACGGTGCCGCTTGCCCGTAATGTGGACCAGGTGTTGGAACAGGCGTATGCCTATGGCCGGCAGAATACTTCTGATATTGTCAATACCAAGGTCACACCGTTTGAACAGCGGCTTTCTTCCACCGAGCAGTTATATCAGAATAATGTCCACCTGACATCTGCTACGTCATATGATAAAGCGGCAGTGCGGCAGCTTACCGATGCATTGGTCAACTCCGTAAATCGCGACCCTATTGATGCTACGGTCAAAACCTTTGACTTTACTACCAAGTCTTTCACATTTTCCGATGAAGCAAACGGGTATAAAGTGGATGGGGAAGCACTTTACCAGCAAGTGATTGCTAAATTGGATGCAAAGGAATACGGTCAAACCTTGAGCTTTACGCCGGAAGTGATTGCACCCAAGATCACCAAGGTGTTTCTGATGAACAATTTCAAACGGGTATCCTATTACGTTACGGAAACTACCAGCAACTCCAACCGTAATACCAATGTAGACCTTTCTGCACAGGCCATTAACGGCCGTACTGTTATGCCGGGGGAGGTATTCTCCTTTAATCAGACCACTGGCCAGCGAACAGAAGCCAAGGGTTACAAGGAAGCCATTGCCATCTCCGGCGGTCAGACGGTGCCTGATATCGGCGGCGGTGTATGCCAAACCTCAGGCACGCTGTTCAACGCTATTGCCAGGGCTGACTTGGAAGTTGTGTACCGCAGCCCGCATGCCTGGCCTAGCACATACGTTACCATCGGTCAGGACGCTACTGTTAACTGGCCAGATCTGGATTTCAGGTTCCGCAACAATAAGGATACGCCGATCTTTATTATCAGCTGGTACAAGGATCGGAAAATTGCGGTGGAGATTTACGGCTTAAGCCTTGGCGACGGTGTTACCATTGAACTGGAGTCGGATGTGGTGAAAACCATTCGCCCGCCTTCCGATGTCAAGTATGTTCAAAACACAAACTTGGCTGCGGGGACCAGCAAGCAAACCATTGAAGCCAGGACAGGCTATGTGGTGGATACTTACAAGGTATGGTACCGTAACGGCCAGGAGTTCAAACGGGAGAAGATGTACACCTCCAACTATAAGTCCTACCAGCGCACGGTGGAGTATAACTGATGAACTAAAAGCATCCACACCCAATCCAAAGGCCATCCCGATTTTGCGGGATGGCCTTTGGATTGGGATAACAATCGCTTTCAAAAAATTATGACGTAAAAGCCAGCAATGGTGACGGCAAGCGAGAGAACCCATAATACAGTCATAATGCGGCGGCCTTTTCGGGCTGACGCCAGTTTGTCTTCCAGCATATCAAGCTTGCGGTTCATGCCATCCAGCTGTATATTGAACCGGTCTACGGCTTCCTTGGTACTATTCTCCTGCTTTATTGATTGCTCGCTGACGATATTCGTGCTGCTTTCCTTTAAGCTTGCGATGGCTGTTTCTATAGCCGCAAGCCTGGTACTAAGCATGTTCTCTGATTTCTGCGTCTGTTCGGCCGTTATTGTATACACCCTGTTGATCCAATCCACCATGTCGGTGCGCTCTTTAGCGTGCCGTGCATCCTGCAAGGCGCGCTCTGTGGCAAAGCCGGCTTCCAGTTCCTCTCTTTCCCGGGAGAGTCGGGCTTCTAGTTCGATACGCTCTTCCATCAGGCGTTTATCCGCTTCCCGGCCTTCTGCAGCAGCCGCATCCATTGTTCTTACGATTCTATTTTCAAAAATGGCCAAATCCAGCAGCACACGTTGGTATGCGCTGTCGGCGGCATTTTTTTCTTCAGTTCTATTCTTTGTATCTGCTGATCGCGCCGGCTGGCTGGCGGGTAGAAGGGGATTTGGTCTTAATTCTGAGCTGGCAAGTTGCGATGGCTTTGATAGTCTGTTGGCACTGGTGTTTTGCTCGGATGGAGGATTGATGACGAGGGAGGAGAAGATAGAGTCCTCCAAGCTTGCTACATATCTTTCGTCTACTGATTGACCAACGCGCTTGAATATGCCGTTTAGCAGCCTGATGTGGCTGTCTTTAGAAATCCAAGCCGTGCCTGGATCGTTTGTTACCATATCAAAAACAAAGGACATCAGCTTTCTGACCATTTCATAAGTCAACACTTGTCCCCTGTATTGCGCAATGTGCCATCGCAGGCTTTCTCTAAGCTTGGCTTCCTGATTGCTCATTTTTTTCGCCCCTTTTTTATTGGGAGGGTGCGCATCATGCGGTTGCAAGGACCTTACTGCCCACCCTTTCGTGGCGGATTGACAGATAAAATTATATCTCATGCAGGAAAAGGTGGCAACTAAAATCAACCAGTGTGTATAGGCAGTATTGTAATTGTATAGAAAAAATGTTTGGGGATGGGCTTGACATGGAGTGAACTCCAGCACGTATACTACCAATTGGTGGTGCAATCAGAGTAAAAAATCTGTCTGGATGGGGGAGATACACAATGCAATACGCGCCTTATGGAAAAACTGGGCTGCATGTATCCAGGTTTGGATTAGGTTGTATGCGCTATCCTAAGGAGGAGCAGGATGCTATTGATATGGTCCGCTATGCCATTGATCATGGCGTCAACTACCTGGACACCGCCTATGTGTATGGCGACAGTGAGGTGATCACCGGCAAAGCACTGCAAGGCGGATACAGGGATAAAACCTACCTGGCCACCAAATGCCCCGTTTGGGATGTGAAGCAGCATGCCGATTTTGAAAAGTACCTGGATGAGGAACTTATTCGGCTACAAACGGATTACGTTGATGTCTATCTTTTACATAACCTGAACCAGGAGCACTGGGAGATGGTGAAAAGATACGACGGATTCAGCTTTCTGGATAAGATGGTGAAGAAGGGGAAAATACGGCACAAGGCATTTTCCATACACAACACACTGCCGGCTTTTATAGAAATTGCAGATGCCTATCCCTGGGAAATGGCGCAAATTCAATTAAACATTCTGGATGAACATCAGCAGGTGGGCATCGAGGGTGTGCGCTATGCGGCACAAAAGGGTATGGCAGTGGTCATCATGGAACCGCTTCGTGGCGGATCTTTAGTGAACAATGTACCTATGGAAGTGCAGAAGCTGATTAGTGAATACCCTGAAAAGCGGTCTCTGGTGGAATGGTGCTTCAGATGGCTGTACAATATGCCGGAGGTATCCACTATTTTAAGCGGGGCCAGCAGCATGGAACAATTAAAGGACAACCTGCGCATTTTCAGTGAGGCCGATGCCGGCGTGATGTCCGAGGCGGATCAGGAGCTGATTTGCAAAATACAGCTTGCCTATGAGGCCAACCACAGCATTGGCTGCACCGGCTGCAAGTACTGCATGCCCTGCCCCAAGGGTGTAGGCATTCCCGATATCTTCAAGGTGTATAACAGCCATCAGCTAACCAAGCCCCATACCATAGACAAGTATGTGTATCAAAATGTCATTGTTCCCGCTGGGGCCGGTGCGGAAAAGTGCGTGGCCTGCGGCGTCTGCCAAAAGCACTGCCCGCAGTCATTAAATATTCCAGAGCTTTTAAAAGCGGCCCAGACAGAGTTGACTGCATAAGGCCTAGTTTGCAACGATAAAAAGCGGGACCGGAAGACCTGTTTACGTCTTCCGGTCCCGCTTTTTGTTTTCATTTTACCGGATATTCGGGTAATTGCTTTGGAAAAGGTTCTCATAGTAAATGGAGCGTTGGATGGCATCCTGGATATCCCGATAATCAACAGAAGATAGTGGCGGAGCTTTTTTTATTTGCCGCGCGTCGAACCTGGTCGATGAACAGGTTTTTTGCCGTTCTGTACAGCCAGGCTAGACACTTGGCCTCTGACATTTCATTTAGGGCGTTGGCATGTGCCAGTGCGCGCAAAAAGGCTTCCTGCACGATATCCTCCGCTTGAGCCGGACTCTTGGTAAGGGAGGTGCAAAAGCGGAGCAGCCGTTGGTACTGTGCTTTGTAAAGCAGCTCGATCATTCTGCTTCCCCCTTTTTCTGAATTCACTTGTATAACGAATGGCAGAGGTTAAGTGTTGGTCGTATTGAAGAATTATTTTGCTATACGAAAAAGCGGCGTTTATGCGCCGCCAGAGTAGGCAATGATGGTGATGGGTTTATCAGGCCTGCTTCATTTGATACATCATACGGTCAAGCAGTCTGACAAAGTCGTCAGCATTTTGTTGGGTGTTATGGTCATACACAGCGTAACCGGCGCTGAAGCCAATGGAAAAAGGATAGCGCTTATCCTTGTTATACCGTTCAATTGCGCTATTGATCCTTTGAACAACCGCCTCCAGCTCGTCTTTGTTTGCAGTGTCCAACAGAATCACAAATTCATCCCCACCGTAGCGGGCAATAAAATCTGTGTGCCGTATACATGTTTTTAGCAGATGGGCCGATTGCATAAGTGCTATATCACCCATATCATGGCCATAGGTGTCATTAATACTTTTAAAATGATCATAATCCAGCAATATAGCTGAAAAAGCGCTTCCTCTTTGACTTGCGCGCATCTTTTCCTTCAGATGCATGTCAAATCCTTTGCGGTTGTACACCCCGGTCAGATAGTCGGTGATCAGGCTGCGGTTTTGTATGTTCAGATATACGATAAGGATGGATAATACCAAACCACTGAGCGCCAATGATACGCCGTAGATGAATGTATGCAAAACAGCCATAGCAAATGGTGGAACAATAAAAAATAAAAGTGAGTTGTACAGCTTTTTTTCTATGACCTTGCGTTTGTGAATGATCAATATGACCGCAGCAAACAGATATAGAAATAGAAGGCAAGGGGATAGAATGTAAAGCGGGCCACGGTGGTATATGTTTTGCTCGTCAATGCTATAGAACCAGCCATAATACTGGGTGCCTATTACCATAAATGTGTGGGCTGCCAATAATATGGCCGAAGGTATTAGCAGGCGCTTGATTTTTTTTTCAATCTGGTATGCTTGGTTATACACGTACATCAGCCATAAAACTGGAGCGATGGGGCTGAGCAAGAAAACCAGGAAATTGCCTGTATGATTCAATATTGGGTAAAACGTATCGGGTCTTCCGTCAAACCGGCCCATACTGTCGGCAATCAACATCAAAATCGATACCCATAAAATCCATGAAAAAAGAGTATCTTGCAGCGTATTGCGGCCATTCTTGCCTTTACTTTGAAAAGCAATAATCAATAAAATGGCGACTGAATAGAGATTGAGGAAGATGTTGCTCTCCAGTCCCATTTCAGCTGCCTCCATTTTCTGTTTAATACTTTACAATATTATAATGGTATACGGCAAAAAAGACAACAACAAGAAATGAACCACACGTTGCAAATAAATAAATCAGCAATACGGTGATCATATGGTGCTCGGCCGGAATAACAAATCGATTTCAACCAAGGCTGATCAGCAAGGAGGTTGCATTGGCAATCGAAGCAATCCAAGTAGATTGGGTAAGCTGTCTGTTTTCAGGCTTTGAACAGCCTTATCAGAAAGTAGCCTGCTGTGGCGGTAGCGCCGCTAACAAAGCTTCCCCAAAGAAGGTCCACTGCGGTGACGAGAAACGGCCAATCGCGGATAGTCGCTAGATTCGTTAGGTCATAGGTAGCATACGTTACAAGGCCAAAGAACAGGCCAGAAAACAGTGCCTGGGTCCAGCTTTCCACAGCCAGCGCGGGATAAAGCACAAAGTGCAAAATGCCCAGCACAAACAGCGCGTAAAATATCAATGCAGCAGCCAGGTTTGCCTTTGGGGCCATCAGATAGCCCAAATGCTTGGCATAAAACGGCTTGGCGATGAATGCGAGCCAGATCATGTCGATTACCAGAAAAACAAAGAAGGTAATAAAGAAATTGCGGACATCTACCCATCCTAAAACTGAACGCATAGCATCTGCCTCCTTATCGTTTTTGAAACCAGGGAAAGAAAATGCTTGTCCGCCCGGCATACTCCGCATATCCGGGGCGGTTTTGCATGGCCTTTTCCAGCAGGGGCACCCCTGAAACAAACAGGAGCAAAAGTGTTATTATCAATGGTCCCAGTGCGGATAACAAGCTGGTCCCGCCGCCTGCCGCAGTGACAAAAATACCCCACCACAAAAGGGCTTCGCCAAAGTAATTTGGATGACGTGTATACTTCCAAAGGCCTGTCTGCATGACCTTGCCTTTATTTTGGGGGTTGTTTTTAAAGTTGCGAAGCTGACGATCACCAATGACTTCAAGGAGGATACCGGCGATAAAAACAGCAATACCTGCTGTATACGCCAAGGTGTTGAAGATTCCAGAAGGCGTTAGCGTCAACGGCAGGGAGATGACTGAAAGAAAAATTGCTTGCAGCAGGTAGATTTGGAAAAATGAGCGGAGTACAACATGCTTGCCCCATTTGCTTCTCATGGCTGCGTAACGGAAATCCTCCGGCTTGTTTTTGTTGCGGGCCCAAATATGCAAGCCCAACCGTAATCCCCACAAAGTCGTCATCAGGGTCACAGTTAATTCTGCAAGGCTGAATGTCCCTCGGTAAAGAAGAGCAAACCAGGCAGCAACAACAAACCCAGGGCCCCAGGCAATATCCACAATACCGTTATTCTTTTGTGCTGTGCCCAGGATGAAGATGACCGTAAAGTACAAGAGTATGACCAGAATAACTGAAATCATTGCCTTCCTCCCTACCCTTCTATGAGACAGAGTGCCACCGTGCCTGGGCCGGCATGGATGGCGACAGCCGAGGAAATTTCAGCTATGAATTCTGGCTCCCGACCAGTCATGCGGGTCAAAAGAGAAGCGTATTCGTTGGCCAGCGGAAGATTTCCGCCATGGACGATGCTGTAAGCAGCGATGCCTGCTGTTTTTACCGTCTTTTCTGCCAGCTTAATAATTTTTTTGGTCAGACCGCGCTGAGAAAGAGATGCACCAAAGGCTGTGCCTTTGCCGTTGGCGTCAATGGTCATAATAGGCCTTAAGCCAATTTTTAGCCCCAGTCGTCCGATGGTGTTGGGAACCCGGCCGCCGCGCACCGCGTAGGCCAGCGTGTTCAAGCACACATATATCTTGGTTTTCGGTATCAAATCGTTGATTTTGCTTACCACCATCTCGTGTGTGTGACCAGCAGCAATCCACTCTGCAGCCTGCTTAACCACAAGCCCCTGGGCACCGGAATTGAGCTTGGTATCAATAATGGTAATGGTCTTGCCTCTGTCTTTGAGCGCTTCTGCGGCCTTCACATAACCTTGGTAGGTGCCGCTCATATGGCTGGAGACACTTAGCACGATTAATGAGTCAAACCGGTCCAGCATATCGGAAAGGATGGCAGATACCCGGTCTGGCTCTGCCTGGGATGTAGTGGGATAGTTTTCAACCGCATCCATGGCCTGAAATAGGTGATTCAACGAAATTGTCCGCTTATCCAAATAGATTTCTTGCCCGATAAGTACCCCCAGCGGAAGTGTGTCAATTTGATGGTTTAGCTTCCAATCCTCCGGCAGGTCGGCAATGGAGTCTGTCACAAGTCCGATACTGTGTTTTACACCGCTTCTCAAGCTTGCCTGCAGATGCATATCGTCCGCTTTTTGGTATACGAGTGTACCAAAGCAATGAAGCCTTTCCATAATTATTTCAGGATGATCGGTGTGTATGTGTACCTTGATCAGCCTTTCTCCTGTAACAATCAATGAATCGCCCAAAGGCTTTAACATCGCTTTTATACGTTCTGACGCACTCTTATCCGCTGCTTTTATTTCGACCAGTGCTTCTGTGCAGTAGCGGTACAACGATGTTTCTGCTTGATCATCAATTGGCACGGGCAGTAATTCTTCTGATTCTAAATGAATATCTGATGCTGCACCTAGAAAAAACTGATTAATGCCTTTGAGAAACCGCACAAAGCCTGCCGCGCCTGAATCTACCAGATTTGTCTTTTTCAATACAGCCAGTTGTTCCTTTGTCTTTTCCAAAGATATGGCAGCGGCCTGATAAGCATCATGAAACAGCGTTTGAAAGCTTTTGTGGTTTTTGCAGGTACTGGCAAGATGCATCGCCCAATCGCGGATAACGCTGATGAGTGTACCTTCCATTGGTGTTTCTACCGCCCGGTACATTTGTGCGGTGGCTTTATAAGCAATGGCCGAAAATTCTTCGACGCCCACGGCCTCAAAAGCCGTTGCCTCTGCAGCCAAGCCGCTGATATAACTGGCGAAGATGGTACCAGAGTTACCCCGTGCACCGGATAGGCCGCATTTGGAGATTCTCTCCATCATTTGGTTAAATGCTGTGATCTTCCCTGGCCTTTCTACCATGGCCTTGAGCGTTGCGGCCATGTTGCTGCCCGTATCACCGTCGGCAACAGGGAAGACATTGATGTTGTTCAAATACCGTATGCTTGCGATAACCTCTTTTGCGCCGGATGCGAACCAGTTCAAAATGTCTGTTCCGTTTGCTTTTTGCATGGTGAGCGGATGTTCCATCAATAACCCCTCACTTTACCTATTAACTTATGACTTTATGTTGTATGATGTAGATTCAATAATTGTATACCACTATCCTTTTTTGCTGAAACGGAATGCTGTTTGTCGTTTTCTTGCACAAAAAAAGCACCGGAGGCTTTGAGCCGCCGGCGCGTGAGGATAATAATTGTGCTTAATCCCACATTTGATATGGATACAATCCCTGCGCCGTCATGCGGCGAAGGGCACCAACAACGGTCTCTTTATCTTCCCTGTAAGTAACGCCGTACCAATGGCCGCCGGAGGGGATCACCTTCAGCTTTGCGATATTGCGTTTGGGCAGATTGCCAGCCACCACCGGCAGGTAAAACTCCGCGGAAAGCGGATTCTTTGGTAGTGCTTCTTCAAAAAATTCCTTAAACTCCGTCTCAAGCTCGGTAAAGATATCAGGATGGAAAGCGAACAGGTTCATGGATACCACCGTTTTTTCGGGAAGGCGGTAATAGGTTTGCTTATCCTCGGTATACAGCGGGCCTTCGATGGTTTTGATAATGTGGGTGCGTTCGGCAATGGCCAGCAGATTTCCATCCTTGTCCAGATCGCACACGCCTCTGGATACAGAGCCCTGATCCGACAAGGTGTTTTCCAGGGCATAGCCGATCATGCCATAGTGGTAGGCACCGCCCATTTGCATATCCTTTAAAAAAACATATGCCTGATCAAAGGCCTCGTGGCCGTAAAAGTCATCCGCATTGATGACGGCAAAGGGAGCGTCCGCCGCCTCTTTGGCGCACAGCACCGCGTGAGCCGTGCCCCAGGGCTTCACCCGGCCTTCCGGCACAGAGTAACCGTCGGGGATTTGATCAACGGATTGAAACACATAAGTGACTTCCATATGCTGTGCGATTTTATCGCCGATCATTTCGCGAAAAAGCGCTTCATTTTCTTTTTTGATGATGAAGATTACCCGGCGAAAGCCCGCACGGTACGCGTCATATAGCGAATAATCGATGATCAGTTCGCCGTTTGTGCCAACCGGGTCCATTTGCTTCAGCCCGCCATAGCGGCTGCCCATACCGGCGGCCATGATGACAAGAATGGGTTCCTTCATGTGACGTCCTCCTTGGGGACAAAATACTTGTCTTTTGTTGGTTCATATGCGATGTCCATTATACACGCTTCTTACATGGTTTGGAAGCAGTAAAAGACGCGCCAAACGCGGCGCGCCTTTAAAAATACGAATATCTATTCCACCGTTACGCTCTTGGCCAGGTTTCTGGGTTTATCCACATCGCAGCCTCGTTCCACGGCCATATAGTAGGCCAGCAGCTGCAAGGGGATAATGGCCAGCAGCGGCAGGAAAAGATCCAGCGTGTCGGGTACCAGCCAAATTTCATCTGCCTCCGGTGCTGCTTTTTCCGCAAGGGCTTGTGATGCGATCATCAGCACCCTGGCGCCTCGGGCCTTGACCTCCCGCACGTTGGACAGGGTTTTGTCAGCCAAATACGGCTGGGTTAAAATCACCACTACCAACGTGCCCGGTTCGATCAGGGCGATGGTACCATGCTTTAATTCGCCGGCGGCATAGGCTTCGCTGAAAATATACGAAACCTCTTTCAATTTCAGCGATGCTTCCATGGCCAGGGCATAATCCAGCCCTCGGCCCATAAAAAACACATGCTTTTGATCTTTGTTGCGGTCGGCAAAGCGCTGCATTGATTCCTTTTGGGCAATCACCTTTTCGGCAAGCGCTGGCAAGGCAGCCAGGTCCTTGAGCATTGCCTCATATGCGCCTGGTGTCAGCGTGCCGCGTTTTTGGGCCAGATCAATAGCCAACAGCGCCAGCATTTCCACCTGGGTGATATAGGCCTTGGTGCTGGCTACGGCAATTTCCGGGCCGGCCCAGGTGTATAATACGGAGCCTTCCCCGGCTTCCCTGGCGATGGAGGAGCCTACCACGTTGGTGAGCGCCATCACCTTGGCGCCGCGTTTGCGGGCTTCACGCAGGGCAGCCAGGGTATCGGCTGTCTCACCGCTTTGGGATACGGCCAAGAAGGCTTCACCAGGGCGGATGATGGGATCGCGGTAGCGAAACTCAGAGGCGATGTCCACATCCACCGGCAGGCGGGCCAGGCGTTCGATGAGGTACTTGCCCATCACTGAAGCGTGGAAGGCAGTTCCGCAGGCCACGATGGTCATCTTGCTTAGATTTTTTGCTTCTTCCTCACTCAAAGGAAAGCTGTTCTCCCGCAATTGATGCTTCGCCGTATCCGCGTGAGCACCCAGAGTTTTTTGCAGGGAATCGGGCTCTTCACTGATTTCCTTGAGCATAAAGTGGGCATACCCGCCTTTTTCAGCGGCGGATACATCCCAATCTACATGAAAAATGGCATATTCCTTGCAGCGGCCATAGGGATCATAGAGGGAGATGCCATCTCTGCGCAAAAGCGCAATTTCCTTGTCCTCCAGCAAAATGACATCCCTGGTATAGTTTAGAATGGCGGGAATGTCGGAGGCGATGAACTGCTCTCCGTCTCCCGTGCCAATGACCAGTGGGCTGTCCTTGCGAACGCAGAAAAGCGCGTCCGGCTCATCCAGTGATAGAATGCCCAGCGCGTAGCTGCCCTCCAGCATACCCAGGGCCTGGGTGATGGCCTTGAGCATATCGCCCTCGTACAGGTGGTTGAGCAGGTGGGCGATCACTTCTGTATCCGTTTGGGATACAAAGTGGCAGCCGGCGCTGACCAGGAATCTGCGCAGCGACTCGTGGTTTTCGATGATACCGTTGTGCACCACAGCGATGCGGCCCTTGACATCTGTATGGGGATGCGCGTTCAAATCACTTGGTTCGCCGTGGGTGGCCCAGCGGGTGTGGCCAATGCCGCTTCCACCGGCGACAGGCTTTACATTTAACAGCTCATCCAAATAGCTCAGCCTTCCCTTGGCCTTGCGCACCGCCACCTTGTTGTCTTCCAGCACAGCAATACCCGCGCTGTCATAGCCCCGGTATTCCAGGCGGGAAAGACCCGCCATCAAAATGGGTACGGCATTCTTTTCACCAATATAACCGACAATTCCGCACATAAGCGCCTCCATAATAAGACGTATTGAATCGTATTAATATATTAGCATACGATATCATAATATGCAAGAAATTTACTGTATGTTACTTGTAAATAATGTCTCCGGATCGATGGGTTCGCCCCTTTTTACTGTGGAAAAATGCAAATGTGGCCCAGCATCCGTTTCGAACAAGGTGGTATTGCCGACAAGCCCTATAGGCTGGCCGCCTTTGACCGGGTCGCCAACCTTTACATAGCTGTTCATGGAAAGGCCGCCGTAGGTGGCAATCAGCCCTGCACCGTGGTCGATGACAACAGTCTTGCCCAGCGTGCCGCTGTCTGTAACGGAAAGGACGGCACCTTCACCGATAGCCGCGACCGCGTCGCCGGTTTTGGCCTGATAATCGCAGGCACTGTGCACCTGCCACATGCCAGTAACCTCAAAATATTCGGGTGTCGAATTGTTAAAGCTTCTGATCAGGGCACCAGGCACCGGCCGCAGCATGGGCGGCTGGGGTGTGGCGGTGGGCAAGGCACGGGTAGCTGCAGGCGGCGCAGTTACATCAGCCAGCCTCTGCACGCCTTCATAGGGATTATCGGCGGCCTGTCCGTTTTCCAAATTTGGCGGAGGTGTAGGCGTGCGGGTGGCGCGGGTCCATACGGCTGTACCCACAATGACCAGCACGCATATGGTCAGTACCAGATAAAAGCCCTGCTTCTCCATAAACGCGGTATAGGCTTGCATGGCCTTTTTTGCATGTCCCTTGATGGTGTTGATCCAATCGGCTGCCCGCTTCATACGCATCCACCTCCTTTGCTAGTGTGCCCTGAGGAAGGTGGAAACATGTATGCGTAGTAAGAACCATGCTTGCGGTAATGTGTATTTATGTGCGAGCAATAAACCGACCTAATTCTTGGGCAGAGCGCTGATTTGAACGCCGGTGTAATAATGAGTGAGGATATCCTGCCATGCTTTGCCTGCGGCTGCCATGGCATTGGCGCCGGCCTGGCTCATACCCACCCCATGTCCATACCCTTTTTCGGTGAAGGTAATGGAGCTTTCATTGGAGGAAATGGTAAACAGTGTACTGTTTAGGGACAATGCGGTTCGAAAATCCTTGGCGGCTACGATCAAATCGCCTACCCGCATTTCAGATGCCCGGCCCGTTTCTGTGCGTGTCTCAATGGATACCTGCAAGGCAAGGGTATCCGCCAGCAGGTTTGCGCCGGGAAAGGCTTTGTTAAGAAGCTTTGCAGCCTCATCCAATGAAAAGGTCTGCACGGTTTGATATTTCGAGCTGCTTTCTTCGCCGGCACTTTCGACGCTTTTCAGATAGGGCAGCGGTTGAGAAAACACGGCCTGTACATCCTCGGTGCGGCCGCCGCTGACTGCGTGGTACAAAACGGTGATAGGCTGACCATCATAGGTGATAATCATACCCTTTGTATCCATAACCGCCTTTACAATCCGCTCCTGATACGCTTGTGCTGTCGCACCCCATTTTGCCTGCCGCTCTGCCTCACTTAAAAATGCCTGGCAGTGGGTGCTGTCGGTGCAGATATCCGCGCCAGAATGGTTTTTGCACCCCTGTCCGCTAAAGGAAGCGGCTTGCTTCACAACCCTTGTTCTGGCCGCCGTCGCCTGCGCCTTCAGGGCCTCCAGGTGGTAGCTGGCGGGCATTTCTCCAGCCACCACGCCGGCAACGTACTCTTCTAGCGGCATTTCTACCAGCTTGTTTTGCCTTACATCAAACACCTTTACCGGCCAGGTGTTTTCTTTATTAAGCAGCTTCTTCCAGTCGGTGGTTTCAACGGGCGGCAGGCTCATCACCGCTTCGCCGCTTCTTATGGCCCATTGGGCGAATATGCGGGCAGCCCTTGTGGGAAGCTGGTTCCAGGCTGTTTCCAGCTGCAGGGGGGCAGCCTGCCACTCCGCCGCGGTTCTTGGTGCGCCAACCATGTGCCAGAGCACCACTGCGCATAGCAATATGACCGCCAGGCGCAGGGGTACGTTGTATTTGCCCACGATATTCCCTCCTTCTGTTTCATAAAACCCTATTCACAGCTTGTGTCAAAAAGAACGGCCGGCAACAGGAGTAGAAATGTTTCCGGCGAATTACTATATACACGAACTATGGCCGGAAGGATGATACACATGCTTTTCTTGCGCAGGCTTATTGTTGCTGTGATAATTCTCGGCCTTGTTCCTTTTGCGGCCCTGGCGTCTGAACGTCTGGCGCTGGATGCTTTTTATGAGGCGGCCTTTCAGGGCGAGTACGGCGATACAAAAAGGGGCGTCACCATCCGTTGGAAAGAGCCCATTGTCATGTATATGAAGGGCGATTATACCAATGGGGATATGGCCACACTGGCAGCACTCTTGTATGACTTGGCTGGGCGGGTGCCTGGCCTGCCGGAGCTTTCTCTGACCACACGGGAGGAGAGTGCCAACGTAATTTTGACCTTTGTGCCAATGGATGAGATGAAAGAGGTTGTGCCGCAGTATAAAGAGGGCAATATTGGCTTTGTGTGGGTGAATTACGACAGGTTTGTCATCCATTCCGCAAAGATTGCCATCAGCACCAGCACAAAGCAGCAAAGGCGCAGTGCCGTCATACGCGAAGAGGTTGTAAACATGCTGGGGTTGCTTAACGACATCACTGTCACAAAAGACAGTATCATCTGCCAGAGCGGAAAGACGGTAGTCAATCTGTCAGATATTGATTTTGCCATGCTGAACTATTTGTACAGCAAGGAAATCAGCCCTGGGACCACACTTGAAAAGGCGAAAAGGATACTGGAGAAATAGGCCCTGGTGACATAGGTGGATATTGACAAAATACAGTACCAAATATATTCATGGAGAAGTGAACGTATGCAAACCGTAACGCTGAGTGGCCAGTGGAGAATGTGTATCGCCGGGGAAGAAAATTGGATAGGGGCAGCGGTGCCTGGCTCCGTGTATCAGGACCTGCTGACTGCAGGTAAGATGGAAGACCCCTTTTACAGGGACAACGAGGAAAAAGCCCTTGCCCTGATGGAGCATGACTTTTTGTATGAGCGCACTTTTTCAGTCGATTCAGCCCTTTTGGCGTGCAGCCGCATTGTTTTGCATATGGATGGCCTGGATACCCTGGCAGATGTGTTTGTGAATGACACCAAGGTGCTCTATGCCGATAACATGCACAGAACCTGGGAAGTGGATGTGAAGCATCTGCTGCTGGCCGGTGAAAATACCATACGCGTGAAGCTCTATTCGCCGACACGATATATCCGCCAAAAGTTTGAAGAAAGCCCCGACTACACCGGCCAGGAAGATGCCATGCGGGGCTTTATGCACCTGCGCAAAGCCCACTGTATGTTCGGGTGGGATTGGGGCCCCCGGCTACCCGATTGCGGTATCTGGCGGGATATTTCGCTGCTGGGCATAGAGGGTGGGCGGCTTGCAACCGTGCATGTGCGCCAGCGCCATGAAGGCGGCATGGTGACACTTTCCATAAACCCCGATATTGAGGCTGCCGGCTCTGAGGGCTTAACCATATCGGCGGAGGCGGTTTCTCCTGATGGGAAAGTATACGAAATGGACGATGCCGGAAGCATCACCATCGCTGATCCTCAGTTGTGGTGGCCGGCGGGTTATGGCGGCCAGCCTTTGTACACCGTCAAGGTTGTGCTAAAGGACAATGGCGGCAGGGTGCTGGATACTTGGGAGCGCCGCATCGGCCTGCGGACCATGACCATGCGCATTGAAAAGGACCAATGGGGCGAGAGCTTTTGCCACGAGGTCAACGGAGTGCGAGTCTTTGCCATGGGCGGCGACTATATTCCCGAGGATAACCTGTTTGGCAGGGTAACGAAGGAGCGCACCCGGCGGTTGCTTGAAAACGCCAGGGAGGCCCATTTCAACGCCATCCGCGTGTGGGGCGGCGGGCATTACCCTTCCGACGCATTTTATGACATCTGTGATGAGTTGGGCCTCATGGTGTGGCAGGACTTTATGTTCGCCTGCTCCTCCTACAAGCTTACTGAAGCCTTTGAGCAGAGCATTCGCGCGGAGTTTAAGGATAATATCATCCGGCTTCGCCACCATGCGTCCTTGGGGCTGTGGTGCGGCAACAATGAAATGGAACTGTTTGCCGATATGAACAACTGGGTGGTAACACCTACCCAGCATTATGAGTATTTGCGCATGTACGAGCATATTCTGCCCCGCATTGTCAAAAAGCTGGACCCGGATACCTTTTACTGGCCGGCTTCGCCTTCCTCCGGCGGCGGGTTCGACAAGCCCAATGATGAAAACCGGGGCGACGTGCACTACTGGGATGTATGGCATGGCCTAAAGCCCTTTACCGCCTACCGGCAGTTCTATTTCCGCTATGCCTCGGAATTCGGCTTCCAATCGTATCCTCATCTAAAAACATTGGAGGCCGTAACGCTGCCCAGTGAGCGCAACGCCTTTTCCCGCGTGATGGAAAAGCACCAGCGAAACGGCACGGCCAACGGCCGCATTATGTTCTACATGTCGCAGATGTACCGGTATCCCAATGATTTTGCCAGCTTGATCTATACCTCTCAGCTATTGCAGGCTGAAGCCATCCGCTATGGCGTGGAGCATTGGCGCCGCCACCGGGGCCGCTGCATGGGCGCCATCTATTGGCAGCTAAACGACTGCTGGCCGGTGATCTCCTGGTCCTCCATCGATTATGACTTCCGCTGGAAGGCGCTGCACTATGCCGCCCGCCGTTTCTTTGCCCCCCTCATGATCTCCTGCCAAGAGGAAGGGGAGCTGACCGGCATGGTCTCCGTCAACGAAGAGCTTTCAAAACCGGTGAAGAACACCGTGCGTTTGAGCGTCGCCAACGAAACCATGCAGGATCAGAAAGGTACCGTTGTCTGGTCCCTGCGCGATGCAAGGTCAAATGTATTGAAGCAAGGCGAACAGGCCGTTACCGTTCCGGCCCTTTCCAGCCTGTGGCTGGATGAAATGGAATATGCGGATATGGACAGGCAGAGCCAGTATGTTTCCTATGTGCTTTTGCAAAACGGGAAAGTGGTGTCCTCCGGCTCGGTGCTCTTAACCTGGCCCAAGCACTTTGCGTTTGAAGACCCCAAGCTCACCGTGCGCTTGGAGGGCGGCGAGGTCGTCATTACCGCCAAGGCCTATGCCCGGAGCGTGTTTATCGACAATGTGGATGGACTATTGAAGCTTGACGATAACTGGTTCGACATGGACGCGGGGGAAAGACGGATTAAGGTGCTGGAAGGCAGCACGGAAGGTTTGAGTGTGAGGTCGGTTTTTGATATTGGGTGAGGTGCAGCTGTAAATAGTTTATTCTAACGCAAAAAGGCTTGGGAAGATGATTTCCCAGCCTTTTTGCATTGCACACTTACACTATACATTGTTTATGTATTGCTCACTTTCTGATTTCTGCGAAAATGGTTGGTTTTACAAAACCATATTTTTGTGTTTCCTGCTCTGCCACCTTGATAATCTGCCATCTTCTAAAATAAGCTTGTAACGTATTTTGTGTAAAAAATCGCTTTGTGCATCCATTCATAAGAAAATAATCTGTCTCAATCGTTTCAAAGGTGGATGGATCAAAGCCATCTTCAAAGGCGTTCACGCGGCATAACAGCGAGCCATCAGGACGAAGAACTCTTTTGATCTCATCTATGATTTGTTTTGTTACCGCATCGGAGAAATAATGCAGGCTTAAATCGGCAATTATTGTATCAACACTTTCTGGTAAGAAGGGCAGTCCCTTAGTCATATCAAAGCAAAGGACACTGATATTGGGGATAAGTCTTTTCAGACCATCCAGGGCTGATTGCGAGAAATCACAGGCGATTGTTTCAATACCTATGCTGTGAAGATGGACCGTGTTCACACCAAGTCCGCAGCCAAGATCAACGATTTTCTGGCATCTGCTCAATAAGGGAATATATTCATCAAGCCACCCATCGTACATAGGAAGCTTTGATGCTTCTTTGGTGTAGATACTTTCCCAATAGGCATTTTGATTTGTGGACATGCGTAGCTCCTTATATTGAGTATGCTTTGTTTTACCAAGGATAATAGGATATAAAGCTATTCTATCTCATGATGCTGGTCTATGCAACATCGTGAATCTATTAAACTCATGGAGTGCAAATGCGACCAATAAAAAGCGGCCCTTCATTTTGAAAAGCCGTCTTTGCATATTCCTAATAGGGTTAGGCTTTAAACGTAAGCTGGTAGGCCACCTTTACGAGATTGCATTTGTTATACCGTGAGGCACAAAGTAATCCGGATACCGCTCGCGCAATGCCTGTTCGTCAATTTGATATCTTGACAAGTGATGCTCCATCATGGCCTGGGCAGCTTTTACATCCCGGTTCATGAGTGCATCCAAAATGGCCTGGTGATCCGTAACGATTTTCGTGTCCTTCACCGTGCCAAGCGACATCATTCTCACACGGTCAAAGTGAATTTGCGCCGATTGCATCAATTGATACGCCATGGGCTTTTTGGCAATGTCAAATAGTGTTTTGTGAAAGGCGTTGTCAAGTTGCATCAATCTTGCCATATCTCCATTTTCCAGGCAGATGGCTTGCAGACGCACGTTTTTATTTAGTTGGTTCAGATCTTCCGGCAGGGCGGTTCGGCAGACCTGCTCCACCATGTTCATTTCCAGTATATAGCGGATAAAGCGCGATTCCTCCACCAGGGCATAATCAATCAGCGCGATAGAACTGCCCCGCTTGGGGTAGACCGTTACCATTTGTATGCGGCTAAGCTCGATCAGCGCTTCCCGAACCGGCGTACGGGAAAGACCCATCTCTTGGGCAAGCTCTGTCTCACTGACCATGCTGCCGGGAGCGAGAGTAAGGTGAATGATACGGTCACTTAATACGCGCAGGGCGTATTCTCGGCCTGTCTCACGGACTGGTGGTCTGGCGGCACTCATCGATTTTCCTCCATAGCAGAGCAGGCACGGCAGTATAAGCCACGCCTGCATAACCATACTGCCTTTTATTTCTCCGACATCTTACACACAGCTTCCCACAAGCCATTGAGATAAGCTGCGCCAAGGGCGCGGTCATACAAGCCATAGCCGGGCCGGCCGGTCTCATCCCAGATCATGCGGCCATGATCCGGCCTGACATACACATCCGGGCAGGTGTCATGCATCGCTTTGACGATTGCAAACATATCCAGGCTGCCATCGGAGGACAAATGGCTCGCTTCGCGGAAGCGGCGGTATCCCAAATGCTTCACATTGCGGATATGCATGCAGCTTACCCGGCCCATTTCACCAAAGTGGCGAATGATGGCGGGGATATCGTTCTTCGGCTCTGACCCCAGCGAGCCTGTGCACAGGCACAGCGTATTGGAGGGGGAGCTGTTCAGGGCAACGATCTTGTCAAAGCCCTCCAGACTGTGGGCAACCCGGGGCAGGCCGAAGATGGGCCAGGCCGGATCGTCGGGATGGCAAGCCATTTTAACGCCGCATTCCTCGCAGGTGGGCATCAGCGCATCCAGGAAGTACTTATAGTTTTCCAGCAGCTTCTCTGTGGAAATGCTTGCGTATTGCTCGAGGGTTTTTTCCAGCAGCGCCAGGCGCTCCGGCTCCCAGCCGGGCAGTGTAAAGCCCTTGGCGTCCTCCGCCGTCTTGCGCACGATATCCAGCGGCGTCATAGAGCCCAGCTCTGCCTCGTCAAAATAGAGGCTGTTGGAGCCATCTTCCGGAATCACCCGGGCAAGGTCGGTGCGCAGCCAGTCGAAAACCGGCATAAAGTTATATACGATGACCTTTACGCCATGCTTGGCCAGGTTGCGAATGGTTATTTTGTAGTTTTCCAGGTATTTATCGCGGGTGGGCAGGCCCATTTTGATATCTTCGTGAACGTTAACGCTTTCAATAACATCACAATCAAGACCGGTGGCTTTCACATCACCTACATAGGCGGCGATTTCTTCTTCGGTCCACACTTCGCCGGCGGGCTTATAATCTAAAAAGCCCATCAGGCCGGACATGCCGGGAATCTGCTTGATTTGTTTTATGGTAACAGTATCGCTTTTTTTACCAAACCAACGAAAAGTCATTTTCATAGGATGCCCTCCATACGTTTTGTCAAATGAGGATTTGTCACAAGTGTACAGAAATTGATGAGTTTTGTCTACTAGCATACAAGTAAATATGTGAAGGAAGAATTTGTTCAATATATACTAGAATTGTGTATGATAAACAAAGACCGCAACAAAAGAATATGGATGGGCTAACATCATCTCTGTAAAGATATTCTTGGATAAGAGAAATTTCGCGCCTTCAGACGCGACCAAAGGGCTTTCCGTCCATCTGGCTCAATCGGCGCACTGCTCACTGTCGTTCCCATTGCTTGTTTCGCCAGCCTCCTTCGCTTCGCTTCATCCGCCGCAGGCGGCGCTTCGGCTACGGAGCCCTTTGGAAACCTTCGGGCGCCATCGTGGTAAATATTACAATATCAATTTACGATAATCACCACTTATACTATAGCGTATTGTGCGCTATATTGCTTGTCCTTTGCCCCTTACATGCCATATCATCAGCATGCCCAGCGCCACAAGGCACAAGACCGACCACAAAAGGTAAAGGCTGTTCCAACCGAACAAATCGCTGACAAGGCCCGAGAGGCTTCCGCCAACCCCGGCGCCGATGTACACCATAAAGTTGAGGGTGCCCGAAACCTGGGTAGAGAGCCCCTGCTGCACAAAGCCAGTAGGCAGAAATACCGTAATGATTACATTCACACCGCACACACAGGCCATCAGCACGCTCAAAAGCAGCGCCGATAGAAAAAACGGAGGCCGGAATACAAACACCCCGCCTGCACATATTGCTGCAGCAATAAATAGTACCACTAGTGTTTTGATGCTGGAGTTGTGAAAGGCACGCAGCAGCCTGCTCACAGCCAGTATGCCCAATGTCCCTGCGATTGGTACGCCGACAGCATACAAAGAGGCGATATCACTCTTAGCTGCTGAGCCTAATTCCGCCATCTGTGTGGGCGCCCACAGGTTAATACTCTCCTTGATTAGGCCCTGCACGATAGCGGCTAGGCCTACAAAGATCAATCCGCAGACAATCAGCAACTGGTAGGGCGATTTTTGGGCTGAGCCGCTATCAATCTTTTTCTCGGAAGAAGCAGTAACTGAGTCTGACAATGGGGGAGCGGGCTGCAAAAACACAATCCATAGAATCAGAAACCCAGCGGCGCATATGGCCGGTATAAAGAACGCGTACCGCCAGGTGAAGTGGGCGGCAATCAGGCGAATCACGCTCCAGGAGATCAAATAACCCACCGTGGTGGGCAAGGAGATATACACCGAAACCTTGGCGTAGGCCTCTTTGCTGTACCAATTGGTGAGTATTTTGAAGGTGGCACCCCAGATCATCGACAGAGAATAGCCGTTGAGACCCCATAAGATAAGAATCAAAGGATAGCTGCGAACGGAGCCGATGAGGCAGTTGATGCATATGGAGAGTGAAAGGCCTGTAATAATCATCTTTTTAGGATTTAGCCGCCCGGCCAGGTATCCGTTGATGAACTGGCGCAGTGCGTACATCCAAAAATAGAGCGAGCCGATGCTGCCAGCCAGCGTCCGGCTGATTTGCAGGTCAATAATTAGCTTGTCCAGCACAGCGGACAGGTTGGTGCGCAAAAGATAGGAAACGGTATAGCAGGCAAAGCACAGGATGAGGGTGCGGCGGCGCAAATGAGCCTGGTTGAGTGTCAGGGTAGTCACTGTCTGCCTCCAATAGGATGGCCGGGCCATCGTATAGTCTTCCAAGCAACCGTTGAGGTGGTTTTCAGGAATGTAGTCATGCGACCATATTCATTCTTTGTATCGAATCCTTACACCTGCTTGCACAATCCTCACAGAAGCAAAGTTATATAATGATGGTTCAATTGCTAATGTAAACTATGACTATGATATGGTTTTTCGGGGATGGGTGCGGGACGGGGCCTTTTTTCAAAAAGGCTCCTTCCCTAAAATAAACATGAGCCATATGCCAAAAAAGTTGCAACGGATCGCAATCTATGATAAAATAACAAATTGGTTTTCACATTACCCAAGGGAGGAACACGCATGCTGCCCAGCCCCGGCACCGCAGAATTTCAGGCGACGCTGCACGAGCAAGTATCAAAGCGCCGCACCTTTGCCATTATCAGCCATCCCGACGCGGGCAAGACCACGTTGACGGAAAAGCTGCTGCTTTATGGCGGCGCTATCCGCCAGGCCGGCAGCGTAAAGGCCAGGAAGGCCGAGCGCCACGCCACCTCTGACTGGATGGAGATTGAAAAGCAGCGCGGCATTTCCGTGACCTCTAGCGCTATGCAGTTCGAGTTTGACGGCTTTCGAATCAACATACTCGATACGCCTGGCCACCAGGATTTCAGTGAGGATACTTACCGCGTGCTGGTGGCAGCCGACGCGGCGGTCATGCTGATTGACGCGGCCAAGGGCGTGGAAGAGCAGACCATAAAACTCTTCAAGGTATGCCGCCTTCGCAACATACCCATATTCACGTTCGTGAACAAAATGGACCGGGCTGCCAAGGATCCGTTTGCGCTGATGGAAGAACTGGAACAGGTGCTGGGCATCCGTTCTTGCCCCATCAACTGGCCCATTGGCGTGGACGGCGACTTTCAAGGCGTGTACCACCGGGACAGCGAAATCATTGAGCTGTATACCGGCGGTGACCATGGCAAGAACAAGGTGGAAAAGACGGAGATTACGCTGGATGATCCCGCGTTGAAGGGTATTCTCCAGGGTCATTATATCAAACGTTTGAAAGATGAAATCGAGCTTTTGGATGTGGCCGGCGATCCCTTTGATTTGGATGCCGTGCGCCAGGGGCAGTTGACGCCGCTGTTTTTCGGTTCGGCTGTTACCAACTTTGGCGTAGAGCCTTTCCTCAAGCGCTTTTTGCAGTTCACGCCGCCGCCCTTATCCCGTAAGAGCGATCAGGGCGTGATTGAGCCGGAAGACGCACGCTTCTCAGGCTTTATCTTCAAAATTCAGGCCAATATGAATCCTGCCCACCGGGACAGGCTGGCGTTTTTGCGGGTGGTCAGCGGCGCATTTGAAAAGGGCATGACTGTGTGGCACAGCGGCACCGACAAAGAGATTCAGCTAAAACAGCCCCAGCAGTTCATGGCTGATGAGCGTGAAGCGGTGGAGGAGGCCTGGGCAGGCGATATTATCGGCTTGTTCGACCCTGGATTATTTGGCCTGGGAGACACCCTGTCCATCGGCCGCAAAATGCACTATGAAGATATTCCTGTGTTCGCGCCGGAGCACTTTGCCAGGGTCCGCCCTGTGGATAGCATGAAGCGCAAACAGTTTGTAAAAGGCATCACGCAGTTAAGCCAGGAAGGCGCGATACAAACCTTTCTGCGCACCGAACTGGGCCGGGAGGATTTTCTGGTAGGCGTCGTTGGCGTTTTGCAGTTCGATGTGCTGGCCTACCGCCTAAAGGCCGAGTATGGTGCGGAGATTTTGATGGACAACATGGCCTTCCGCTTTGTGCGCTGGGTCACGAGTTCGCCAAAGCCGGTGGATGAGTTGAAGCTTACCTCTACCAGTGGCCGGGCCAAGGACAGCCAGCAGCGGGATGTGCTACTGTTTGAAAACGAGTGGAGTGTTCGCCTGGCCACGGAGAACAATCCAGGGTTGAAGCTGGCTGAAACCGCGTCAAGGCATGCGTAAGACAGCATATGGTGCCTTCGATGTTCCATTGACACAATATTGATAACGAGGCTTGTATTATGGGGGCGTTCCTGCGGGAGCGGCCAAAGGGCTTTCCGGACAGCTTGCTCAATCGACGCACTGCTCACTATCGCTCGCATTGCTCGTTTCGCCAGCCTCCTCCGCCTTGCTTCATCCGCCACAGGCGGCGCTTCGCCTTTGGAGCTCTTTGGAAACCTTCGGAGCCGTCCTTTACGACCATTAGGAAGGAAGTATTTATGACCCGGGAAGATATCCGCAATATTGCCATTATCGCACACGTAGACCACGGCAAGACCACCCTGGTGGACCAAATGCTCAAACAAGGCGGTGTCTACCGCGAAAATCAGCAGGTTGTTGACCGCGTAATGGACTCCAACGACCTGGAACGGGAGCGCGGCATTACCATACTGAGCAAGAACACCGCGGTGCACTACGAAACCACCCGCATCAACATTGTGGATACCCCTGGCCATGCCGACTTTGGCGGCGAGGTGGAGCGGGTACTGAAAATGGTAGATGGCGTGCTGCTGCTGATCGACAGCTTTGAAGGCCCTATGCCCCAAACCCGCTTCGTGCTGCGCAAGGCATTGGACTTAAAGCTCAAGGTGCTTATCGTCATCAACAAGGTGGACAGGCCCGACGCCCGCTGTGAGGAAGTGGTTGGCGAGATTCTGGACCTGTTGATTGACCTGAATGCTGACGAAAGCACACTGGAACACCCGATACTCTATGTCTCCGCCCGCAAAGGCACAGCCACACTGGATATGGCTGAACCGGGGGAAAACCTAAAGCCCTTGTTCGATTCCATTATAAAGTACATTCCCGCTCCGGTGGGTGAGATGGATGGGCCTGCCCAAGTACTGATCTCCACCATTGACTACAACGAGTATGTAGGCCGTATCGGTGTAGGCCGTATTGCACGCGGAACGCTGAAGGAAGGCATGACCGTTGTCCATACCAACATGGAAACGGGCTATGTCAGCCAACCCTGGCGTTTGACTGGACTTTTCTGGTACGATGGCTTAAAGCGCGTGCCTGCCCAGGAGGTTTCCATGGGCGATATCGTGGCGCTGACCGGCATGGAGGAGCTCTCTATCGGTGATACGGTGTGCGACCCCACGCAGGTGGAGGCGCTGCCCTTTGTGCGCATCAGCGAGCCCACGGTGAAAATGAGCTTTTCCGTCAACGACAGCCCCTTTGCCGGCCGGGAAGGCCAATATGTGACCAGCCGCCATCTGCGCGCCCGGCTCTTAAAGGAGTTGCAGACAGACGTATCCTTGCGTGTGACCGAAACCGACAGCCCCGACACCTTTGAGGTGTGCGGCCGCGGCGAATTGCATCTATCCATTTTGATTGAAACCATGCGCCGGCAGGGATATGAGTTCCAGGTTTCCAAGCCGGAAGTATTGTATAGGGAAGTTGACGGCGAACTGTGCGAGCCCATTGAGCGCATGGTGGCCGATGTGCCCCAGGCCTATGCTGGCGCGGTCATTGAAAAGATCGGCCGCCGCAGGGGCGTGCTGGCCAACATGGCTGGCGGCGATCGCGTGCGCCTGGAGTTCCTGGTTCCTTCCCGTGGGTTGTTCGGTTACCGTTCCGAATTCCTGACGGATACAAGGGGCGAGGGCATTATGTCCGCTGTGTTCAACGGCTATGAGCCAGTGAAGGGGGATATTCCCCACCGCAACGTGGGCGCACTGGTTTGCTTTGAAACGGGCGAATCCACTTCCTATGGTTTGTTCAACGTTCAGGATCGGGGTACGCTGTTTTTAGGCGCGGGCATCCCCGTGTACTCCGGCATGATCTGCGGTCAAAACGCCAGACCTGGTGATTTGGTGGTCAACGTCTGCAAGAAAAAGCATGCGACGAATATCCGAAACTCCTCCGCCGCCGAAGAAAGCCTGCGTTTGATCTCCGTGCACCCCCTCACATTGGAAGAGTGCCTGGAGTTTATTGATGATGACGAGCTGCTGGAGATCACGCCCAAGTCCCTGCGCATGCGCAAACGTCAGCTCAATCACGACCAGCGCATGAGGGCCAACAGGAAGTGACCCAAGGGTTCTGGCTTGGGAATCCCGAAGGACACAGTCCCTTTGGAATCCCCATTTTACAAAAGCATAAAGATATGAAAACGATGGGCAGCGGTGAATTGTTTGTCCATGTCAGTTCAAAAGCAATGTGGAATTCGCTGATACACATAATAAGGCGCAGGCGAAAGGCCTGACCATCTCATCACAAAAACACCCTGCCAAGTCTGCATAGCAGATGAATGGCAGGGTTTTTTTATAGGTGCTCCCACATGTTGCTTTCTGATTGTATTACCACATACTGTCGTTGTTCGGCTCCACATCATCAGACAGATATTGAGCAGACATTAGCATGCCGTCTGAGCACCTAATGTTCAAAGCGTACGTGCCGCCGTTCTTCAAGCGGACATCGAATGATATATAAGCTTCCATGCTATCGCTATTAGCTTCGGTACCTGTTGGTGATGCGGATAGGGTTTCTTCATGGGTCAATTTTGATATTACTCTCATGGCCATTTCCATATATCGCCTGTCATAAATGTCTGGCGAGGGCGGAACTTCAGTAGTACCGGATGTGTATGGATAGGATGTCCGTTGTTCGATGTACAGTATTTTCCCACTTGACCTTTCGACGGTCACAGTGTACTCTGTTCTTATACCATTCACCAGTGCCGATTCATATTCAGCACACAAGCGAATCTCCCCAGTTAAGTCTTTTTGCGAATACCAAAGGCATGTGCTTTTCGCGGACATGGGCATGCCCATCATATCCTCCAAAAGCGAGCGCACCTTTGCCATATCTTCCGTCGGGTTCAGGTCATTATCTTGCATTGGGGTTACAATGGTATAGCCGCCATCTTCGTGGCCTAGGAATATGGTTTGTAAGAGTTCCTCGTCTGTCATTTCTCTTTATAGGATAGAATTCAAATGTGTAAAAGCCCTCTAATTCAGACGAATACGTATAAATGCCCGCTACACTGCTGACCGGTAATTTCGCAGGTGTTAATTCCGCGGACTCATAAGACTCAGGACGCAGCCCTTCCATCCTTACACGGTTGATCAAAATGGATCGCCTTTCTTTTTCGCCTGCGGAGAGAGCGCGGTTACAGTAGGTGTCGAACCAGCGTGCAGAGTTTTTTGTGGTCAGCGTGTCCTGGGTAAAGGGCACGCCAATCTTTTCGCCGTATGCAATAAGCATAAGCAGTTCCTCATCTGTTAGCACCGTATCCGGAAGTAAGTAATATTCTGTCATGCCCGCAAATTCATTGGGATCAAGCGGCACGATGGCAAAGCCCGATTCGTCTGGAAGGGAGAGGGCGCTGTTTATGGGGTGAAGCCCTTGCGCATAAGCTTGGACCAGCTTGGAAAGACGCCTTATTTCTACTTCCTTCAGCACCTTACCATTTTCAAATAGAAAACCATAGTCAGATGCTACTGGGTAATTGTCATATTTCTCCATGTCAATGTTAATGTTCTCTACTTCGGGCAGTGCCGTGACAGATGCTTCCTGCACCCCTGTTTGCGCATCTGCGCCTTTTACGTAGGCCCACAGGCCAACGATGCAAAAAGCAATCAGAACCAGAGCAATCAGCAATACCCAGAGGTTTTGGCTTCCTTTTTCTTTTATTTGCATGGCTTTCTCCCTTCTTAATGCTGTATTGTTACTGGGAAAGTGAGATGCAGCAGGCTTACTGCATGCTCTTTACCGGATTGTGCCCTTGGGCAGGTATCGTGCGGATAATACCATGCCATCTTGAAATCGGATGGCGATCTCGTAGGCACTGTCGTTAGACAAGAAAACATCCAGTTGCACACCGGGCTGTTCTTCATTTCCCATCCCAACAAGATTCATTGCCTTCACATGTGTGATGCTGACGTCGGTGCATTTTTCCATCGCGCTCCGGGCGATATCTTTCAGCGAGGATCATACATGTCCTTCGTTGTACCCAGCGTTTCACTATGGTCAGAATTTTCCCGGAAGGCCAGGTCATCCACATAATGATCAATATATATGGGTTGACCGCTTTCCCAGTCAAAGATGGCAGTGTAAGAAGCTGGCAATCCGTTGATCCTGGCTGAATCAGAGGAAGCGGTGACTTGAATATCTCCTGTGGAATCCTTACGCGAGTAGCTGATACGCGTCATTTTAGCCCAGATGGGCACGCTTGTTACATCTTCTAGCAGCGCCCGTATGCTTTGGGCATTCGCCGCTTGGTTCAGGTTCGCTTCCGCTGCCGGGTTCAGATAGGTATACCCTTCACCGGAGCGAAGCTTATACACATCCAGCAGCAGTTCTTCATCCGTCAGTTCCCGAAGAGGGTAGAGGGCAAACTTCTCCAGGCCATAGGTATTGGGATTCAAGGGTATATATGCGACGCCAGATAGTGGCAGTGCAAGGCTGCCGATACCAGAATCTGGTGCTTTTAGCCCTTCCTGGCTTGCTCTGTGCGAAAGATTGCCCCAGCGCCCCGCTTCCCCCGCGGAAAGCTGACGGTTGGTTAGCCAATCGCTGCCCCGCATACTGTTTTTGACTGTCAGCGTTTCCGCGGTGAAGGGGGTGCCGCTTTCTTCGCCGTAGGCGATGAGTTGCAGCAGCTGCTCATCTGTCAGCCTTACTTTAGGAAGAAAGTAGTATTCTCTCATGCCGCCAAAGCTGTCAGGGTCTATGGGAAGGATGGCAACCCCCGCGTTTACAGGCGTTGCCGGCGCGGGCTCCATCGGGCACAAGCCGTTGGCATACGCTTCCTTTAGCGTGGAAAGCCGTTCCTTCTCACTTTGCATCAATCCAAATCCTTCACACCAGAACAAGGTATCGTCGGTTTCCTGATGCGGGGGAAAGTTGTCATATTTCTCCCGGATGATCGTGATTTCATCTTCCTCAGGAATCTTGGCCTGGGAGGCTTCCGTGATGCCTGTTTGGGCATCGGCGCTTTTCACATGGGCCCACATTCCGCCCAGGCATAGGAATATGAAAAGAAGGGAGGCCAGTAAAACAAAGAGTGTTTGCTTTTTGCAGGCGTCTATATACATGACATTCTCCTCCGCAGATGGATGATGCTGTTGTAGCGTAATGTCAGATACCAGGGCGGATGGCCATCCACCCCTTTATCTGGTCAACCGATGTCTGTAAGGCCTGTTTGCTCAAGACATTTTTTGAGACCGCCAGACTGGTAGTCGATACCTGTCACCACTGCATCGGCATACCGTACGGTAACGATATAAGCTGTTCCGTCCGCCATTTCCACAGCCATATAGATACCTGCGTCGTGTGTGTTGCCAATGGATACCTTTGTGATCGGCTTTATTTGAGCAATCTGAATTGAGGTTAACTTCTCCACTACAGCTTTGGTGCTTTGGATACAGCGCTGATCTTCCATGTCAACTGCCGCCTGTGAAGAGCCGCCAGTTTTCGAGCCATACATCTGGTAGCCGTTTCCATCTGTATAATACAGGTTATCATCCATAATATTGCTGGACATTGTTCGGCATTGACCGCTTTCCAACTCTATTACAAGGTAGTAAGAAAATTCTACACCGTTAATTTTGGGCGTCTTGAAAGTGACCTGCATTAGTTTTGTACCGTTTTTTGCATCCGTAGAATAATGAAAGACATCTTTGGCAGCAGACAGAGGCATGCTGAACACATTTTCTAAAATGCTGCGGGCTTTTGCTACGTCTTTTACTGGTTGAAGGTCTTCGTCTGTTTGCGGATTTAAATAGTAGTCGGCGCTTGTTCCGAGCAGCAATTCTGTAATGATTTCCTCATCTGTCATCTCGCGGATGGGGTTAAAGTGGAAAACATCCAGTCCGCTGTTTACGTCGGGGTTTACGGGAATATCTGCCACAGTTGTAAGGGGCAATGCTATTTCTGATGTGCTTTGCTTTTGTGGCCGCAGGCCTTCTTCGACGATGCGTCTGTATAGGATATCACGCCTGGCATCTTCGCCCGCTGAGCGGAAGCGGTTCGTCTCAATGGCTCCGCCGCGCATGCAGTTTTTGACGGACAATGTATCTGCGGTGAAGGGAACTCCTTTTTCCTCGCCATATGCGATGAGCTGCAAAAGCTGTTCATCGGTAAGCCTTTGCCCAGGCAGAAAAAAATACTCTGTCATCCCTGCGTAGTCATCGGGGTTGAGTGGTACAATGGCAAACCCTGTTTCCGCAGGCAAAGAGGGTGCTTTTTCCATGGGGCGTGATCCGGACGCAAATTTTTCGCGTATGCTTTCCAGCCGTTCTTTCTCTGCTGGTGTAAGTGCAAAGCCCTGATACGTTGCCACAAAGTCGCCTTCATTTACGTCTGAAGGGAAATTGTCATATTTTTCGCGCAGGATGATTACCGCACTGGTTTCAAGCAGTTGTGCTTCTTCCGTCTCCTGCAGGCCAGTTTCTGCATCGGCCTGCACCACGAACAGCCATAAGCCGCCGGTGGAGGCGAGGATGAGGGCCAGAGCCAGCAGCAGCGCGAAAATGGCCTGTTTTTTGTATACCTGGTTTTGTTGCATAATGATTCTCCTTCCGCATCTTGGTAGCTTTATACTACAACGGGAGGCATTTCCAAGTATTCACGCGGATGTAACGGAGTTGTCAAATGATATGCCGGCAGTGGTGCCTTTACCGGGGGTAGATGCAAGAGTCAACCGTGTATGCAGCATTTTGGCGGCATGCTCAACCAGCGTCAGGCCAAGCCCCGCGCCGCCTGCTTTGCGGGTACGTGCTTTGTCCGCTTTATAGAATGGGTCGCAGGCCCTTTGCAGTTGCTCTGCGGTCATGCCGATGCCAGTATCGGCTACTGTAAGCCCATTGGGCGTTCCGCTAAGGGTAACCGTATCGCCGGGATTACTGGCGGTAAGCGCGTTTTGCAAAAGGTTGCCGGTGATTAGCATCATAAGCGCCTCGTCTGCCAGCCAAATGCCATCCTCCGCTTGAATATGTAGCGTTACACCCTTTTGCTCATACAAGGGCCTTGCCTGACTGGCTGACTTATCCAATAAATCTTTTATTTCCACCGGTGTAAGCTCAACACCGTCACGGGTAAGGTTGGTGAGGTTCATCAGCGTTTCATCCAGGTTTTTTAGCCGCTTAGCTTCGCTGGCGATATATTGAAGAGCCTTTTGTCTTTCTTCCTCGCCGGCGTTAACGCTTTGCAGATATCGCGCATAACCCATGACAGCCGTCAGCGGCGTGCGCATTTCGTGAGCCAGGCTATCAATAAACAATTGCTTTCTGACAGCTTGTTCCGTAAGTTCTTCTTCCCTTGCTTTGACTGCCAGGGCCATTTTTTCAAACTGACGGGCCAACTCAGCCGTCTCATCCTGCCCCTTTGTAGGCAGGGTTACCGAATAGTCGCCAGAAGCAATCTTTTCTGCTGCCAGTTGCAGCTTATCAATGGGCCGCATGATTACTTTTGCAATGACGATGGAGCTTGCAACAATCAGCACTGAGCCAGCCAAGCACAATGCCAGTGCCAGGGATAAAAGATGATCCCGGTTGACATATAGGCCGCTTAAATCCCTTTCATAAAGAAGCGTGAGTGTATCACTCAAATGCTGCGCAATGTACAGCACTTTATTCTTTAGTTGATACCTGCGGGAATCCTTTTCTGGCAAGAGATCGGGCAAGGCGATATCATCGCCCCACAGCGTAAGGCCATCCTTAAGCAGATTGAGCTTTACGCCTTGGACGCTGTAAAAGGCTTCTTGCTTCTGCATTTCATCTCGAAGCGGCTGGATTTCCAAGTCCTTTACCCGTGCATAAAGGGCAGAGGAGATGATGGCTGCTTCTGTAAGCGCCCTGTCCTTTTCCGTGTTGACAGCCGATAAAAAGCTTTGCTGTATGACAATGCCTGTTCCGGTGCTGAGCAGCAGCAAAAACACGGCCAGCATCATAAGCAGCAGTTTGTAGCGCAATTTCATGCAAACACCCTTCCCATCGGCGCAAACCGGTACCCAAATTTGTACACAGTCTCGATACAGTCAACATTCAGCTTGCGCCGCAGCCTTTGAATATGCACATCCACCGTTCTTGTCTCGCCTGCATAATCATACCCCCATGCCATGCGCAATAGTTGCTCGCGGCTTAGCGCGATGTTCCGCTGGCTGACCAGAATACGCAAAAGATCATATTCTTGAGCGGTGAGATTCAAACACCCGCCATCCAGATATACCTGACGGGCCTGATAGTCCATTTTCAACCGGCCATCCTGATAGCTTTCCTGATGCCGGTTTAATCGGCGCAGCACAACATCAATGCGGGCTAGCACCTCCGCCGGCTCAAATGGCTTTATGATATAGTCGTCAGCGCCCATGGTGAGGCCTCTTACCCTGTCGTTCACCGCGGTCTTGGCAGTGAGAAAGATGACAGGAACCTCCTTATCGATGCACGTTTTTGCCAGCGAAAACCCATCGCGTCCAGGCAGCATAATATCCAACAGGGCGATATCTGCACCCTTATGCAATTCTACCTCGGCGGAATACGCATCCTCCGCCAATAAAGCAGTATGACCTACCAGGCATAAGTGCATTTGAATCAGATCGCGGATGGCTGCCTCGTCATCCACTACTAGCACGCGCGCCATATATGCCACATCCTTCCATACTTGTATATTGTAACATATTTCATACAGATGTCGTGTAAAAGTGTTGTAAACCAAAGGTGTGCAAAAAAGCGAAGAGCCTATTGGCTTTTCGCTGGGATGTGTGGATAAGCACTTTGGTTAAACGTTTTTATTCTTTGGCAAACAGAGGATAGGTGTACTCAAATAACCGCCGGGCTAGAATGCTGATGCGGTCTTGCCGTACTTGGCTGCAGCCATTGGTGAACAGCACAAAGGTGAAGCCTGTTTCAGGGTCATAATAGGCATTGCAGATGAGGCCGATGGCCATGCCTTGGTGACCGTACAACCAGTGGCCGTCCAACAGATTCTCCATTCGGTTGACGCACAGGCCGTAGGGACTTTTGCCGGTAACGCTGGCATTTACATCCCGCTGGTCCATTCGCATCATCTCAACGCTTTCAGGCATCAAAATGCGCGCGCCCTGATAACTGCCGTCGCCGCACAAAAGGGAGACAAGCTTGGCCATGTCCCTGGAACGAATGAACAAGTCGCCTACTGTTATGCGGTAGTGCCGCTCCGGGTCTGCCGTGTCTTCATACGCTTCGGCGATGTACTTGGACGCGCTTTTGGATAACTGCCCGTTTTCGTATATGCTGGCGATATATTCCGGCTCTTTTAAAAAGCATGCGGCATAGGCGGCATCAATATCAAGGGGCTCAAAAACATGCTCCGTCATATACCTGTTTACACTGACGCCGCTGACCGCTTCCATGATAGAGCCCATCAGTCCTGCTCCAAAATTCGAATAGGAATACGCCTCTCCCGGCTGCTTTTTGGTAAAGTTGGACCGGTGTCTGACCTCGCTGGAAAGCATGTCATGTATCGTGTTTCTAATGGAGGAATAGCCGCCGCCCTGACTGAGGGAGGTGGTATGGCTCATGCTCTGGCGCAGCGTGATAGGGATATCGGGATAATAGGGGTTGACGATCCCATAGCCGAGATAGCTGCTGATATCCTCGTCCAGGTCAAGCATGCCCTGTTCGTTTAGCTGCATGATACCAATGGCGCTGACCATTTTGGTTACGGATGCAATGCGGAAATACGTTTTCTCCGTGACGGGGGTTTGTTTGCTCTTGATCGCGAAGCCGTAATCCCGGCTGTATACGATCTGCCCATCTTTGGCAATGACCAATGAACCGCCCACGGTGCTGCTTGATTTGAAATATTTGTCTACCTGGCTGTTTATGCTGTCCATATTCAGTGCAGTATTCGCGGATGCTGTTTGAAGGCAAAAGGAAGATATGACCGACAAAACGAGGAGTAGTCTAAGTATGACATGCTTCATGGTAGCAGGTGCTCCCGTTCTTTTGCTTCTGTAGTAACGCGCAGTAGCCAAAATATAGCACGTCAGTATATGCATGTCAATACGCCATAACGCCTTGGCGTTCTTTACAATGAGGGCAAAAACCGTTACAATAGGATAGGGTTCGACCCGGAGAGGACAAATGCATGGGTAAAATAATAGCAGTAACAAATCAAAAGGGCGGCGTGGGCAAAACCACCACCGCTGTCAATCTTTCTGCCTGCCTGGCTGAGCTGGGCCAAAGGGTATTGGCGGTGGATTTTGACCCTCAGGGCAACACCACCAGCGGCTTAGGTTCAAAAGCCGGTGGGAAAAGCGCTTATGAGGCGCTGGTGGGCGAGGCGGATATCAAGGATTGCATTGCAGCCACCCGTGTCAAAGGTCTTGATCTGTTGCCGGCCGATATCCGCCTGGCCGGGGCGGAGGTCGAACTGGTGAATGTGGATGGCCGCGAGTATCGTTTGCGGGAAGCGCTGAAAAGCGTCTCATCCCGCTATGATTTTATTCTGATCGATTGTCCGCCCTCTTTGGGTCTTTTAACCGTGAATGCCCTGGCCGCTGCCGGCCGGGTTCTGGTGCCCATACAGTGTGAATATTTCGCCCTGGAAGGTGTGACCTCGCTGATGAACACCATCAGCCGTATCAACCGAACCATCAATCCAGCGTTGGATATAGAGGGGATACTGCTCACCATGCTGGATGGGCGCACCAACCTTGGGCTGCAGGTGGTGGATCAGGTCAAGCGCCGTTTTAAAAACAAGGTGTACGCTGTCACCATTCCCCGCAATGTGCGTCTTGGGGAGGCGCCTAGCCATGGGCTGCCCATTCATCTGTACGACAGCCGCAGCGCCGGTGCCGAGGCCTACCGGGCCTTGGCCAAAGAGGTCTTGGAGCGCAACGGGGTCAAGTAAATTGACTATTTTGGGGGATGCAATGAAGGGACAGTGCCCCTTCATTTGAAATCGTCTCGCTCGGCGCTGCTGTGCGAGCTCGCAAAAATGATGCAGTAGCATCTTTTTGCGAATAGATAGGAAGTGTTTGCATGAAAAAGACAGGTTTGGGCCGCGGCCTGGATGAGCTATTGCCAATGGGTGAAGATGTGCTGGGCAGCACCATAAAGGAAATCGCCATAGGTGACATCGACCCCAACGAGGGTCAGCCCCGGCGTACCTTTACGGAAGATAATCTGAACCAATTGGCGCAAAGCATCCGGGAAGCCGGGGTACTGCAGCCCATTTTGGTGGTGGAAACGGGCAGCCGTTACCGTATTGTGGCCGGAGAGCGCCGCTGGCGCGCCGCGCGGCTGGCTGGCCTTGCGACTGTGCCCTGTATCATCAAGGAAATGGACCGCCGCCAGCAGATGGAGGCGGCGCTGATTGAAAACCTGCAGCGCGAGGACTTGAACCCCATGGAAGAGGCCGCCGCCATCAAGGCGCTTATGCAGCAGTGCGGTTATACCCAGGAGGCCGCTGCCAAGCGGCTTGGCAAGAGCCGCCCGGCCATCGCCAACATCCTTCGCCTTTTAAACCTGCCCCAGGAAGTCACCGATATGGTGCGCAAGGGCACCTTGTCCGCGGGCCATGCCCGTGTGCTGGCCGGCCTGGAGGATGAGGCAAGGCAGATTGACCTGGCCCGGCAGACGGTATTGGCGGCTCTCAGCGTTCGGCAATTGGAGCAGCTGGCTGCCAAGCCGCAGGATGCGCCCCGGCCCAAGCCGGCGCCCAAGCCCATGCCCATTGAGCTGACGGAGCTGGAAGGCCGCATGCGTGAAGTGCTGGGTGTGCGCACCAGCTTTTCCGGCAGCGCCAAGCGCGGCAAGATTATTTTGCAATACTACAGCGCCGAAGAACTTGAACGCCTCTACCAAGCACTGGAACGCCTGGCGGGGGAAGAATAAGATCGAGAACGATTTGCGGGGAGGCCTCCTTTTGAAAAAGGAGACCTCCCCGCTCCACTCCAGGAAAACCTTATACTATGTAAATGGATAGTCTAACTTCGAGAATGGGCCTCCAATTGCTTTATCAAATCAAAGTAAAAGTCTTCGGTAAAGCGGTGATCTTAATTTGCCGCCTGCTACACCCCACTTGCTGGCACGTTCAAATCCTGGATCTGCTGTATCACTTCCGTTTTATCCATATACCCTTGCTCAGAACGAAACATAAACTTCCTTTCAAACTCCGTTGCCGGCACCGGGCGGCCAAGCAGATAGCCCTGCACCTGGTCGCAGCCCAATTCCATCAGTACATCCAACTGTTCCTCGGTTTCCACCCCTTCTGCAATGGTGGTAATACCGATGGACTTGGCCATGGTGATAATAGACTTTACGATATGCACGCCGCTTACGTTGTAGGACGATATATTGTCTATCAGCGATTTGTCGATTTTGATCCGGTCAAAGGGATATTTGTTCAGATAGCTGAGGGCGGAGTAGCCAGAACCAAAGTCGTCAATGGAGATGGAGAGGCCAAGCTCCTTGAGCATGTCAAATACGGTATGCACCTTGTCGGTTTCGCAGATCATAGTGCTTTCCGTAATCTCGGCATCCAGCCACGCGGTTTTTACGCCAGAATCCAAGATCAGGGCCTTGAGAATCTCTATGAAGGTATCTTCATTCAATTGCCTGGGCGAAATGTTGATCCCCACCTTGATGGGCAGCGGCTGGAGCTGGTTCCAGGCTATGGCTTGGCGGATAGATTGTTTCATGACCCATTTGCCAATCTTGGTGATGTACTCAATTTTCTCCGCCACGGGGATGAATACATTTGGCGGAATATAGCCGTATTGGGCATCCTTCCAGCGAAGCAGGGCTTCCGCACCGATCAACTGCTTATCGGGCAGCGAAAACTGGGGCTGGTAAAATAGCTCGAAATCTTTGTCAATGTCCGCCTGTTTTAAAAGGACTTCAATCTTGTTACTATTGATCATGTCTTGGCTTAGGATTGGGTCAAAAAGCTGATATTTGTTATATCCCTGTGACTTGGCATGGTACATGGCGATGTCAGCATTTTTCAAAAGCGATTTTCCATCAACGGCATCGGTGGATAACAGTGCCACTCCGATGCTGACAGTAACTTCCAGCACATGTCCGCCGATGCTGATGGGCCGGCTGCAAAAGTCGGCAATCTGGCTGCAGAAGCCGTCAATATCTTTTTGGGTATACTTGCCAATAAAAATGAACGCAAACTCGTCGCCGCCAAGGCGCGCCAGGGTGGCTCCGTAGTTGTTCCATTCGGTCATTCTGTTGGCCAGCTCGATGAGTACCTTATCTCCTGCATCATGGCCGAAGCTATCGTTGATGGTCTTAAACCGGTCTAAATCCAGCAACAGCAGGGCAAGCGTTTCTTTGGGTAGTATGGTTTTGATGCTTTCATCAAGCCAGCCCATGAAATAGCGGCGGTTGTACAGGCTTGTCAGTGTATCCTGATTGGCCAGGTAAGTCAGTTCCTTTACCTGCTCCGCCACACGCTGTTCAAGATTTTCATTGCTCAATGTCAACTTTTTTAACAGTTTCTCCTTTTCAATGGAAAGCTGAACATATTTGGTAAATGTAATGTACAGAAATATCAGAATGGCATATGACAGAAAATCTATCACATTGAATTCAATATCACCGATGCCAGCCACATCTAATAATAGGGTCACAAGAGGAAATGTCGCAAGGTACCCCCATCGGCTTTTGATACCTACATTATTTATAGATTTGAGATCAAAGGTCTCATCGCCTTTATATACCCGCCACAAGGCACCAAAGGCCATTACATACATAGAAAAGATATAGCAAAAGTCGATGATAGAATTGGGCATATACAGACCTTTAAAGTCAATGTAGTAATACAGCATATCAATGAGTGCAAACAAAATCGTTCCGCAAGCAGTAATCCGGATATATCCTGGTACCCTGCCGGTGCGTATGGATAAAAACCACAGGAATACACTGATGATGATTACAACGTCGCTGATTAGGGAGAAATGGCTTGTAAAATCCAATTCCAGCAAGGCGTCCATGATGCCTGTATCTTTGTTTAGGTATACGATCCAGATAAAAACCATGAACATCAGGCCTATGATCAGCGCATCCACACAAAACTGAACAAAGTTCCACTTGCCAAACTGCATGGTGACAAATACCAGCAAAGAGATCATGATAAATAGGTTGGTTAGGGTGTAAATCACCCATAGCGCGGGGCTGGATTCTGGATCTTTGCCAAGCGCATCCATAATGCCCCATACGACATCTCCCATCGCCCAAACAAAGCAAGCAAGGGAGAAAAGCAAAAGTGTTGTATTGAACAGCTTACTTTTGCCTGATTTAAGGTAGGCAAACAGCAAAAGGCCAGCCGCCGCCAATGCGTTGATAGGGGAAAGAATATTTCCTAAAGACTGTATTTGAAAAATGGATACCACAAAGTAACCAATCAATGGGAGCGTTAAGGCGGCGGCTTTTCGAATAAATATTGTCCTGGTGTTCGTCACTTCGCATCCCTCAGCTTCATTGCTGTACGCAAAAATCGTATTCGATTACCAGAGCATAATGATGGTATCACTAATATATCGGCATATATCTACATAAGTTGAATAAGCGGTTGTATTATCTCTGTTCGCATAGGTCTTTCAAGGCTTGCAAAAGGCCGGCACAGTGTTTCACTGTGCCGGCGTTGCACGCTTTTGTTGAAAATCTCAGATGACCAACAGATTCATTTCATTCGTATTTGTCATCAACAAACTGCACCACCGAATATCTGCGACGTCATGTATGCGGCGAATTCCCGGCCAGCCGTCAAGTCAAATGCCATTTCATGACCTGTTGTGTATGCATCCAGCGCTATTTGTATAAGCGGATGATATGTTTTGGGTAGATGGGTAATGCCCCATTCGCCGCCGCCTAACTTTGAGAGCACAAGCCCGTCTTGTCTATAAGCAAGTACGCGGCACAGGTTCAGTGTTATATACACGGGGTTGTCTTCCATATCCGCCTGTGCGTTTGCAATATCTGCTTGTATGCTGCGCAAATAATCTGGTCTAGGAACATCTCCAAAAACATCAGCAATGGGCTTTCCGTATAATACGATACCTGCGTGCCGGATCACTGTGAAATGGGCGGCAAGATCAGCATCGGTGCCGTTCATGGATTTGCAATATTCTGATAGACTGCTCTGAATTCTACCTAAATGGGCATTGGAATAATGGAGCTCAAACGGCGTGGGGTATGAAAAGAACCGGCAATCCGTATACAAAACAACGCTCATTTCAAACCCCTTGGGCGGGGCAGCCTGCTCCGTGGCGCAAAGGGTCACAATCAGCGATTCTTTTTGCTGCTGAGAAATGTCTACATAAACAACCACCAGAAAATCGATATCGCTGGCAGTGGGATGGAAGCAGCCAAAGGCAAGGGAGCCATGCACATAGATTCCACAAAGGTTTTCACCAAGAATCTGCTGATACGCATCGCTTATATCCATCAATACCTTTGGCAGTTCCATATGGCATCCTCCAGTGAAAGATTTTGTTAATTCTGTGCCTTTACCGGTACCCACAGCTCTGTTGCCGGCTCGTGCCCCGGTGCGTAGTGACATTCCACAATCGGCGCGTCGGCAAGTTCAAAGCCGGAACTGGGCAGCCATTCGGTGTAAAGTCTTTTCCAGGCATCAAAAACATCCGGGAAAACGGCCCAGGTTGTTTCTGGCAAGGTTAACGCTTCCATACCCTCTGGAATATCATCATCATACCGTACCCCGATAAAGTAATCAAAGGATTCATCACTAATACGAGGCTTGTCGCCAATGATACCCAGCAGGCTTTCCAGCTTGCATTTGGGCTTTTCCCAGGACATGTCGATGAGCTTGGGAATAAAGCCGCCTTCCATTTCCCGCTGCCAGATGCCGGGGACGATGGAAAAGGCCTCTTTGGTGTTCACTTCAAACGCTCGGCCGGCGATGCGAAGGGATGTCAGTTCCTCCAGGCGATAGTTCATAGGTACGTCTCCTTTTAGCGTCAAGTGAAAGGAGAGCTTTGGATAGGTTACTAACCGCACACCATTTTCCCTGGCCTTGTTGGGAAGCACCTGATGCTGTCTGAAAAAAGCTCGAGAAAAGGCATCTGCCGATTCATAGCCATACTTTACTGCCACATCAATGACCCGCTCATTGCCAAGTGACAGATCCTGGGCGGCGCGACTGAGCTTGCGCCGGCGGATATATTCCGATAGGGTGATGTCTGCGACAGCGGCAAACATGCGGGGAAAGTGATACGCGGAGGTCAAGGCGGCTTTGGCAATCTCGGCGTAATCCAACTCCCCCGTAAGGTGGGCTTCAATATAATCCAGGGCCTTATTCATGCGGGCGATCCAATCCATGCCATTCATCCTTTCCTATGGGAAGTATATCATATGTCAATGATAAGCATC
>JAEWSC010000006.1 GCA_023398575.1 Bacillota bacterium | reverse complement strand
TAGTGTAACAGCACGCAGCCAATTTGATTTCCTGTCAACAACTGAAACTGACCTGTTTTATCACGCACTGCCACACCGAGACGGTCGCAGTCAGGATCGGTGCCAAAGGCCACATCGGCGCCGACCTGATCGGCCAGTTCCATGGCCAGTTTAAAAGCGGCCGGGTCTTCAGGGTTGGGTACAGAAATGGTGGAGAAGTCGGGATCAGGCTGTTCCTGCTCCTTGACTACTGCCACATTGGTAATGCCAACTTCCTTAAGAATGCGCCGAACCGGCACATTGCCCGAGCCGTGCAGCGGCGTGTATACAATGGAGAGCTTGCCGCCCTCCGCACGCATCAGGTCGGGCTGTACGCACAGGGTATGCACGCGGCGCATATATTCATCGTCCACCTGGGCGTTGCCGATGATGTGCAAAAGTCCTTCTGCCAGTGCCTTGCTTTCCTCCATAGGCATGGCGTCACGGTACTCCGTTTCCCTAATGTAGTCGGTAACGCCCTGTGCGGCTTCCGGCCCCAATTGAGCACCATCCTCGCCGTATACCTTGTAGCCGTTGTACTGGGGCGGGTTATGGCTGGCGGTTATTGCTACGCCGGCGATGCAGTGCAGATGCCGCACCGCAAAGGAGAGGATGGGCACGGGCCTAAGGGAGTCGAACAAGTAAGCGGGAACGCCGTTTTGACAAAGAACAAGCGCTGTTTCTTTGGCAAACTCCGGGCTCATGCGGCGGCTGTCATAGGCGACGGCAACACCGCGCTTTGCACTTTCCGGGTCTTTGAGCAGATACTTTGCCAGGCCCATGGTGGCCCTGCGCACATTATAGACGTTCATGCGGTTAAGGCCCGCGCCAAGCACGCCTCGCATGCCGGCGGTACCAAAAGAAAGCTCCTTGTAAAAGCGGTCTTCGATTTCTTTGTCATTTCCGGAAATCGTATCGAGCTCCGCCATTGTTTTTTGATCCAGGGCAAAATCCCTGCGCCAGGCTGCGTATGCCGAGCGGTAATCCATCCTATCCAGCCTCCATTCCGGTTCGTTGCTGTCCTTTGTATTATAGGAAATTACCACACATTTGGCAAACAGAATCTTTTTTTGAATTGCATCGCATAGGCTATAGCCAGGATTGCCGGCACGGGGGGGAGTTATGTGAAGCGGCGGCTTGCCATCCTTGTATTCCTATGCCTGACACTTCTCATGGGTATTATTTATCCGGACGTGGTCAAAAATGCGGTCAGCCGGGAAGAATCCCTGCCGCCGGGCATTACCGCACCGGAAAAAAGGCTTTTGCGCATCTGGATCATGAGTGATCCAGTATCTGCATCCTCCTGGCTTAGGCGGCAGGCAGCGAAGCTGGAAAAAGAAAATACTGGGATATCTGTATACCTGCGCACTGCGCTCCCGCAGGAACTCTTTCAAAAAGATGCTGTTTTGCCTGACTTGATATTTTTTGGTCCAGGCGTTATCAAAGCACCAGAAAAGCTGTTTGCGCCTCTTTCTGGTGATTTGTCCGCATCAGACGGTGCACTTCGGGCCGGCAAATGGCAGGGACAGCAATATGCCGTACCAATTTGCATGGATGGTTATACCCTGGTGTATGACCCGGCCATTTTGGGAACAAAGGCAGCAACCCCTGCGCCAACGCCGCTGCTGGGCATCGGCGCTGCTCGAACAAACACGCCTTCACCTAAAGCGGAAACGTCTTTTGATGACCTGCGCGAAGCACTTGTTAAAACACCAATGGGAAAAACGGCGGTGTGCGACTTTCAATTAACCGCCGGCATGCCGCTGACGCTCTTTACACTCTTGTCTGGTGGAAAGCAGGGTCTTCCCTCTGCGGTGCTTCCCACGGGGTTTGGCTCAGCAGCAAGAGAAACGGTTCTATCCGATTTTGTTGCGGGGAAAAGCCGCGCGGCGGTGCTTTCGTTAAGCCAGCTAGGAAGCGTGACCCGCCAGGGGAAGCCATTTGCCTATTTTTCCTTTCCCCTGCCTGCTACAGACAAATACCTATGCGCCGGCATTGTGACAGGCTCGGGTCAGGATCTGGCGATGATGTACCTGCGCATGCTTCTTTCGCCAGCCGGGCAGCAAGACCTGGCTCAAAACGGGCTGATGGCAGTTTCTAATAATGTAACCTTGTATGGAGGAGATCCTGTATTTGGCGAACTGGAAGAAAAGATGCAGGGTGACCTGATTCTGCCCAATGCCTTTTTGTATGATGAGCAGCAGATGAAGAGTGTATCTCAAGGCTTGTTTACAAACGGCGGCGCGATATTGGAATTTTTTGAATCTATTCGGTGACTCTTTTCGTATATCGCTGCCTGAGCGTGTGCATACTATGTACTGACTAACCCGTTATGTGGAGGGATGAGAACATGGAACAGGCTTTACATAGGAGCTCCCGCACCGGCTGGCGCGATGAGGAATCCAATGCATTGTTCAGCGCCGTACGGGAAGCATCACGGCAAGGGATGCCGCTGCGCAATGTATTTGAGCAGGTGGCTTCCTCTCTGGGCCGCAAGCCCAACAGTATCCGCAACTACTACTATGCACAGCTGCGCCAGCGGCCAGAAACCGGTTTGAACCGGGCGGCGCCCTTTCAGACCTTTACGGATGAGGAAGTGAGGGAGCTTTTGCGTACGGTGCTCATCGCCCGCGGACAGGGAGTGTCAGTACGTGCTTGCGTAATGCGCATGGCTGGCGGGGACAGGAGCATGATGCTAAGGTTTCAGAACAAGTACCGTTCCATTTTGAAAAACCGGCCTCATCTATTAATGGAAATTGCGGAGGAACTGCGAAAGGATGGTGTTGCCGTTCCAGAGGGTGCCGATGCTTCCCGTATGCAGGATGCACCGATGCGAACGGCTGCCCAGCTTTTAAGGGCACAGCAATTGTCCCAGGCCTTGGGGGACCCTGCCGTTCTGCAGATGATGGAAGGGCTCAATGCACTTTTGCAGCGGGCGCTTGCCTTCCGCGGCCGGGATAAAACTGTGGAGCTGGACCGGCTGCAGATTACCTACGATCTGGCACGCATGCGTTGGGAGGATGAGCAAAATCGTTTGCAGGAATCTGTCCAAGACATGCTGCATGTTTGCCGTGAGTTCTTGGGCATGACCATGGAGCGTAGGCAGGATGGCTTGGAGGATTTCTCAGGCTTGCTGGCAGTGAAGATTTCCAACCTGGAAAACCTGCTGTCCAAAGGCGCATAACACTTATCATACAACATTGCGTGCAGCGCCAAATACAGCCTGGCAAAGAAATGCTTTGCCAGGCTGTATCTAATAGACGATCCTTACTTGCTGCGACTTTTGTAGCTGGAGCACAAGCTTTCGTCTGGCTTGCCTGAGCCGCAGCCGGGTTTGGGTGAAACCTGAATGGATTCAAGGACACAAAGATTTTGATTGTCGTGGTAATTGCAGCTTTCCACATTACAATGGATGCACTGACCCTTGCCATGTACATGAGACAACTCGCATACCCCCTCGCATTGTTCAGGATGTGCCTGCCATAAGGAAAAACTCCTTCGGCAGGCGTATTTTGCGCATGTACTCCTGTTGCTATGCTGGGGCAAGTATGGTATATTCTTCAAAGCATAAAAAGAAAGCGGGGTCCATGCATGAAAAAGGTTCTTTTCTCCCCAAAGGGTTTGGCTGTCAGCGCCGTTATTGCGGCCGTCTATGCCGCGTTGACATATGCTCTGGCACCCATCAGCTATGGTGCGGTACAATTTCGCGTGGCAGAAGCACTGACACTGCTACCAATTTTGCTTCCCCAAGCTATTCCGGGGCTGTTTATAGGCTGCATTTTAGCCAATTTATTGGGCGGTTATGGTCCTGTGGATGTGATTTTCGGCAGTCTTGCTACGCTCAGCGCCGCAATTTGGACGTATTCGCTGCGTAAAAACCGTTATGTGGCTGCTTTGCCGCCAGTGATCATCAACGCTATTGTTGTCGGCCTCATGCTCAACCTGGTGGCAGGCTTTGAGCTTTGGTCCACCATGGGGTATGTTGCGCTGGGACAGTTAGGCGCCGTATATGTGCTGGGGCTTCCTCTCTTAAAAGCGCTGGAAAGAATTGATTTGAGCAAGATTAAGTCCTGATTTTCAGGAAAGAACGCTGCGTTTCACCTTGCAGTGCTGCAAGCATTTTTGCCAGATATAAGATATAAAAAAAGCGCCATCGATTGCTCGATGGCGCTTTTGAAGTTCTTAGTAGCGGCTCTGACGCTGAGTGTCGAAGCACTCGCGGCAGTATACGGGACGATCACCGCGGGGCTGGAAAGGCACCTGGGTGGTGCGGCCGCAGCCGTCGCAGATTACTTCATACATTTGACGATCGCCGGTGTTGCGGGGGCCGCCGCCTTGGGAAGCGCGACGGTTGGCACGGCAAGCAGGGCAGCGGCTGGGCTCGTTCTGAAAGCCCTTTTCGGCGAAGAAGGCCTGCTCAGAGCCAGAGAATGCGAATTCAGCGCCACACTCGCGGCAGGTCAAGGTTTTGTCTTGATACATGATGGGTTCCCTCCAAAGTTCATTATTTACCCAAACCTATGTGCCTTGCCATCGCTCCCGTGGATCCCAAGCATCGGTTTTTTTGGGCGTTGAACGAGGAGGAAAGAGCCGAATGCATACCTGGCTGGGCTAACATAGCACATTATAGCACACTCACGATTTTTTGTACACCCCCCGCTCACATTTTTCTTACCTTAGGTGCAAAAAAAGTTAACCATTAATCGTAAGAAATAGGAGGACAAATGATTGATTTCATGCAAAAATATATTTTTGTTTTATGCGAAATGATACATATACTCCACTGTGGATGGTCTCTCTTTCCTTATCTGCCATAAACAAGCGAAAAGCCGACGGCACAATGGCCTCGGCTTTTGCGCATTCTATTTCCGCTGCTTGTAAAAGCAGCAAATCTAAACAAGGGGTGCCGTATTCAGGATAAAATCAAGGAGGGTGGCGAATATACCCGTGCGGCAAGGTCGGCATTGAGCATATACAGACCCTTTGCATCTATCCCGAACAGGTCAAAGCGCTTAATCAGTTCATCGGCATTCTTTTCTTCCTCACCCTGCTCGGTGACAAACCAATTCAGGAAATTAACGGTGCGGTAATCCCCTGCCTTTTGCGCCTGAGCATAAATGTTGTAAATGCTTTTGGTCACAATCCGCTCATGATCCAATGAGACCGTCAAAGGAGAACGAAAGGATTCAAAATTACCCTGCGGGGCAGCGATGGCAGACAGCGTGACTTCTTCCCCTTCATTGAGTAAGTACTGGCGAAAAAGCATCGCGTGATCCTGCTCCTCCCGGGCCTGCACAAGAAACCAATTTTCAAAGCCGTTCAGGTTCTTTTCGCCATAATAATTGGCGATGGCAAGATACAGGTAGGCGGAGTAGAATTCCTTGTTAATCTGCTCGCTTAAAAGCATTTTCACTTCAGGCGCCAACATACCAATTCCTCCTTTTATATCAAGGCTTTCTGCCTTATTATGAGAAAACCTTGAGCCTTTGGGATATGTGCGCATCGTCTCTTGGGCCTGGCACATACAGCGGCTTGCCAAAGGGCATTTGAGCTGTCAACCTCCAGGAATCGGGAATGCTCCATTCCTTGCGCACATCTTCATCGATCAGGGGATGGTAATGCTGCAGCGACGCACCGAGGCCCTCCTGAGCCAAGGCGGTCCAAACGGTAAACTGGTGCATGCCGGCCGTGTTGTCGGAATAGACAGGGAACTTGTCGGCATATAAGGCAAACTGCTCCTGCAAACCTTTTACGACAGCCTCATCCTCAAAAAAGAGAATGGTGCCATAGCCTGTCTGGAAATCGCCCCGAACTTTTGCTTCAGATTTTGCAAACTGCTGATCGTCCGTTACCTTGCGGAGCCCATCCAGCACGATATCCCAAAGTTTTCTGTGGTGATCGCCAAACAGGACCACAATCCTGGTGCTTTGGCTATTCATAGTGGAGGGAACAAGCGTCAGCGCCCTCTCCACGATATTCACAATTTCATTCTGCCCAACGGGTTTTTCGCTGCTAAAGCCATACACGCTGCGGCGAGCTTCTACTGCTTTCCAAAAAGATGTATCCATGATGATAACCTGCCTTTTATGGAGTCAGCCGGCACATTGGCCGGTTGGTCTGGGGTTCTGATGTAAGAATACCCCAAAGGGCAAGTCATGAAACATGATTTTACTTTACTCAGGCTTGTTTTCGCCAATAGAATTTCTAACGCAAAGGGAGCAAGGCAAAATCATACTGCTGGCGGTAGCCCTATTATCATCAATCTTCTCCAGCAGTATCCGGGCACTTTCATAGCCGATTTGCCTGGTGGGCATGGCAACGGTGGTAAGGGATGGGTATAAATGCGCAGAAACATCCTGGTTGTCAAATCCGGCGATCGACATATCCGTTGGGATATCCAGCCCGTGGCGGCGGATGGCCTGGTAACAGCCGGCGGCCATTAGGTCGTTCATGGCAAAAATGGCGGTGGGCCGATCCTCAAGCGACAGCAGCGCTTCTGTTTGTGCAGCGGCGCTTTGCCACCCCCAATCACCCCAGCAAATATACGATTCTGGCACAGGTAATTTGGCTTCAGACATCGCCTTTTGAAAGCCCTGAAGACGCTGGCGGCTAGGTTCGGAATGCTTGTGGCCGGCAATAACGGCAATGCGCCTATGGCCCTTTTCTATCAGCAGACGCGTGACAGCCGCTGCGCTTGATATATTATCATAGGTAACATACAGGCCATCCTGCGCGTCGATCATGGAATAGGCGTAGACAATGGGCTTGTCTACCGGCACATGAACGCCTTCCAAACAGCGGTCATGCATGGCAACGTAAATAATACCATCCACATGTGCATCGGTCATTACCTTCATACCCCTGTTGATTTCCTCCTGGCACATGTTGATGTGGTAATAACGGTTATACAGCTTTTCCAATAGGCGAAGGTTATTGAGCAGCAGCTGATATCCACTCTTTTCAAGATATTCACTGATGCCGGTTACGATTTCCGGTACGGGCAGACCCCTTATATCCTCCGCCAGTACGCCGATGGTTTGTGTTTTGTTCATGCGCAGACTTTTGGCGATGGTGTTTAATGTATAGTCTGTCTGACGGATGGCTTCCTCTACCCTGCGGCGCGTTTCTTCACGGACAGGCTTTTTGCCGCTGAGCACATGGGATACCGTGGCCGTGGAGACCCTTGCCAATCGCGCAATCTGCTTCATGTTGGGCATTTTCTCAGCCTCTTTCAATATAATCGATTAATATCGTATCATGCCAGATATACCCTGTCAAGGAATATGCCTTTACGCGCCTTGACACCTACAGGTGATTTTGCTATCATTGCCGAGGCGCGGTGCACGCGCTGAAGAGGTAGATATGGACCGCTTGAAAAAGAAGGTCATGACCCATCCCCTCATCGATACGCTGATCCATGCCAAGGGAAACGAAGGGGCTTGCCTTTGGACAGAGCCCTTATGGGGTATCCCTTTTAATCTGTATGTTCCCTTTGTTTCCGCCTACATGGCGGCACTTGGTATGGATCCTTTGGAAATTGGCATTACGGCAACGGTGTACACCGTTTCTCAGATGGTATGGTCCTTGCTTGGCGGTCCGCTGACCGATAAAATCGGGCGCAGGCTATGCACAATGATATTTGACATCCTATGCTGGAGCGTACCTGCGCTGTTATGGATGTTTGCGCAGAATGAAAAGTGGTTTTTTGTGGCCGCGCTGTTCAACGGCATGATCCGCGTTACAGAAAACTCCTGGACGCTTTTGTTTATTGAGGAAGCGCCTGAAAACAAGCTGGTGCATCTGTACTCTCTGAGCAGCATCGCAGGCATGCTTGCTGCTTTTATTACACCGCTGTCCTACTTTTTTGTGGAAAAGTACTCCCTAGTGCCTACCATGCGTTTTTTATACGGCTTGACCTTTGGTTTGATGACTGTCAAATTTGTGCTGCTCTATTTCATTACGCATGAAACAGCCGTAGGTAAGCGCCGCCGGGAGGAATGCAGAGGGAGGAGCCTGCTTTCGCATTTGCTGGATAGCCGGCATGTACTAAAAACGATGCTGAATGATCGCCGGGTAATGCTGACAGTGGCACTGTTAGCCTGCTTTGGCGCGTTTCGCAGCGTCAACGACAGTTTTTGGTCGCTGTTCATTATTCAAAAGCTGGGTGTGGATGAAAAGTATATATCCCTGTTCTCCATGCTGCGAAATCTTGTATTGATGGCGGGCTTCTTTCTCTTTACACCCCGTTTGAATGTGCGCGGTTTCATAAAGCCCGTATTGCTTGCCTTTTCCGGTCTTGCTGCGGTGCAGGTAATGTTGTTCCTTTTAAAGGAAGCAAGTTATCCCTTGCTTGCACTGGGAGTCGTGATTGAGGCGCTTTCCCTGTCGGTTCTCAGCCCCATTACATCTTCATTGCAGGTGGTGAATGTGGATAAAGAAGAACGCGCCCGCATGAACGGACTCCTGCTGGCCATGTGCTTGTTTATCACATCACCGGCAGGTGTAATTGCTGGAGCCATGTCTCAAATCGACCGTGCGCTGCCGTTTATTCTTACATTCGCTTTGTGTATAGCATCTATGTATATCTCGGTGAAAGTTTGGCATGCAAGACAGTCGGAAGAAACGGTATCTGCCTTGGGCTGACCGGTTATGGGTGCACTTGATTTGCATGTGTGGCTGAGAAAATCAATTTGCCCATTCATTGGCATGTGTTTTATTGAAACTAATTTTGACCGACCATCGTCTTATAAAAGCGCAACGGCAATGACTGCGGATGATGAACACAAAGGCGGTTCCCTTCTCCGGGCAACCGTCATATGCAATTCGTGAACAGAGTGTAACTTTTTGATTTTTCGCGTCTTTTGCTTGCAGTAGCGCAGGGCCTATGCCATAATGAAACTAATATGCCGGCATCGGCGCCGGATACAAAGAAAGGAAAATGTGATTCTATGAAGAAATCTACCCGTTTTTTTGCGCTTTGCCTGGCGCTGACCATGTGTGTGACCATGGTGATGACCGGCGCGCTGGGTGAAAATCCTTCGCCCACACCGGTAGCTACGGCCACTGAAGGAACAGCCGCTCCCGAGCAAACCGCTGTGCCTAAATTGCCGGAGGATATTCTGGCGACCGTGAAAGGCACGAATATATTACGCGCAGATACACAGTTTCTGTTGAGCGCCATCTCCAACCAGTATGCCGGTTACGGCATCGATGTGGCTCAATTCGAATCTTTAGCACTGTATTACACCATTCAGAATGAAGTGATCAGGCAAAAAGCTGCCGAGTATGGCGTTGACCAGTTCACCGCGGAGGAAGAGGCTGCATTTGTAACTGAAGCTCAAACCTATATCGATTCAATGATTGAATCCAACTATACTTATTTTTTAGCGTCAACCTCTGAAACACCCACTGAGCAGGAAATTGCCGATGCAAAAGCCCAGGTCACGCAGGAACTACTTAACATGGGCTATACTCAGGAGCAAGTCGCGGCGAATTCCCGAATTGCAAAGCTGGGCGAACGCATCGAAGAGATTTTGATGAAGGACGTCCCCGCTTATACAGACGAAGAAATCCAGACGGAGTATCAAACACGGGTCGATGCGGACAAAGCAGCGTTTGAAGCCGATATAGCGGCGTATGAAGCAGCTGCCTCTCAGGGCGATGACAGTGTATGGTTCGTGCCTGAAGGCGTTCGCGGCATCAGCCATATTCTCATCAAGGTAGACGATACGCTTTTGCAGGCCTATCTCGATGCGCAATCCACGTTGGAGGCCCAGCAGAACCAAGCGCAGGCGCTGGAAGAAGAGAATGTCGATCCTAACCCCGACGTTCAGGCCGCTACAGCCGATCCTGCCGCTACGGCTACCCCTATGCCCACCGCTACAGCAGAGCCGACAGCTACCCCTGTGCCTGTAACCCAGGCCGATGTGGACGCAGCCCGTCAGGCAGTGCTGGATTCCATTAAGGACAAGACGGATGATATCTATAAGCGTTTGGGCGCCGGCGAAGCCTTTGCGGCGCTGGTAGAACAATACGGCGAGGATCCCGGCATGCAGCAGGAACCTTACAAGACCGAAGGGTATAGCGTTCATCAGGGCTTTGAAGGCTTTGTGCCGGAGTTCACACTGGGTGCATTTGCGCCTGAAATGCAAAAGGTAGGCGATTATGGTCAGCCCATCGTCGGTACCTATGGCGTTCATATCCTCAGCTATACAAGGGATGTTCCCAGCGGCGCTGTAGCGCTGACCGACGAACGCAAGGTGCAGCTGACAACAGACATGGAAGCTATGCGCAAGGATGAAGTGATCGGAAAAGCGTTCGAAGAATGGATGCAGTCTCCGGAAATTATTTACACGGGCCTCGTGGCGAAGTTTGATCCGACTTCCGCGCAGTGAGTAAGCTTTCAAAGTAGGTAACTTGCTTTTCATGGTACAGCCGCCTGACAGGTATCTGCCAGGCGGCTTGTTTTTCTTTTGTTGTGTATGTTACAATGGGCCCAATCCCAAAGAAATAAGGTGATTATAATGAAAAAATGGCTTGCAACAGCGCTTGCGGCGATGTTGGTTTTCTCTTCATCTGCGGCGTATGCGACGCAAAAAACGGTTGTTACCTCCTTTTATCCGATCTATATCCTGGCCAGAAATCTGATAGCAAATATCGATGAGATTACTCTTACAAACCTGGCGGCGCCGGATACCGGCTGCCTGCATGATTATCAGCTGCTGACAGGGGACATGCGTACACTCAGCGGCGCGCAGGTGCTTTTAATCAACGGTGCCGGCATGGAAGGCTATTTGAATACCGTTGCCGATCAGTTTCCGGAGCTTGTGATAGTGGATGCGTCTGTAAACATTCCTTTACTCACAAACGATGGGGATGAGGAGCATACCCATGAGGATGGGGATGAGGCCCATGACCACGAGCATGAGGATAATGCGCACATTTGGCTAAGTGTTGCAAATGCGATTGTCATGGTGCAAAATTTGCGGGATGGCCTGATGGCCGCTTATCCAGAATACGCGGATACGCTTTCTAAGAATGCTGATGCGTATATCGCCCGTTTAACAGTGCTGGATGAAGAGTTAAAGGCAGGCTTGAGCAGCCTTCAGGGTAAGGAAATCATCACCTTCCATGAAGCATTTCCCTACTTTGCCAAAGCCTATGGCCTGCACGTGGCAGCGGTGGTCAACCGGGAACCGGGCGAGGCGTTAAGCCCCGCACAATTGGCAGAGCTTGTCAAAACGGTGCGTGACCTGAATGCGCCGCCATTGTTTACAGAGCCGCAGTATCCCGACCTGGCGGCAAGAACCCTGGCGGCAGAAACCGGTGCAAAGGTGTATACGCTGGACCCGTTGGTCACAGGCCCCATGGATGACGGCGCGCTGACTGCCTATGAGGATGGGATGCGCAATAATCTGCAGGTGCTTCATACGGCTTTGGGAGGCTTGTGATGCGGCTTTTATACGGAACAGGCAATCCCGCCAAGTTAAGTGCCATGCGCAAGTGGCTTGTCGAGCTGCCCCTTGAGATAGATGGGCTGGATGCAACTGCCCCCTCAGCGCCGGAGGAGGGAAAGACGCCTTTGCAAAATGCCAGACAGAAAGCGCTTTTTTACTACCACCTATACCGCAAGCCCGTTTTTTCCTGCGATTCGGGCATTGAGATATTGGGTGTGCCGGAAGCGAAAAATCCGGGCGTTCATGCCCGGCGGCCAGATGGAAAGTCCCTCACCGATGAGGAGATGATCGCTCACTACGCCTCCCTTGCCTCACAATATGGTAAAGATGGCTTTTTGCCTGCCAGGTATCTGAATGCGATCTGCCTGGTCACGGAGGATGGGACACTGTTAGAATATGATGGGGAAGATATCTGTTCCGACTTGTTTCTGCTGTCGGATAAGCCTCATGAAAGGCGAACGCCTGGATGGCCGTTGGATTCCCTGTCAGCAACGGCGAAGCAAAAGGCGTACTGGTTCGATTTAAGCCCCCAAGAGCAAGCCGCCAGTCACAAGGACCTCCGGCCAGGTTTTATCGCGTTTTTCCACAGGACCTTGAAATTGTAAACCACACAACATACAAAGGAAGCGTATCTTTATGAAGGTTGCAGCCGTATATGGCAATGCGCGCAATGGCAGCACACGCCACACCGTGCAGTTGATATTGGATGGCATTCAAAAGCGCACTGCTTTGGATTTGCAAGAGGTGGTACTGCCAAGAGACCTTAATCACTTTTGTGTGGGCTGCTTCAACTGCTTCTTAAAGGGGGAGCAAAGCTGCCCCCACGCCGATGCCACTCTGCCCATCGTTAAAACATTGACGGAGGCAGATTTGATCATACTGTCATCGCCGGTATATGGGTTGGATGTAAGCGGACCTATGAAGACGTTCATCGACCATTTGTGCTTTATGTGGTTGAGCCATAGGCCTAATCCCGTCATGTTTGAAAAACTGGGGGTAACGGTTACAACGACAGCAGGCGCGGGGACAAAGCATGCCACAAAGACGCTTCGTAATAGCCTGAAATTCTGGGGTATCAAGCGCATCTATTCCTACCGCAAAGCCGTGAGCGCTACCAAATGGAGCGAAGTGGCGCCAAATAAGCAGGCGGAGATGGCCAGGGAGGCCGATGCGCTGGCGGATAAAATCGTCAAAACCGCCGTAAACATCAAAAAGATCAAACCGCCGTTTTTTCGAAGCATGATGTTTTTTGTGATGAAGGGCATGATGCGTAAAAACACATGGAACCCCCTGGACAAAGCACATTGGGTGAAGCAAGGGTGGGTATCAGCGCCTGGACAAAAAATGGAACATAAATAAAAGCAGCGTCTTCATTGTTGCGTAGGCAGCATCAAGACGCTGTTTTTTTATTACGGGTTTCATTCCGCCCGCAGGACACCTTTTTTTAAGATCACACAGGCGTAAAGGGCTCTTTCACCGGTTTGTATGACCACGTATGCCGCTTTGGCCCGCTCGTAAAACTGGAAGCGCCCTAGTGTTTCTATTTGCTTCTCCCCTTCGTGAACCTGGATTTGCTGCCGTATATCCGCCCAAATAAGCGGCTCCCCCGCGGGCAGCGTACCCGGTACCACCTGCATTAGGGATACCGGCGCTTGGACAAAGTCATCAAGCGGAAGCAGTGACAGCACCGCATCGAGCATTTGCACTGTGCCATGGCCCTGCGCGTGCACGACCCGGCGGCCAAGGGAGCAAGACGGAAAATTGGCATCGCCGATTACCAGCTCGTCGCCATGGCCCATTTCAGCCAGTATTTGAAGCAGCTCCGGCGATAAAAGCGGGGATATTCCTTTGAGCATTTGTCATTCACCACCCTAACTGTCTTGCAAAGTTTCTGGTTTCTGCCTCTGTGGGGCATGCCTGCCATACGCCCAGTTTGGTTACGGACAGCGCGGCAGCACAGGAGGCCAGTCGGATGGCTTCTTCCAACCCTTCGCTGCGAGAAAGCATGGCCAGCAGCGTGCCGCTGAAAATATCGCCCGCGCCGGTGGTGTCCACCGCCTGCACCTTTGGAGCAGGAACAAAAGTATTTACCGTGCCGCGCACTACGCACCCCTTGTTACCCAGGGTAATAATGACATTCTTTACGCCCTTTTTCAAAAGCGCGTCTGCCGCCCTTTGAGCATCCGACTGGTTTCCAATGGAACAACCAGATAAAGCTGCCGCTTCATATTCATTGGGTTTCAAATACGTCAGACAAGGATAGAGCCACTCTGGCAGCATAACGACGGGTGCGGGGTCCAGCAGGATATCCACGCCGTTATCATGCAGGGCTTGGATGGCCTTGAAAATCTCACCCGGTGCATTTTCCAACTGAAAGCCTGCCAGGCGAATATCCTGAGGAACAGCGGTCAGAATCTCGTCGCTGCTTAGCGTCAGGTTGGAGCCGCCGCTGACGATAATGCTGTTGCTTCCTTCTTCGTCTGAAAAGATGCCTGCTACCCCGGTGTGGGCTGTTTCGTCCAGCAGTATGCCATGCAAGGGCAGGCCCAGTTTTTTGTATAAGGTTTGCGCATCTTCCCCTTGCGCATCTTTTCCAAGCTTAATCACCGGCGTTACATTCGCCCCTTGAATATGGGCCGCAATCGCCTGGTTAGAACCCTTGCCGCCGGAACTGGAGAAAAATCTGGTTCCCTGCACGGTTTCCCCAACACCGGGAATCCGATTTGTGCGGAATACCATATCCTGATTATAGCTGCCAATTACTGCAATCTTGCTCATCTCATCACATCCTGCCCCATAACGATTATAAAACCTGTAAAAGGCTGACCAAAGCCTTGGTCATAGCGGCAGGATAAAGAGCCTCATCCCGCACCTCAAAGAGATACCGGTTCGTGTTTTCACCTTGTTGCCACAAAACGGCGCCGCTGATGGAACAGGAAGCGCTGATGGGAAGAAAAGTAAACACTTCCCGGTCTGCACATTCGTTAAGCGGGGCGATGGTACCATCCAGCCATACCGTTTGGCCGGCCGCATGCAAAAAGCCGGCTGTGCACCACATATTTCTTGGCAGTTGAGAGAATCGATTCAACTCATCGCTATGAAGTGGTACCTTCAGCCTCTCGATCCAGCGGCATTCTTCTTCCCGCCGGAGCATGGAAAGAAAGAAGTTCTTTACCTGCGGAGATAGCGAAGACAATACATCCCCCTGTGTAAAGCGGTAGAACGTTCCATACCGGCCAACCTGCATATCCTCGCGGCCCCAATCGGGAACCGAATCAAAGCAAGGCAGCCAGTATACGGGGCAGGGGGCGTTCATCACCTGGCTGAAGCTTTCCGGGTCCAGGGCAACATTATATTCCACTCTGCCGTTGTCACGCGCCGCACCTGCGTTTAGGTAGATGGCTGCGCATTTCTCCCTGACCAGCTCCGGTGCGTGGCTTATTGTATAGGCTACATCCCTGCAGGAGCCGATGACATGCAGTTTTAGAGGCTCGGGTGCAGCCCTGAGCATATCCATAAGCAAGGCGGATGCGCCGCTTGCCTGCCCCTTTTCGCTTGCACCTACTCCCATGGCTGCGTAATTGCCTGTGATATGGGAAAGCTGCATCACTGCTTGCACATCAGGGTCGCCATTTAATGGATCCTTTGGCGGACTGTCCAGCATGATGCCCATCAGCTTGATAAGGCCCTGCTTTTGCAGCGCATATTGGCAGGCAAGGTCATAATGATCATCAGGATCCTGATGCGGGCGGAAAAGGTCTGTTTGATGCACGGTATAGATCATGATCAGGCCTCCGGCGCGCTGAGTTTTTGAAACATATCCCAGAAGATGGGGGTACGGAACGCAAAGTAGGCCATACGGATCATGTGCCGGCGCTCATCCTTTGCCCAGTGGCAGTCATCCGTTAAAAGAGGGCTGTGCTCCAATTTGGTAGGCACCCATTCTGGATTGATAAGATAAGCTATTGGCGCAATATCCCAGATTTCCTTTGCCCAGCCAAAATGATTTTCTGTATAAGCAGTATACAGGTCGACCAGCGCATCACACAGTGCGTTTTTGCCTTGCAGGTGAGCACGGATATCCGGCGCGGTAGACAGCATGTGGGAGGCGACGCCCATGCAGGGGATGATGGTCAGCGGTACGCCGCAGTCAAGCACCGTGCGTACGGCAGGCAGGTCTTGCATCAAGTTAAATTCCACGGTGGTTGGATAGCCCAGAGGGTTTCCGCCCAGCCAAACCACGTGAATGGAATCGATGATGGTGGGGTCCAGCAAGATGGCGGTGGCAATATTGGTAATGGCCCCGATGGCAACCACATACAAAGGATTTTCCGCTGTATGGCGGTGGGCCTTTAGGATCAGGTCGTCCGTTGCCGGTGTGGCCACAGGCGTTTCGCCCAAATATTGTGAAGCGCCTTTAAAAACAAAATTTTCGGCGCTGATATTCATTTTCGCAAGCAGGCGAAGGATTTCAGCATAACTTTTTTCCATGCCTTCGCCGGGTGTCGCAGCGCGTTCATTGCGAAAAGGCGCGGCATAAACAGCCTCTACCGTCAGACGGTCCGGCGACAGCAGGCTGTAGGCCAGGGCAAACTGGTCATCTACTTCATTAAACGTATCTGTATCCAGCACCATGGAAACAGGTCCCTTGGGCGGCTCCAGCCGCTGTACAAGCCGGCTGATAGAAACAGGCAGAAAAGTTGACATATGCAATACGCTCCCATGATTCACAGTTATTGAAATAGCACAGCCCGCGGCGGACGCCGCCGCGGGCTTTTATTAAATCAGGAAATTACTTTTGATAAAGGGGCCAGCCATTATCAACGCCCAGGGCTTTCTTGGCGTTTTCATAGCCATCGGCATTGTAGGCGATCACCTTATCCACGCCCATGCTAACAAATGTGGCCTTCACCTCGTCAAACTTTGCGTTAAAGGCATCCTCGCTGCCTGCGGTAATCAGTTCTGCAATAGCGGTTTTGCGGTAGTTGCTCAGGGCTACGTTCAGCTGCTGAACCTCTTCCTTGCGGGGATCAGCGGGGTCCAGCTTCAGGCCGCTGGCAGAATAATCATAGGAGTAGGGAGCCATCGGCGCCTTGAGAATGGTATCGGTTGTGGCAAGGGCTTTGGGATCGGTGGGTACGGAATCAAACTTGCGGCGGAAAGCATAGTTATCCAGCAGGTTCATGGCGGACAGGGCATACTTCTTGGTGTCGTTGTTTGCTGCTGCCTGATAGTATTCATCCGTCAGGGAAATGGTTCCATCTTCATTGTACTTGAATGTTTCGCCTTCCTTGCCGAATACCATATCGATTTGGCCTTCGTCGCTCATCAGGTACTCAAAGAGATTGATGATAAGGTCCGGGCGCTCGCAAGAGGAGGTGATACCGGTCATTAGCCAACCCCAGCCGCGGATGTCGCTGAGCACGGGGTCTTCCCCCTTGTGGTTGTGCAGAAGGACGGGGATGTATACGGCGCCAGGATCGGTATCATACAGGGAGCCCATCTGGCCGGTGAAGTCCTGGGGTGCGGTGATCATGGCGAACACACGGCCGCTGGCTACCTTTTCATTGATCATGTCGCGGGTGTCGGAGAAGTTGGATTCGGTCACCAGACCCATGCGGAACGCTTCGTTCAGGAACGCAAGGCTTTCCTTGGTGCCCTCCTGGTCGAAATCATAGGCATACTTGCCATCTTCTGTTTCAAAAGGCACGGCGAAATACTGGTTCATAATGCTCAGCGCTTCATTAGCACCTTCGTACAGCTGCAGGCCGATGATTTCCTTGCCGTCATAGGTCAGTTCCTCCTGGGCGCGCTTGCAGGCTGCCAGGAAGCCTTCGGGGGTGCTCATGTCGGGGGAGCCCAGCTTTTCCCACAGGTCCTTGCGCACGGTGATGCAGCGGTTGGGCACCAACTGCTCGCCCGGCTTTAAGTCCTGGCTGGAATAGGCGTAGTTGGGGGTCATGTAGGTTTTTCCGTCGCTCTCGGCATACCAGTCAAATACATCCTGGCGGATAACGTCCTTCATGTCGGGATTGTGCTTTTCGATCAGGTCATTGAGCGCCAGCAGGTAGCCATCCTGGCTCATTTGATATGCCAGCATACGGCTGTTGCTGTCCCACAGGCCCTGCAGGGTGATCACGTCGGGCAGGTCGCCGGAAGCCAGCATCGTTGCCAGCTGCTCGCCGCCGTCGGTAGCGGGGGTGATAAAGTTGATGGTCACGCCGGTCTTTTCCTTGAGGATCTGGCTGGTCATATCCTGACCAAAGCCCAGGCCGTTCCAGCCCCACCAACTAAGGTCTACATACCAGTCGATGGTAAATTCCTCCACCGGGCTGATAAGGTCAGCGCTGGCGGTGGTCAGCGGCGCAAAGATGCTCATGCACATCATCACAACCGCAAGGAGTGCCACAAGACGGGATTTGGTTTTCATGGAATGTCCTCCTTTTAAGAGATTTATTATATTTGCTCATCCCTTCAGGGATCCGAGCATAATACCTTTGGCCATGAACTTTTGCAAAAACGGATAGATGCACAGGATCGGCACGGTGCTGACCACAATGGCGGCATAGCGCAGCGTCATGATGGAAATGGTCTTGGCCACCTGGGCAGGTACCTTGCTGGCTGCTTCCCCCTGGGTCATGGAGGCTTCCTTGATCAGCTTGACCAGATATAATTGCAGCGTCTGCAGGTTCTGGTCGGTGGTGTAGACCATGGAATCAAAGAAGCTGTTCCAATGAAATACGCCGTTCCATAGCGCGATGGTGGCCAGCACCGGCATTGAAAGGGGCAGGTATATTTTGTAGAAGGTTTTGAACTCGCTGGCTCCGTCGATCATGGCGGACTCATGAATTTCTTCGGGAATATCCTTAAAAAAGTTCATGATAATGATCATGTTGAACACGGAGTAAAGGCAGGGGATGATATACACCCAGAAGCTGTTAATCAGTCCCATCTGCTTGAGCACCAGAAAATACGGAATGAGGCCGCCGCCAAAGAACATGGTGAAAAGATTGAACCAGTAGATGGGCTTTTTGAGCGGCAGATCGCGGCGGCTCATGCCGTAGGCAACCATGGCGGTGAACAAGGTGCTGGATAGGGTGCCGATGGCTGTGCGGACAAAAGTGTTCTGAAAGCCGATGATCAGACGCTTGTCATTGAAGACCATGATATAGTTATCCAAAGACCAGACCCTTGGCAATGCGAATACCCCACCCCGCATATAATCCGAACCTTCGTTAAAAGAACCGATGAGTACATACCAAAAGGGATACAGGCAAAACAGCGCTACCAGCAGCATCAACAGCAGATTGATCACATCAAACCAGTTATACCGTTTTCCACCGATACGGAGATGCATCATGTACTTCATCCTCCTTCCTAAAACAGGCCGCGGCCAGTCAGTTTTTTGGAAAGCACATGGCTAAATGACAACAGCACCAGCGATATGACCGATTTAAACAACCCCACAGCTGTGGTAAAGGAATAGCGCCGCTGGGTGATACCCACTTTATAGATATAAGTGTCCAGCACTTCGCTGCGGCTGACATTCAGCGGGTTTTGCAGGATGTAAATCTGGTCGAAGCTAGAGGAGAGCAGCCCGCCGATGGATAACAGCAGCATGACGGTAATGGTTCCGGCGATACAGGGCAGGGTGATCTTCAGCGCTGTCTGAAACCGGTTGGCACCGTCGATTCTGGCGCTTTCATAAATGGAAGGGTCTACGCCTGCAATGGCGGCGATATAAATTACCGCGCCCCAGCCCAAGCCCTTGAGTAGCGAGGAGAAGATGGTAATCCACCAAAAGTACTCCGCTTTGGAGGCAAAGGCAATTTTGTCCTTCACTATCCCAAGCCGTAACAATACCTCGTTAATGATTCCGCCGTCGGCTGAAAGCATGCTGAGTATAATGCCGCCGAATACGACCCAGGAAATAAAGTACGGGAAGTACGTAATCGTTTGTACTGACTTTTGCAGCCGCTTGGATTGAAGTTCGTTGAGCATCAATGCAAAGATAATCGGTGCCGGAAAGGTGATCGCCAGCTGCAGAACATTCAGGCCAAGGGTATTGAGCATAATGTTGATAAATTGCGGATCACTTAAAAACGCAGCAAAATTTTTGAATCCCACAAGCGGCTTGGTTTGCAGGGCCCGCATCACGTTCAGAGAATAATCTGCATCCTTAAAGGCAATTAGAATGCCGCCCATGGGCAGGTAGGCAAAGACCAGCAAAAAGGCTACACCGGCCATGGCCATTACAAAAACCTGCCAGTTGAATCGCCGCCTTTGTTTGAATGCTGTCATGGATAGCTCCTTTCCTTTACGCTTTTACGGACCTTGATTTGCGGTTCAAAACGAATGGATTCATTTTGCTCTTCACTGTTTTCCACCAGCGCAATCAGCTTGCGAATGGCCCTGGAACCAATTTCGTTGGCGCCTTGGGCGATGGTGGTTAGTGGAGGATCCACCAGGTCGGAAAAAGGCAAATTGTCAAAGCCAACCACCGACAAATCATCCGGTATCAGAATTCCAAGCCGTTTGGCAACCTTGTATACGCCGTAGGCCATCAGGTCGTTGCAGGCAAAGATGGCCGTTACTCCCCTGCGAATCAGCCGCTCTGCCAGGCGCTCGCCGTCTTCCAAATGGTAATGCCCGTGCTCCACCCAATCCATGTTCAGGCTGATGCCGCATTGCTCCAGCGCTTTTTTGTAGCCTTGAAAACGCAGCGAGGCGGTGTACAGCCGCATGGAGCCGGTGATGCAGCCGATTTTGCGATGCCCCTGGTCGATTAAATGCTTGGTGGCAAGATATCCGCCGTGCAGATGATCCACCATGATGCTGCTGGTTTTGTCCCCCATTCGGATACGGTCGATCAAAACGGCCGGCTTTTGGGATAGCTCCAAGAGTTTTTGACATGCCTTGTTCTCGGTGCCCTGCTGGGGAGAGGAGATGGTCAGCGCAATGCCATCCACATTCCGGCCAAGCAGCAAGTTCATATACTTCACATCCCGGGAGGCCTGATCATTGGTGTTGCACAGGATGATGTTGTAACCGGCTGCGAAGGCCTCTTCCTCGGCACCCTTGGCGATTTCAGAAAAAAAGGTGTTGCTCACATCCGGAATGATCAGCCCAAGGGTATGGCTCCGCTGAGTAATCAGCCCCACAGCCAATTGGTTGGGCTCATACTCCAAATCGTTGGCGACCTGTA
>JAEWSC010000088.1 GCA_023398575.1 Bacillota bacterium | reverse complement strand
GAAAAGATCGGGGAGGTTTCTACATCCTCCGGCAGCGGCAGCGTGTCTGTTGCCGCACCAGGTACCCAGGGGGCTGTTTACTATTTCAGGGTGTACACCATTGGCCAGCGTAGCAACAGCGCCATCAGCGCAGCCTATGCGGCACTAACGGCCAATACTGCACCGGCAGCACCTGGTGTAACGGCGCCGGTGGCATCCAAGACTATCTACAACAGCCAGCCGCGCATCCTGGCCACCGTGGGCAGCGATACGGACGGACACCGCCAACCCCTTACGGCATCGGGCTATACGGTCAGCAGCGCCGGGGCACAAGTGCCTGGCAAGAAGCTGGTCCTTCGCAAATCCAGCGCGGCGGGCGCTGGTACGCAGTCTATTTCGGTATCCTCCACCGATGCCCTGGGCATGGCCAGCAGTGCGGTGGCTAGGTCCTTTACGTATGCTGTGCCAGCATGGACAGACGCCAATCTGGTGGCCGGAGAGACCCCGATCAAGGCGGTGCACATGACCGAGCTGCAGGCGGCCATCAACAACGTGCGGGCCTACTACGGCATGGCTGCCTACGCCTTTTCGCCCATCACGGCGGGCGTCACTGGCCTGGTGGGTTGGACAAGCCATGTGGCCGAGCTGCGGGCGGCCATCGATCAGGTGGTGAGCCTGGTGAACGGCTGGGACACAGCCAATGGTACGCACGATATTTCCCTGCCTGCTTGGATTGCTATTTCCGTTAATTGTCCGGCGGCGGCGGTCATTGCGCAGCTGCGGGCTGCGATTCCGCTGCTATAAAAAAGGAGAGGTGAACTTTGATTGTTTCGGTATGGTCCCTGGTTTCCTACATTCGCAGCAAGGTGGGCTGCGGCTACGTTTGGGGGTCGAGCGGTGAAATCTGCTCCCGCTCTTTCCGCCAGGACATGGCCAGACGGGTACCCTCGCAGGCCGGTGCGATCCTGGGCAACAGCGCCAAGTGGGACGGTCTGCAGGTGTTCGATTGCGCTTCCCTGATCCGTGAAGCCTTTGAGGCTAACGGCATCAAGAAGGCCAGCGGCGCCACCACCATCTGGCGGACCTGGCCCTTTGCCGAAAAGGGCACCATCGACACACTGCCGGTCAACGAGCCGGGCATCGCTGTGTTCCGGGCCGAAAGCGGCTCCAAGGACAAGATGGGGCACATCGGCATGACCATCGGCGGCAGCTTTATCGTGGATGCGCGTGGTTCCGCTTACGGCGTACTCCTGGGGAACCTCACCAGCACGAAGTGGACGCACTGGGCACGGTTCGCTGATGTGGATTACAGGGCTGTACGGCCCGATCTGCTTGATGTGCTGCCCGGCGTGGTGCAAACCCAGAACGGTTCCCTGAACGTGCGGGCGCGGCCCAGCACCAGCGCACAGGTGGTGACTAAGCTGCCCAAGGGCGCTGCCATTTCGGTTTACAAGGATGGCCAGACCCAGGCCGATTGGCTCAAGGTCTACTACGCTGGCGGCGTGTCCTACGCCATGGCGAAGTTCATCAAAGTGGGCGCCCTTCCTCTTGCCGAGAAGCCTGCTGATCCGCCCGCCGAGAAGCCCGCACCCGCACCGGCGCCTGTGGAAAAGCGGATGCTGCGCTACACAAAAGGCGTGGCCATGATGCGCGGGGAGGATGTGAAGCTGCTGCAGACCACCCTAAAGGCCAAGGGGTACAACCCTGGCACGATTGATGGTGTGTTCGGCTCCAAGACCAAGGCTGCCGTGCTTGCTTTCCAGCTGGACGCATTCCCTAGCGAATCCAAGGAATGGGACGGTATCGTGGGCCCCAAGACCTGGGCGAAGCTAGGGCTGTAATCCAATAATGCGGGCGGTGCGGTGCGATGGATGATGTGGTTTTGGGACTGATATTTGGCCTGTCCGGCATGCTGCTTGGATGGCTGTCCTGGCTGCGTGGCCGGAAAAAGGACAGCGAGGCCGAGGTGGGACAATCGATCACTTTTCGGGTTGACCTGGAGTACATCAAACGCGGCGTGGACGATATCCGGGCCGACCAACGCAGGCTGCGTGATGAGATGGGCACCATGGCAGACCGGCTGGCGCGGGTGGAGGAATCCGCAAAATCGGCGCACAGGCGCCTGGACGAGTATGTCGGCATTCACCCTGCTGACCGATAATGGGTCGGCGGGAAAAACGAAAGGTAGGTAACTAATATGCAAAATCGTTGGAAGTCTAAGGTGGTATGGGCGTCTATCCTGGCCACGATCCTCACTCTGTTTGGCAACATGGGCATGTATGAAACGCTGGGCATAACCCAGGAGCCTATCCAGCAGACCTTTGACGCAGTGCTGGCCTTGCTGGTTGCGTTCGGCGTGCTGAACAACCCCACGGACGCTAAGCATTATTAATGCTCTGATCCATTCCATGCCGCCTGGCCTTTGTGCTGGGCGGCTCTTCAGTTTGATTTACTTTTTTCGGGAAAGATTTTCATTATTTCTCTTAACAACAATAGGTTTTCTTCCACAATGACGCATAAGCGTTCTCTTACTCTTGTTACTTCCTGATATAGTAATTGAGTATAAATGTAGTTGGGGTTTGGATGTTTTATTGCATTCAGTCGGCTATCTTGATAGAAAAAATCATTGTTTATTACAACTAGCACATTATCAAATTCCAGCCCGATAACGTGATGCGAATTGATGGTTTGCGGTAGACTATCAAAACTTCCATGATAATATGAGGATGGGGTATGATTTATATATATGTACCCCATTGAATTGTATTGTTTGATCATACATTGTGTTACTTCTCTACAAGAAGAGTAAAGAATTTCAATGTTAGTATATTCAAAATTTCGATTTATTTTATTTAGGTCAAACAGTCCTGATATAAAAGCCGCAATTTCTCTATTTGTCCTGATCTTTTTCGATAATGTAAAGCTTACTATTTGGTTGTTCCCTTTTACTTTGTTCACTGTATCGCGCTTTAGTTCTGCGAGTGATAGGATTTGCCCTGAATCAAAAGAGACGATTGCTGCAAGATCCAGTCCATTTAATAAAGCATTAAGCATCTTGTCATATCTACCGTATTATGTGATAGCCATCGCGTGCTTAAGCAAAATGGTAAGCTTGCCTTCAGTTTCCATCATTCAAGAGCTGAAGGTTGGGCAGCAATAGCACAAGCAATATCTGATTCGGGTTTCTTCGTCTTTGACGTTTTTCCTATTCATGCTGAACTCATGGCATCGACGCCAAAGGCTGCAGCTAATGATCCAATAAGCCTTGATGCGATCATCGTGTGTTCAAAAGAAAGCTACGACAATGGTACAAGCATCGAAGCATGTATAGCGGAATATTCGCATTACAGTAAACTGCTTTTAGATAAAGGTAAAGCAATATCTGTAGCAGATAGATTTGTCATTCTTGCTTCGCAGCTTATGAGATACTGTGTTAACAACCGTCTAAATTACGCAAAGACTAAGGGTATCATCGAGGCAGCTCATCCAGAATTAGTTTCCAGCAGCAACACTTACCAAGAAACCTTTTTTGGCTCGCTTTGAATTAGGGACGAGGCTGCATATGGAATCCAAAGTAGAAGGGCAGGCAGGATCAATTACCTAGATGAAGATTACCTAAACTTGGTCCTTGATTTTCGCATTTAGACACCGTATACTCCGGATGAGAATGAGTGTTCCCGTACGAGCTAACGGGATAGAATACCACAAATTCGCATAAGGGGAAGGTGTCACGGTGATGGTAGTAAATGAAGGTGAAAAAGTCTATGTGACAGTAAATGTCGACTATACTTCTGAAGGAATTGTGGTGCCCCGAGCGATTATCAGGAAGGATGGAAGGATTGAGGAGATTGAGGACATTACTGGCACATTTCCTTTATCGGAAAAAGATCCAGGGGCAGACGGAACCTGCTATATCTGCTGGGTGAAGGGAAAGCGGAGATTGCTCAACTTTAGTGAGGGGCGATGGTATGAGGAGGAACGAGGGCAAGCCTATAAGATGTGTTGATGGCAGCGCTGCATGTTTTGCCCCTGCCCTCATCATAGTGAAGATGTCGCCAGTATACCATATCAATTACATGCTGACATCCTGAAAATATACTGTATGTCTTTGACAGCGCAGCAAAACACATTTATAATAGAAAATCGCTGTGTACTATTACGTCGTTAGTGAGGTTGAAGGGTAGTCTATGAGGAATGTGTTCTTTATCGCTGTCGTCGTGCTTTTGCTTGCCGTGATGGTACGCGGCATTTTCGGGAAAAAGTACAAATGGCCGTCAAGAGCCATCCACATCATCAGCCCCATCGCGCTAATCATTGCGGCGTCTATTTGGTGGGCGTTCCCGGCATGGGACTATCCCAGAACAACAGGGCCATATGAGGCTGCGTCTGTATGTTGCACTTATACCGATGAAAGCCGTGTCGAACCCTATGAAAGCGACGGCTCGTACAGGTGGCTCAACCTTGATATCTGGTATCCTTCAAATTATTCGGGTGGCGAGAACACATGCCCGATTGTCGTTTTCTCGCATGGCTCGTTTGGGATAAGGGAAAGCAATGTATCGCTATATCGGGAGCTTGCGAGCCACGGATATATAGTGTGCGCCATTGATCACACCTATCAGTGCCTGAGCACCACCGATGCAGACGGCAAAGAAATCAAGATGGACAAAACGTACCGGCAGCAGATTCTGGGCTCAAGCGATTCGAGTGAGGAAAGCCGGGCGCAGCTTACAAGTTTGTTCGCCGAATGGATGAACATCCGCATGGGCGATATCGGCTTTGTGCTGGATACGCTCATCGCCCGCGCAGCCGCGGGTGACATTAATGACCATGGCGTGTACCGTTTGGCCGATCCCTCAAGGATCGGCGTGATGGGACACTCCCTTGGCGGTGCCGCCGCGCTGGGCATGGGCCGGGCGCGGGCCGATGTCCGTGCGGTTATCTCGCTGGAGGCGCCATTCATGTATGATGTGGAGGGCATCAGGGCGGGTGGCTTCACGTTCAACAGCGCACCTTATCCCGTGCCGATGTTGAATGTTTACACGGATTCGTCGTGGCATATCCTAGCGGATAGGCCGCAGTATGCGCAAAACTATGCGATGCTGAACGATCAAAGCGATATGACAGAGGATGTTTACATCAAAGGTGCCGGGCACATGACCCTTACAGACCTTGCACAGTCCAGCCCACCGCTCTGTCTTGCCATCGGACAAGATCTGTTTTTTGACGTCGATGAGTTTGCTCGAACAACCAATCAGATGTATTTGGACTTTTTCGACCGCTGCCTCAAAGAATAATGTGGCGCGATCCTGCTTTCACGGACAGATATAAATATATTTGAAAATGCTAACTTATGGCTCTCTCTAAGGCCCCATGCTGAAGACACCGCTACATACTTTGACCCTATGCGGTGGCAAGCATTGTTGTTCATCCCATGAGGGCTTCATTCGGAATGATGAATGCATAAATTCACGCCAAATGAATGGAGCTATGCCAAGCCAAGCCTAATCCCATGAAAACCGTTGTGCAACTTTTTTGCAACTTTCTTTGTCAGGACGCGCCCTGTCAAGAACCGACAAACCCTTGTGACGCCTCACTTTTTCCGGACATGGGATACCCTTTTTCAATTCTCTTAATCAGGGTGTCCAGGGTTCGAGTCCCTGATGGTGTACCAAAGCAAAACCCCTTGAAACCACTCGGTTTTTAAGGGGTTTTGCTTTTTGAAAATTGCTTATCTTGATTATCAAACCGAATCTTGTGAAGCAAATTTCGAAAATCGCTTCTGGAGAATTCCTTTTGCACAGTGGTTCGAGCGATATAAGATAGACTGTACATGATATACACACAGAAAGCAAAGAATATGCATTCCGACCAATCAACGGGGATATGATCAAAAAGAAGCGAGACAATTCGTGATAAATATAGATGTTTTGAGTAAGGATTGTAACCAAAGGGATCACTCAAGTGGTTATTGTCCGTAGTATAGACCCGCACAATAGCTCTTGGCTATGTCAATATATTTTTTATAGTCCCCGCTACGGCACGCTGATTATTCTTCCTCCTCGGGGGTGCCGCTTCCACCTGTATCAAGGCTTTTCAAAAGGGCGTTCAGTTCGCTATCCGTGAGCATACGCCAGTTGCCTGGGCGCATGGCGCCAAGCGTAATATTCATGATACGGATACGGCGCAAATGGACGACATTGTAGCCTAGATATTCGCACATGCGGCGGATTTGGCGGTTCAGCCCCTGCACAAGAATGATACGGAACGAACCTGGTCCTGTTTTTCGAATGCGGCAGGGTAGTGTGACCTGCCCCAGAACCGGTACGCCTTTGCTCATCCGGTCAAGAAATTGCGGCGTAATGGGCCTGTCCACCGCGACCTCATACTCCTTCTCGTGCCTGCCCGAGGCGCGTAGGATGCGGTTTACGATATCGCCGTCGCTGGTCAGAAGGATCAGCCCCTCACTGTCCTTATCGAGGCGGCCGATGGGATAGATGCGTCCAGGAAAATGGATATAGTCAACAATATTCATTGGCTCGCGGGGATCGGCAGTACAAACGATGCCCACCGGTTTGTATACAGCAAGATATGCCTTGTCGCCAGCTCCGCTTATGAGATGTTTTTCAACAACAACACGAGCGCCTTTAGCCACCCTCTCCCCAACCTTCGCCACGCGCCCATTGACTGTCACCTTGCCTTCTTCAATTAGTCGATCCGCTTCACGGCGTGAGCAATATCCGCTGTCGGAAATGTATTTATTTAACCGCCTGTCTTCCATTTCAATCACCCTGTGTGATTATATCATTTGCGTGCCTGGCGGGCAAGTTGCCCAGAATATACTGCACGCAGCCAGAAAGATGATTGCTGCTGATTCAAACGGAAGATGTTTGGTTATACAATAGATAGGAAATGATAACAAAGGAGCTGGGACAATGAAGATTTTATATAAGGCATCGGCAGTAGCAACTGGCGGACGCGACGGACAAGTACATGTGGAAAATACACCGATCCGGTTCGAGATGGCATCGCCGCCGGAACTTGGCGGAAAAAAGGGTAATGGCTTCAATCCTGAACAGTTGTTTGCCGCGGGTTATGCTTCCTGCTTTGGCAGCGCTGTTGCGCATTTCGTCAAACTCAAACGGTTGGAGGTTGCACCGCCGGATGTTCATGCACATGTTGGAATTGGTAAAAATGATGAGGGCGGATTTTCCTTGGCGGTGGACCTGGAGGTCGTGTTCAGGGGCATTGGCCAAGATACCGCTGATTCTCTTGTCGCAGAGGCACACAAAATCTGCCCCTATTCCAACGCGACCCGTGGGAATATCGATGTAAATGTTTCTGCCAGAGTAGAGTAGCATTCGTAGTTGGATTGCAAGCATGAAGGCCCAATTAGTAGTCTGCTATGGCAGAATTACCGTATAATTCTTGTGTAACAATTCAAGTCACGTTCCAGCAACGCGTCAGAACGTGGCTTTTTGTTATTTGAGCTTATGTACTACGATGACTTTGTAAGCAGCGGCGATGTTATTCAAAATAACGCTTTGTGTTTTGATTTTTAGCTATTGCATGCTTTATCGATTATTTGTTGAGAATGATGTTTGCTTATGCTATATTGACAGGGAAGATAAATGCTACGCATTATGATACTCAACCTTCATCTGTTCTCCATAAATGTATGGCATAATGATGAAGTATATGTAAACATCAGGGGGGCAATATGGGAAAGGCCAAAATTTTGATTGTTGAAGATGAGGAGAAAATCGCAAGCGTTATCGAGGCATATCTTCACCATGCCGGTTTCGATACGCTTTCGGCTGGCGATGGAAAGACAGGGCTATGTGCGTTTGAAAAAGAGCGGCCCGATGCCGTTTTGCTGGATAGAATGCTGCCTGAATTGTCAGGCGATGAGGTGCTCAAAGCCATTCGCCAGATTTCCGATGTACCTGTCCTGATGCTCACAGCCAAAGGCGGCGAAAACGATGTGGTGGAAGGTCTTGCCCTTGGGGCGGATGGATATGTGATCAAGCCCTTTCGGCCAAGAGAGCTGGTAGCCAGGCTGGAAGCGCTGCTTCGGCGTTTCGGAACATCGGAAGCATCTGCGGTGCTGACCTATAACGATGGAGATTTGAGGATAGATACTGCCCGGCATCAGGTGTACAGGTCTGAACGGGAAATTACGCTCACCCCTAACGAGTATAAGCTGTTAAGTGCGTTCCTTCGCCAGCCTGCCAAGGTGTTTACCCGTGAAGAATTAATACTTTGCGCATTTGGCTTTTCTTATGAAGGCTATGAGCGCACCATCGACTCTCACATAAAAAACCTGCGTGCCAAGCTGGAGGATAAGACGGATGAACCCATGTATATCCTGACCGTTCGGGGCGTTGGATACCGGTTTGGAGGAAAAATGGATGGCAAAGCGGATGCTTAGCCTGAAGGCGCGGTTGGCGCTCACCTATGGGGCCATATCACTGCTACTTATCGGCGTATTGCTATTGGTTACACATACCTTGATGGGCAGCCATTTTCAAAGTTATGTGGTCAAGCAGCGGGAGCAAACAGCCCAAAACATAGTCAAAACGGTGGAAGAACAACTATTGAAAACAGACCTTGAGCATTTACATTATACAGAACTCGGCTACGCCATGCTTAAAGAAGGGCTGGTATTGTCTGTTTGGGATAATCAGGACCGGCAAATTTACTGCATCCACTGCAATGACACCAAGGCATGTGAGAACATGCTGTATGACGTGTGGTGTATTACCTCCATGCGCGATTCCTCCTATACAGGTACGTATATGGAAATGAATTACCCGCTTCTTGTTAATGGTACGACCATGGGTACGTTACGTTTTGGTTACAGCGGGCCGTACTATTACACTCAAGCAGATTTGGATTTCATACACAGGATTGATATTGTTTTTTTGATTGCCGGTATTTTTTGCACGCTTCTGGCTGGCGGATTTGGTTACATAATGGCAAAGGGTATTGTCAAACCCATTCGGGAAATCAGTGAGCACACAAGCCTTATCGCGCAGGGCAATTACGCGCCATATACACCTAAGCATCCTTATGCAAAAGAGTTAAATGAACTATCTGGCAGCGTCAATCTTCTCTCTAAGACATTGGAAGAACAGCAAAAGGCCAGGGAACGGGTGGTACGCGATTATGCCCATGAGCTGCGGACACCGCTTTCAGTGCTTCAAGCCAATCTGGAGGCTTTTCAGGATGGTGTTTGGGAACCGACACCGCAGCGGCTGGGCAGTTGCTATGAGGAGATACAGCGGCTGAACCGCATGTTGGAAAAGCTGGAGGAGCTGGCCCGGCTCTACGATGTAAGAAAGAGCCGCAGTATGGAACACATAGCCCTGGATGGCCTGATTCAGGATTGCTTGGACCGGTTTCAACCTGTCTGTGCGGATAAGCAAATCCATCTGACAGGCAGCCTTACGCCATCTACTATTAATGGAAATAAAGATGAATTGAATCAAGTGCTGGACAATCTTCTGGCAAACGGCGTACAGTATACGCCTGCCGGTGGGAGCATCCACGTTTCCTTACAAGAAGAAGCTGATATGGCAATCGTATGTGTTAAAGATACCGGAATCGGAATTGATGAAAAGGATCTGCCTTATATATTTGATTATCTGTACCGCGCCGATCCATCCCGAAGCAGGCACACCGGTGGCAGCGGTATTGGCCTGAGCATCGTTGAAAAAATTGTAAGGGAGCATGGGGGAGACGTATCGGTCGAAAGCAAACCCCGCGAAGGCAGTACTTTTTGTGTGAAGCTTCCGATCTATCATTAGAAATGGATTAAATCCTTGGCACCCTCTTGCAATGCATGCGGGAGGGTGCTATACTGTGTTTGCTACTGAACAAAGCACAGTAGTGGTCATTAAACAGAAGGGAGGTGCGGCATGAATCCACAATTCAAAAAAGGGGTGCTGGACCTATGCGTTCTGGCTGCGCTGCGCCATAAAGACGCCTACGGATACGAGTTGGCGGAGCAGATATCCAAAAGCATTGAGATAGCGGAGGGAACACTTTATCCGCTGCTTCGAAAGCTAAAGGGGGATGGACTGTGCGATACGTATCTGTCGGATGAATCTGGCGGACCGCCGCGCAAGTATTACCGTTTGACGGAGGCGGGGAAGGTGGCAGAAGCCGAGCTTAGGCAGGAGTGGCTGACCTTTGTTCATCAAGTAAACGTGATTTTGTTGGAGGATGAGGCGAATGAATGAATATTTGCAGGCGCTGAACCTGGCGCTGAATAAGCTTTCGCAGTCTGATCGGGAGGAGATTCTGGCAGATTTGCGAGAACACTTTGAAATCGGTCTTTCTCTGGGAAAGACAGAGCAGCAGATCGCTAAAGAATTGGGTGAACCGGATACTATCGCCAAGCTGTACACGGCTGTAAACGCTACAACACAGGCAGAAAAGAAAAAAACGCCCAAAGCCGCATTACGCATGGTGGGAGCAACCTTCACCTACCGGCTGGGAAAGGGATTTATTATTGGTACGCTTTATCTGTGCTTTGTTTTATGTATATTGCCAATCTTTATGCTGGGGCCGGCACTGTGGCTTGGTGCTGCCGGCGCGATTCTGCTAGCTGTGATGGAATTTATTAAAGGATTCATTGCCTATGGTCTGCTGGCCGCCTTCACTGGCGTTATGCTGTGCGCCATGGGAACGCTGTGCCTAATAGGCGCCAAGTATGTGTGGCGAGTAACAATTGTCGCACTATCCGCGCTGGCAATGCGCTGGCTGGATCGAGAACAGGGGAGGGAGAAGAAATGAAAGTGAAAAGTGCGAAGTTCTGGTTGAAGGTTTTGGCGGTTGCAATCGCCGGTATCGCTCTGGTTTGCACCTATGTTGTAGCCACAGGCGCAATGATGTCCCGCGAGGCAAGCGAGAGTTATGAAATATCGAAAGACATTACCAGCCTTCAGTTTGAAACTGTGCGGGCACAGGTGACTTATCTGCCCACTGAAGATGGGCCACAGCTTCAGGTGCATGCCAAAGCCTGGCTGTCAGAACCCATTGATCTGTCCAAGCGACTTTTGATACAAGCGGAGGGAACTGTGCTCACCGTGAAGGAAACTCCCTTTGAGAGCACCTTCTTTGGCTTCTTCCCTCAGCCCTATGAAATGAGTATCACGGCTTATGTTCCGGAAGCTGTTTACCAAAGCATTACAGGAGGCACCCCATGAAGACCGCAGTAATTACCGGCGCAACCTCCGGTATCGGATTTGCTGCCGCCCATAGGCTGTTAGAGTCGGGCTGGCGCGTTTTGTTAGTAGGCCGCAGCAATGAAAATACGGAAAAGGCTTTGGCAGAAATGAAGAAAACTTATCCTTCTGGAGAGATGGCTGTCTTTTATGGTGACTTGATGCATCAGCGAGAAGTAAACCGTGTGGCCGACGAAATCAATGAGTATTTGGCCGCCAACTGCGAAGGGCGCTTAGATATACTTATAAATAATGCCGGTGCGGTACGGGCCTGGTACACCACCACCGAGGAAGGCTTTGAGCAGCAATTCGCGCTCAACCATCTGGCTGGCTTTCTGTTGACCCACCGGCTGATGAAGGCGTTAAAGAAAGCGGGTGGCCGGATGATTTTAACCGGCAGCGGATCCCATAAGCATTACGCCATCCGCTGGGATGATGTGATGTATCAGCGCCGGCGGTACAGCTGCCTAGGTGCGTACAAGCAGAGCAAACTATGCAACCTTCTGTTTGCAGGTGAGTTCAATGCACGTTACGGAAAGGATGGCGTGCGGGCGTATGTAGTGGACCCGGGGCTTGTCAGCACAGACATCGGCTTTAAGCAATCCAGCGGCCTTGTCCGCGCTGTATGGGCGATGCGTAAAAGGAAGGGCATTCCACCAGAAAAGGCGGCGCAAACCTATGGCTTTTTAAGCGAGCTGTCCTACGCGCCGGCGGGTCTGTATTATCTTGATTCCAAGCAGGCGGTTTATGATAAAAGGGCTGACCGACAAGCGGACAGGGAAAAATTGTTTGACATGAGTCTTCATCTATGCGGCATCACAGCCTTCGGGGAGGAAATGGCATGAGAGTATTGATTACCGGCGCCGGCGGCGGACTCGGCAGAGCGATGGCAGCGGAATGTGCCAGGCGCGGCTGGGACTTGATGCTTACGGATATGAATGAAAAAAGCCTGCAGGCATTTAGGGAAGGGCTTAACAGGCAGTATCACTGCAATGTAGATACCTTGCCTTGCGATGTGACAGACACTGAGGATGTAAAACGGCTGTTCCAACACATTCGTGAAAAAGATTTTGCCATCAATATGCTTTTGAATGTTGCCGGCATTGATTTTGAAGGTGGATTTTTGGAAGTGGAGTGCGACAAGCTGATCGATATTGTGAAGGTAAATATTGAAGGAAGCTTGCGCATGCTGCATGGCGCACTGAACGCAAGAGAATTGGATAAGCGGTTTCACATCGTTGTGGTTTCCAGTCTTGCCTCCATGTATCCCATGCCGCTGAAGGCCACCTATGCGGCATCCAAACGATTCCTGCTTGATTTCTCCATGGCATTGGCCCAAGAATTGGCCCAAAAGAATGCCACCGTGCTGACACTTTGTCCCGGTGGGCTGCCGACAACGCCGGGTGCATTGCAGGGAATCAGCGCCCAGGGTTTTTGGGGACGTATGACTACCAACAGCCTGACAGTTGTGGCCAGACGGACAATTAGCAGATCACTTCGAGGGAAAAGGGTATACATTCCCGGGGTAATCAATCATACTTTCAGTATCCTTGGAAGGCTGGTGCCCAAATCAATGCTCACAAAGCTATTATATTCCCGATGGCATCAAGCCAGAGAAGGCCATGCTGCCACTTGACAAAACGTGTCGGTAGATACAATTTGCTTCAAAAGTAATCAGGCTTTTCTCTTTGAACTGTGCAAGTTAAAGAGGAAGCCTGAGTGCATTTACGGATTAGGGCACAGTTCAAAGGTGGCAATTTCTGGTTCACGCCTGGTAGATGGCGGTGGCAAATTTTCTGCATCTACTGACGCGTATAAAATATAGAAAATCGATATTGACACACCTGCGGTCGTATGATATGATATTTCATGTCGCCAAAATCTTAGCAGCAAAAACCGAAATGTAATCATTTTGTTTCGGTTTTGAGATTTGGTTTGTTAGTTTTAGAAGGTTCTTTCTGCCCTTGATCCGAATGTGACGGATTACCTAAGAGGGTCTTTCGAGAAAAGCGACTTTGGTCTGTTGGCTCAGTTGGTAGAGCACATCGTTCACATCGATGGGGTCACTGGTTCGAGTCCAGTACAGACCACCAAGAAACCCTTGAGAATGTTGAATTCTTAAGGGTTTTTACTTTCATAATAACATCCGCCTTTGTATTTTGACCGTAAAGATAGCGTGAGGTGCAATTTGATTTTATTATCCGCCGAGAAAGTCAGCAAAAGCTTTTCTGAAAAGGTGCTTCTTCATCATGTGTCGCTCTACTTGAGTGACGCCGACAAAGTCGGCATCATTGGCATAAACGGAACGGGCAAAACAACACTGCTCAATCTATTAGCCGGGCAAACATCACCTGATGAAGGAACGATCATCAAAGCATCCGGCGCGCGAATCGCCTATCTGCGGCAGAATCCTGTGTTCGACAAGGACCTGTCTTTGCTTTCCATCGTTTTGCAGAACATAGAGAAGCAGGCACAAGATGAATCCATTCATGAAGCAAAGACCATATTGACCAAGCTTGGTTTTTTCGATTTTGACATGAATACCAGCCATATGTCCGAGGGCGAGAAAAAGCGCGTTGCGATTGCACAAGCATTGATGAGCCCATGTGAGCTGCTCATTTTGGACGAGCCTACCAACCACCTCGACAGCCATATGGTGCAATGGCTGGAGACGTTCCTGCAACGCTATCGAGGTGCGATGGTCATGGTTACGCATGATCGGTATTTTCTGGAGCGCGTAACCAACCGCATCGTGGAAATCAGCGCAGGATCGCTATACACCTATGAGGGAAACTACTCGCAGTTCTTGTTGCAAAAGGCGCAGCGCGAAGAAATGGAGCTTGCCACCCAGCGCAAGAACCGTAGTCTGTATAAGCGTGAACTGGAATGGATGCAGCGTGGTGCGCGGGCCCGCAGCACCAAGAGCAAAGGGCGAATTGAGCGCTTCAATGCATTGCAGGATGGTGTAACCGCTGCGCCTGAGGCATTTGTTATGGACTCCGTAACTTCCCGGCTTGGCAAAAAGATTATTGAAATCAACAATATCAGTAAATTCTTTGGTGAACGCTGTATTTTAAGGGACTTCTCGCACGTACTGCTTCGAGATGCAAGGATTGGGATTGTTGGTAGAAATGGCTGCGGAAAATCCACGCTGATGAAGATGCTGGCTGGTGACATCACGCCGGATTCGGGCAGCGTAGTACGCGGAGCAACAGTGAAAATTGGCTACCTTTCTCAGATGTGGGATATGCCGCCGGACGATATGCGAGTTATAGATTACATCAAAGAAGAAGCGGGAGAAATTACTACCAACGAAGGTGTCATTTCCGCCGCCAAAATGCTGGAGCGGTTTTTGTTTCCCTCCAATGTGCAATGGACACAGGTAAGCAAACTCTCCGGTGGTGAAAAGCGGCGCCTGTTCATGCTGCGCATCCTTATGGGCGCACCCAATGTTTTGTTAATGGATGAGCCTACCAATGATCTGGATACCGATACGCTTACCGTTCTGGAAGAGTATTTAGAGAGCTTTAACGGCGCCATTATTACCGTATCACACGACCGGTATTTTTTGGATAAAGTTGTGGATACGATCTTCGAATTCCGGGATGGCGGTGACATACGCCAATATACCGGTGGCTATTCGGAGTTTCTTAACAAACGTGAACCCGAAACCGGTGATGCCAATGCAGCGCCTGTTACTCAAAAAGAGAAAGCCACATCTGTTGAACCTTCTCGCTTGCCTTCAAAACCAGCAAAGCTAAAGTTTACTTTTGCGGAGCAGCGCGAATTTAGCACCATTGATGCCGATATTGCGACACTGGAAGCTAAGCTGAGGCAAGCGGAAGAAAATGTTGAACTGTATGCCAGTGACTATGAAAAGCTGTTGGCCGCCCTTGCGGAAAAAGGTCGGTTGGAAGCTGCGCTTACCCAAATGATGAACCGCTGGGTGTACTTGAATGAGTTGGCGGAGAAAATTGAACGTCAACGGATTGGTGTAGAATAGTAATTTCACAGATTTTGTGTCTGCCTATTGACTTAGAGCTATCGCGAAGGTTTATGATAAACTGGAAAGGCTGTGGCAGAACTACTATCTATCAAATAAGCATGGAAAGAGGAATGATCATGAGTTTCAATGGTTTCCATCATATCGGCCTATATGCATTGGATTTGGAAAAGAGCTTAAAATTCTATACCGAAGGGCTTGGGGGCATAGTCACCTTCAGCTTTCCCATGGGAGATAGCGGAAAGATGATCTACTTGGTGGATTTGGGCGGAAATGCCGTTGTGGAGATTATCCCCAAAGGGAATGGCGAGGCTGAGTCAAACGCACACTGGGCGCATATCGCTGTTACTACTGACGATGCCCGGGCAGCGTACGAACGTGCTCTTCATGCAGGTGCACTCATACGAAGCGAGCCGCAGGATGTCCTTTTGGGCACGATGGCGGTATGCAACGCGTTCGTGACCGGCCCAGATGGAGAGGTCATAGAGTTTTTCCAAGTAAAATAAGCAATTATATAAAAGCGATCAGTGACCATAAACCTCAAAACAGTCAGCCGCCCATAGCAAAAGGAGCGGCTGACTGTTTTTTTAAACAATATATAATGATTTTTAGCTAGAAAAACATTGATTCTTGCTTTGAGGCGGGCACCTTTATTCACGTTTGCACGGCCCGCAGGAAGCACGGGGGATCAGGCTTGGAGTGATAGCAAAATGCTTTTTCTCAAAATGCTCCTGGCTGGCAAGTAGAAGTGATACCGCGCGTATGCCAATCTCTTCCGGCTTTGTATTCAGCGTTGTTAGGGGCGGGGTTGTATAAGTGCAGAAAAACTGGTCGTCGCAGCCGATGACCGATACATCCTCAGGGATACGCAGCTTCTTTTCCATTATCAGCTTCATCACGCCAAGGGCCACCAGGTCATTGGCTGCAATGATGCCCGTGGGCCAGTCGGTTGATGCCATACTTTCAAAAAGTGTTTTTGCCGCATTATACCCGCCTTGAGTTGAGCAGTCTCCAAAAATGCGGTATGTCGGCTGGTAGGGTATACCGGCCTTTTCCAAGGCGATGCGGTAACCCACATCCCGGCTTTGTGAAATATGGATATCATTATTTCCGCCTAAAAGTGCAATGCGCCTATGACCAAGGCTATACAGATGGGCGACAGAAATTTGCTGGCAACTGGACAAATCGGTTGTAAGTGTGATGCAAGGCAGTTCATTTAGAACGCAGCCTGTCAGCACTACGGGAATATACTGGCTTAACTCCTGAACCATGGCGAATTCTTCAGGATTATGATCCGATGCCAAAAATTCTCCATTGATGGCAACGCCGTCAACCCGGCGGTCCATCAAAAGGTCAGTAAGCTCCTGGTCAATCGATTTACCCCTGGGAGGATGAAAGAGCATCAGCACAAAACCATTTTGACGTGCTTCTTCCTCTGCCGCCGCATATAATTTTGCATAGTAAGGATTCGTCATTTCAGGCAAAATCAACGCCAAGGCTTTGGATCGCTTTTGATACAAATTTCTAGCCATGGTACTGGGCCGATAGTTGTATTTGTCTACCACAGCCATGACCTTGCTGACAGTTTCGCCAATTACGTTCTGCTGACCGCTTAATACGCGGGATACTGTGGCGATAGACACGCCTGCTTCCCGGGCAATATCGTAGATGTTTTTTTTATCACGCAAAATGGAAATTTCCTTTCAGCATGGTATTTCAATTATTGTACATCCATACTGTCTAAAGGTAAAGAAAAAAGCATAAATGACAATAGAAATATTTCCGTTGACAAACGATTGCATGTGTGATATGGTTTGTATATGGACACGTAAGCGCTTACTTGCATACATAATATGGAAATAACTGTGCGATGGATGTTACTGTGCTGATAGCACAGAACAGATAAAACTAAATCAATCAGGAGGTGTCTCATTCATGAAAAAGGTGCTTTCCATTCTGCTGGCACTGGTGTTATGCCTGGGTGTTGTATCTGTTAGCGCCGAGGAAAAGGTAACATTGGTGGTTTGGGAATCTACCAACGGGCCTGACCAGTGGATTCAAAAGGCTGGAGAAGCCTTTACCGCCCTTCATCCCAATATCACCATCGAATATGTAAATGTTGAGCTGGGCGACAGTGCAGGGCAGATCGCGCTGGATGGCCCTGCCGGCATCGGCCCTGACCTGTTTGCCGCTCCCCATGATAAGCTGGGTGAGTTGGTCTCCGGCGGCCATGTGACCGGGCTTCCCAATCCCGAAGAAATCAAGGCCATGGTACTGGGCGGCTGCGCAACTGCTGTCACTTATGACGGCGTAATGTACGGCTATCCAACCGCTTCTGAAACCTATGCCCTGTACTACAACAAGGACATTATCCCAACGCCTCCTGCCACCTGGGAAGAACTCGTCAAGTTCTGCGAGACCTACAATGCCGCCAACCCTGGCAAGTATGGTTTCATGATGGATGTGACCAGCGCTTATTACACCATCCTGTTCACCACCAGTGGCGCCAACCGTTTGTTCGGCGAAAGCGGCACCGACATCACCTCTACCTACCTGAACACCGAAGAGGCTGTTAAAGGTATGACCTTCTTCCAGAGCCTGCGCAAAATTCTGGATGCGCCTGCCGCCGACCTGACCACCGCGTTGGCTGACGCTGCCTTCAAAGACGGCACTGCTGCCATGCACATCTCTGGCCCCTGGAACATTGCTCCCTTTACTGAGGCAAAAGTGAACTTTGGCGTAGCCGCTATCCCCGCGCTTCCCGGCGAATCCACCCCTCCCGCTACCTTCTCCGGCACCCGCGGCATGTTTGTGAGCGCCTATTCCGAACATCCCGAAGAAGCGGCCCTGTTTGGCCAGTTCCTGCTTACCCCCGAAATGCAAGCCCTTCGTTTTGAACTCACCGGCGCAATGCCTTCCACCCCCATTACGGTGGAAAGCCCCTACATGGATGGTTTCATTGCCCAAATGCAGTATGCTTTCCCCATGCCCTCTATTCCCCAGATGGGCAAGTTCTGGGATGCCACCGGCGCTGCCAGCCAGAACATCTGGAACGGCAGTGACGTGAAGACTGAGTTGGATGCCGCTAACGCTGCCATCCTGCAGTAACTAGTCATTTATAGGTTTAAGGGGGCACGCACAAACGTGCCCCTTCCTTATACCAAATGTACAGCGCGCAGGCGGCGTACGAAAACCGTTATCTTGCGCCTTATCACTGGTTTGGTGCAAAGTGGGAGGTGACCTTATGACTGTTGTTCGGCTGAATCAGCAGAGGTCTGATTTGGGCAAGGTTACGCTGGCATCCTGCCTGTTTATGGGGCTAGGGCATCTTTTGTATTTGAAACAGTACATAAAGGGCTTGTTGTTTGCATTGGTGGAAGTGGTGTTCTTAACACAGATTCCATCCATTGTGGTGAAGGTGCATAACCTAATTACATTGGGCAATATACCGGGGAATGAGGGGAACAGTCAGAAACTGCACTCCATCTTTATGCTGATTGATGGCGTGATTGTTCTAGCAGTTGTCGCTCTCTTTTTACTGGCCTATTACATATCCGTTAAAAGTGCGAGAGCCGCCTATCACACGGCGTGTATAAACGGAAATTTTGCGGAGAACAGAAAAGTGCTTTCAGGCATGGCTGAAAAAGCCTTCCCGCTCACCGCGCTGACGCCGGCCGTGGTACTGCTGGTGTTCTTTGTTGTGGTTCCACTTCTGTTTTCCGCTTTGGTGGCTTTCACCAATTATTCTATGCCCGAACATATTCCGCCCAAGAATTTGACTCAATGGGTGGGTTTTGATAACTTCGCCGCCATGTTCGGCGGTGACGCAACATGGACATCGGCACTGGGCCGTGTTGCACTGTGGACGCTGGTTTGGGCCGTGATGGCCACTTTTACCTGCTATGCCGGCGGTATGATTATGGCTGTTCTTTTGCATGACCGGCGCATCCGTTTGGCGCCTGCTTTTCGGGCAATATTCATACTTCCGTACGCTGTGCCGGGTGTAGTGAGCATGCTCGTTTGGAAGAATCTCCTTAACGGCTCCTTCGGCACCATCAACAAAACCTTATTGCAGCTTGGCATCATTGAAAAAATGAGCGACATTCCCTGGCTGTCTGACCCTGTACTGGCTAAAGTGGTTTTGATTGTCATCAATCTGTGGGCGGGCTTCCCGTATTTCATGATGCTGACCACGGGGGCTATGACTGCCATATCAGAACATATATTTGAGGCGGCGGCTATTGATGGAGCTAGCCGGTTGCAAACATTTCGTCATATTACGTTGCCGACAGTAGTGTATCAGACGCTGCCGCTGATCATTATGAGTTTCACCCATAACATCAATAACTTTGGGGCGATCTTCTTCCTGACAGGCGGAAATCCCGTTGCTCCAGACTCTACCACCACCAGTGCTTTTGCCACAGACATCATTGTGACGTGGATTTATAAGCTCACCATAACACTGCAAAAATACAACTTTGCATCTGTGCTGGCTATCATGGTCTTTTTAATCCTGGCGCCCTTTGCTATATTCAATTTTGTCAGGACCAAGGCGTTCAAGGAGGGTGATCTGTAATGGCAGGAAAGTCGCGCTCTGTCGCCGCATACAAGTTTTTCAACGGTGTGAATGTCGGGATCATCTATCTGGTGCTGGGAATTGTGGCCTTCTTTGTTATCTATCCCATGGTGTATATCCTCTCCGCTGCCGTAACGCCCGGCAACACAATATCGGTCAATAATGTACTACCATTTGCAGAAGGATTTACATGGGACCACTTTACGCATCTGTTCAATAAAACGAATTATCTGCTATGGTTTCGCAATACGCTGATCATCGCACTGGGAACTGCTGCCTGCACGGTGGTGGTTTCTTCTCTGGCGGCATACGCCTTTTCCCGCTTCCGTTTCACCTTCAAACGCAGCTTGATGGTATCGCTGCTGATACTGCAGATTTTTCCATCCTTTGTAGGCATGATCGCCATGTATGTAATTCTTTTACGTATCGATGGGCTGGATAAGCTATGGGGTTTGGTGCTTGTCTATGTGGCCGGCAATACGCCATACAACACGTGGCTGGTGAAAAGCTATATGGATACGCTGCCCAGAAGCATGGATGAGGCGGCCCGCATTGACGGCGCCAGCAACTTCTATACGTTTGTGAAGATCATATTGCCTATGGCCAAGCCGATCATCACTTTCTTAGCCATCGTCAGCTTCACCGGGCCGTGGATGGACTTCATTTTTCCCAAAATGGTGCTGCGTTCACCAAAGATGCAAACGCTGGCATTAGGCCTTTTCTCCATGGTTACGGAAAAGAAAAACGAATTTACCAACTTTGCGGCCGGTGCGCTGATAGTTGCTGTGCCATTTATCGTTTTCTTCCTGGCCGGCCAAAAGATCATGGTCATGTCGCTGGGCAGTGCCGCAGTCAAAGAATAATGCAGGAGGTTATCCCCGATGGCATATACGCTCCGTCCAGCGCGAACCGGGCGCTATTTTTCTCTTGGCAAAAAATTTGAAAGTGTAAGTCCCAATGGGCATACACTGTCGTGGACAAACGCTTACTTGACCATGGATGGGAAACCTTTTTTCGGTATCGCGGGAGAAATACACTACAGCCGATTGGACCCAAGCCGCTGGGAAGACGCCCTTTTAAAGATGAAAGCGGCTGGTGTCACGGTGGTCTCTACTTATATATTTTGGATTCATCACGAGGAGATGCGCGGAAGGTTCGATTTTACCGGTCGCCTTGATCTCAAGCGCTTTGTAACACTGTGCGGAGATTTGGGGTTGAAGGTGATTTTGCGTTTGGGGCCTTTCAATCATGGCGAGGTTCGAAATGGCGGCATGCCTGATTGGGTATATGGTATGCCTTTTGAACCCAGGTCCACGGACAAAGGCTTTTTGCGCCTGGTAAAGAATCTCTACGGTAAGATAGCGGAACAGGTGAGGGGCCTTTTGTTCAGTGAAGGCGGCCCGGTGATTGCCGCCCAATTGGACAATGAATATATGCATTCCGCGGCGCTGTGGGAGGATACCCGGGGAACAACCAATGAGTATGTCAACAGCAGCGATGAGGGAGACATATATCTTTTAAGACTCAAAGAGATATGCAAAGATGTGGGCCTTAACGTGCCCTTTTACACCTGTACCGCATGGGGTGGCGCAAAGGCACCACACAATGAGTGTGTGCCCTTATGGGGTGGTTATCCATACGCGCCTTGGCTGATAACGACGGAGACGCCTGAGCATCCGCCCACGGAAGAGTATCTATATCGTGATAGCAGGAGTGAGAACTGCCGCCGGTATCATAGCTTTGATCCCATTTATCCGCCGGCGGACATGCCCTTTGCCTGCTGTGAAATGGGCGGCGGCATGCAAACCAGCTATGCCTACCGTTTTACAGTTGACCCTCGCAGTGTGGATGCACTGGCCAATGTGAAGGTTGGCTCCGGCTGCAACTTCGTAGGCTATTACATGTTCTGCGGCGGCACGAATCCCACGGGGAAAAGAACAAAGTTTTTACATGAGCTTTGGTGCCCTAAGCTTTCCTATGATTATCAAGCCCCGGTAGGGGAATTCGGACAGCTTCGCGAATCGTATGGCCGGTTAAGGCTTCTTCACGGAACGCTGAATACTTTTGGTTCCTTATTGTGCGGCTTGGAAACGGCGCTGCCGGAAGGTGCGGATGATATTCAGGCAGAAGATACGGCGACTCTCCGATATTCTGCTCGCAGAAATGATTCTCTTGGCTTTTTGTTCCTCAATAACTTCCAAGACCATGCTCCCATGTCCGAGAAGAAAGACATCGTGTTTGAATTGGATACGGATAGAGGACCACTACGTATACCTCAATCGGGCAGCCTAGACTTGGCAGCAGGGGAAAGCTGCGTGCTGCCCTTTGGACTGAATGTGCTGAGCGATACACTCACTTACGCCACGGTACAGCCGGTGTACATTCTCAAGGTGAAAGGCGGCGAACAGTGGTTTTGCGTAAGGCCTGAAGGAATGCGGGCGGAGATGGCGTTCGATTCCGGCACAAGGCTTATCTTTGGTAACGGGGATATGGAAATGCAGTCAGCGGATTTGACGGGTGGCAGGCTGGATGTGTTCTGCTTTAGCCGCAAAGCTGCCTTGGGCCTTCAACAGGCTATGCTGGGCGGAAAAATACGTGTGCTGTGGTCCAATGCCGCGGTGACCGTTCATGGAGATGCTGTCAATCTGGAATCGGATCAAAAGATGGCAAAGCTCTTGGCCTGGCCGCCGCTTGATGGTGCAACAACCATCTCTGCGGATGGAACGTATTCCATACAGGAGATTTCATATGAGCAGCCCGATCTTTCCGTCAAGACAAACAGACTTTCGGACACCAGGTATACGATCACTCTTCCCAAAGGTACCATGGATGGACTTTATGATGTTCGGCTGTGCATCGCATACGAGGGAGATACGGCGCAATTGTACCTGAACGGCGAACTGCTGTCCGACCATTTCCACAACGGCGAAAGCTGGGAAATAGGCCTTCGAGAGCTTTCGCCCAGATGTCTTGGAAAACAATTGGTGCTGCACATCGTACCTCAAAAGACTGGCGTAAAGGTATTGCGGGATGCCATGGCTGCCATCACTGAGACTGTGACTGGGCAGCACGCCCGCTTGTTATCTGTTAAGGTTAAGCCTGTTTCTGTTAAGACGATTACATGGAAGGGTGAAAAGTAAATATGAAGCTGTTTGCAGTGCTGATGCTTGCTTTTTGTCTTGTGCTGCCAAACTTGGCGAGTGCCTCGGAGGATGGTTCGCAGGCCGCGGAAATCTATGTGCAAAAGGTGGATGGGCTTTCTCCCAACTTTATCTTTGGGGCCGACATCTCCAGCCTGCTTTCGTTGGAAAAAAGCGGCGTTACCTACAAAGACGAAAAGGGAAATCCAGCGGAACTAACCTCGTTGCTAAGCAAAAGCGGCTTCAATTACGTTAGAGTGAGAATATGGAACAACCCATTTGACGAACAGGGTCGGGGATACGGTGGGGGAAACTGCACCGTAGATAAAGCTATCGAAATTGGAAAGAGAGCCACGGCAATTGGCATGAAGCTGCTGGTGGATTTTCATTATTCAGACTTCTGGGCAGACCCCAAAAAGCAGCAGGTGCCTAAAGCCTGGGTTGGTATGGACATCAATCATAAAGCCAAAGCGTTGCATGACTTTACATTTGATGCCCTGACCCGCATGAAGGAAGCGGGTATCGACATAGGCATGGTTCAGATAGGTAACGAAACGGATGCAATGCTCAGCGGTGAAAGCAATTGGATCAAGATTGCTGTACTATTAAACGCCGGCAGCACTGCGGTACGTGCGGTTGATCCTGATATTCTGGTTGCGGTGCATTTTTCTCAGCCCAATGCTCGCCAGGCGCAAATCTTGAAGGCGCGGAAGGTGGATTACGATGTGTACGCCACATCGTACTACTCCTACTGGCATGGTACCACGCAAAACCTGACCAAAGTGCTTTCGGAAATCGCCGCTGCCTATGATAAAAAGGTTATGGTAGCCGAAACCTCTTATCTGTATACTACAGACAATGGGGATGAGCATGCCAATTCCTGCCCGGCAGATGGCATCACCCTGCGTTATGCCACGACCGTACAGGGCCAAGCCAACGCAATGCGGGATGTGGTTGCGGCTGTCTCTGCTGTGGGAGAGAAGGCCCTGGGGGTATTCTATTGGGAGCCGGCCTGGCTGCCGGTTCATGCACTGGGAAAGGATGCTCAAGGTGCATTGTGGGAGGATTTTGGCTCCGGATGGGCCTCCTCCTACGCCGGTTCCTATGATCCCAATGACGCCGGCTTGTATTACGGCGGGAGTTCCTGGGACAATCAGGCACTGTTTGACTTTTCGGGCAAAGCGCTGCCTACGCTTCGTGTTTTTGAGTACATCCGCACCGGCGCGACTGCTCCGCTCAGAGTAGACAGTTATGAAAATCCGCAAACGCTGTGCTATATCGACGATGGTATTTCACTGCCTGAAACGGTCAACGCGCAATTTAATGACGGTTCACAAAAGGCCGTGAACGTGAAATGGGATCAAGTTCAGCTTGAAGCAGCCATTTCAAATGGTATAGGGGAATATTTGATTGATGGTATGGCAGAAGGGCAGAAGGTAGTGTGCACCCTTCGGATCACGGCTCAAAATTTTTTAAACAACCCTGGTTTTGAGGATGAGGATATGTCCATGTGGCACCTCAAACCGTTGGATGGTTATGCCCAGGAGCTAGAGCGCCGTGGCAGTGCCAACGACATTAAATCAGGGGAATATCTGCTTCACTTTTATAGCACCGATAAGATCGGTTTTACAGTAGAACAGACGGTTTCTGGCCTACGGGAAGGGGAGTACGACTTCAGCTTGTTTATCCATGGCGGCAATGCTGCCAATCAGGAGATGTATATTTACGCAAGGGTCGATGGTCAAGTGGTAGCTACCGCGCCTATGTCGGTCACCAAGTGGCAGGAATGGCAAAACCCCACATTGCGAAACATTTTTGTTAAGAATGGGGAAATCACGGTTGGGGCGTATGTGACATGTGATGGCAGCGGCCCTTGGGGTAAGCTGGATGATTTTCTTTTGAATCTTTCCCGGAAATAGCACATGACAAATTGATAAAGGGTATGAAATGTTAAGCGTCTCATGCCCTTTTTGCTCGCGCTTTAATTTCATCACTTGGACCTATCTTCCCGGTCAAAAGTGGTGAAAAGGGGTCATGCTCCCTTACCGCTTTGGCGATTAGCTCAGGCGCATGGTTGGCATAACAGTACAAGCAGCCGTTTTGGCAGGTGTTGTAGCTGCCGATGTCCACACTTGCATCACAGCCGCAGTGGGGCCGCTGATTCTTATCCTTTAAAGCCTTGAGAGAATACCCCCTGATCTTGTCAAGCAGACTGCCATCGATGCATTTGGCATGTCCGATGCCATGAGTGGATAAATCCATTTTTTCTGCGCAGGTTTCTATTGTCATTTGAAAGCTGCGGGCAGTACTGGCTATTGTTCCGGCCAATTGGGTTTGAACCGCTTCGTCCACCGGCGTCAGTCCGCATGCTTGAAGCCTTGCGCATGCGCTACGGTAATCATCCAAAAAGCTGATGATGCATTTGTTCGTATAGCCATATAAGCGCCTGGCGATTTCATAAAAGTATTCCTTGTGGTACTCCGCAGTATATTTTCCGCTGAAAAGAATGGGATCGTACCGCCAAATGACCCTATCGGGGCCGATGAGTTCGGCTAACCGCTGAAAAGTCGGGATGATTGTGGAACTTTTCAGTGGTACGCCAGGTTCCATATCATTGCTATAGGATGTTAGGGTGAACTGAAAGTAATAGGCATATGGCGCAAGCGAGGTAATCTGGCTCAGCATTGGGTAGGGATTCTTCGTCCAGAAAACAATACCATCCACATCTTCAGGGGCAAGGCTTATACGCATGACTTGATGGAAGCGCATGGGGTTACGCCCCAGCACATACCCGTCCCGCAGCCTGTTGTAAAACCATTCTGCATACCTGGCTGGAATATCTGTACGGCGGCTGGCGCTGATAATCATGATAAAGAAACGCTCCTTATACATTTGACATTACTGTATCATAGTAAGTGCATTGCGTAAAGGAAACGAATGTGAGCAGTTATCGCAGAGGGGTAAATAACTTTTCGTCGTTTCAACCACCATATTGTGTGGTAAAATGCTATTTATCAACCTTTACCTACTATATGGAGGCTGTGTTATGTTAATTGTTAAGAGAAATGGAAGCCAGGAGGAATACCGGGAAGATAAAATTATCGCCGCCATGGTAAAAGCATTTCAAAGTGTTGGACAAGCCCCTGATGATAAAACGCTTCAGGGGCTGCTTAAGCATGTGCAGGCGCATATGAACACAAATGTGTCTGTAACAGTCGAAGCAATCCAAGACCTGGTGGAGCAAGCTTTGATGGCGCAGGGCTTTTATGCTGTTGCCAAAAGCTATATTCTCTACCGTGAAAATCGTACCCGCCTTAGGGAAGCGCGGCGCGAACTCTCTGGCGCGGTGCTAAGCGATGGTATACGGGAATGCCTTCATCAAATTCAAAAGGATTTTACGGAGGAGTCATATGACTTGGGACGGCTGCACGCAAAATATTCCGCATTTTCAAAGCCTGATATGACGGAAGATCAGCGTCTTCAAGCCATCGTAAAAGCAGCTGTGGAATTAACCACCCAGGAAGCGCCCAAGTGGGAATTTATCGCTGCGCGGCTGCGATATTTTCGCTTTGAAAAAAACCTGAAGGATGAGCTTGTCAAAAGAAAGATTGTGAGTTTTTACGACAAGCTGCGCCATTTGACAGAGGAAGGGCTTTATGGCGCCTACATTCTTGAGCATTATTCCAAGGCGGATGTGGACCTGTACCAAACATATATCGACAACAGCCGCAACCATTTGTTCAATTATGCAGGCCTTGACCTTTTATTGCAGCGATATGTTGTCCAGACTCACCGGCATGTACCCCTGGAAACACCTCAGGAAATGTATCTTGGCATTGCCATGCATTTGGCCATGGAGGAAAAGCAGGACAGAGACATGTGGGTGAAGAAATTCTATGATATGCTGAGCCTGCTGCAGCTGACCATGGCTACGCCTACCCTTTCCAACGCCCGCAAGCCACACCACCAGCTCTCCAGCTGCTTTATTGATACCATGCCCGACAGCCTGGATGGCATTTATCGCACAGTGGACAATTTCGCCAGAGTATCTAAATTTGGCGGCGGTATGGGCATTTATCTTGGCAAGGTGCGGGCTATGGGTTCCAGCATACGTGGCTTTGAAGGCGCCGCCGGCGGGGTAATCCGCTGGATCAAGCTGGTGAACGCAACCGCCGTGGCGGTAGATCAACTGGGCATGCGACAGGGAGCTGTGGCGGTGTACCTGGATGCCTGGCATAAAGATTTGCCGGAGTTCTTGCAGCTGCGCACCAACA
>JAEWSC010000072.1 GCA_023398575.1 Bacillota bacterium | reverse complement strand
TTAGACCAGTAGGACCGATAGGACCAGTATCACCAGTGGGGCCAGTGGGGCCAGTGGGACCGATAGGACCAGTATCACCTGTTAGACCAGTAGGACCGATAAGACCGGTATCACCAGTGGGGCCAGTGGGGCCAGTAGGACCGATAGGACCAGTATCACCAGTGGGGCCAGTAGGACCAGTCGGCCCTGTTCGCCCAGTTAGTCCAGTAGCGCCGGTAGCACCTGTTGGACCAGTAGCGCCGGTAGCACCTGTTGGACCTGTAGCGCCGGTGGCACCTGTTGGACCAGTAGCACCGGTAATGCCTGTAGAACCAGTAGCTCCTGTAACGCCAGTTGGACCAGTAACGCCTCCTGGGCCAGTAGCTCCTGTAACACCTGTTGGACCAGTAACGCCTGCTGGACCTGTAGCGCCGGTTGCGCCTGCTGGACCAGTAGCGCCTCCTTGTCCAGTAGCGCCGGTTGCACCTGTTGGACCAGTAACGCCTCCTGGACCAGTAGCTCCTGTAACGCCTGTTGGGCCAGTAACGCCTCCTGGTCCAGTAGCACCGGTTCCGCCTGTTGCACCAGTTGCACCTGTTGCGCCTGTAGCACCAGTCGGACCGGTAGAACAAATAGGAATACAGCATGGAGGAAGGCAAGAAGAATGGGGAGTGCAGGGGCTATCGAAGTGGGATGAACAAATAGGTGTATAGATTTTCTGCAATGGCATATATTTTTCTCCTTTTGTGAAAGAGGAAGGGTCCCAACAACATAATATTGCCGAATTCTAGTTATGTGAAAAACTTTGCAAAATAAATATTGAGAAATAGAATGCTATTCTGGCGATTCTGCTTTACATAATATACGCATGGTAAACTGGCAAGAAAAAGCATGCCCGTTATCACGCATATATAATAGGAAACGATATTTTGGATGTGAGTTTAACACTCCGACCTACTATGTAAAACTCACGGAACAGGCAAAGGGCCAAAAAAAGAGCATGCCAGGCAACTCAAATGTTTGCCCGGCGTGCATTTCTATCCATTTTGCTCTTAATCTTTCAAAATGTTTTTGCGGCGTTATGCGCTGTAACCGTCAGGGGTTTGGATGAGGAACACGGTCCGGTCAAGCCAGAAGGAATGAACGGGGGCATACCGGATGCCGTCCAAGATCACAGGGGCGCATATGGGACAATCAAACTCACCGCCACAAAGGGTGTAGATTGAAAAGTGCTCGTCCTTGTAGCGGTCGATGCCGTAAAGCTTCTTGTTATCCCTGCGGACATACTCCCGGTCCTCTGTTGTGAGTACGTAGGGGGTGCGCTGGGCTGCCTGCTCCATGTACTGCATCTTTTCCACGGCTGTGGCTACACCTGCGGGGATTTGCTCCCATTGGTCACCAGGCACATGCTCAAGCCATACGTCACCGAATTTTGCGTCGGTGGTATAGTTGTTCAGTCTTGCAGCGGTATATGAAATGATTTGGCTGTCGTTTTTGTCTGGGCGAATGGTAACGGTGATAGTGGTGCCGCTCATAGGTACGGGGCCTTTTCCGGCCAGGGAAGTAAATTCATCTTTTGTCATGGGTTTAACCTCCTGAATGTTTTTGCGGCGTTGGGCTTTCCGCGACGGCCCGCCAAAGGGCGGCGGACCGTTTCGGCCAGGTGCCCGCCTGGCCTCATCGGGCGGAGGTGTCACTCATCGCCTGAAAGCTCGCGAAGGTTTGACAAGATATCCTCTAATGTGCTGGCCTGTTCTTCCAGGCTTGTGGCGGCTTCATCAATGGCCTGGCCCCGTTCGCTTTCCTGTAGGCCTTCCGGCATGTTATCGTATTTTTCGCGTTCAGCTTCGGCCATTTCCTCAAGGCTGGAATGAGCGGTTTCCAGGGTTTCAATGATGGCGGATAGATTTTTGCGGTCTTGCTTGTTCATGGGGTGTCCTTTCTGCCGGGGATCAGCCACCCGGCGCGGCGTTGTGGTGGTCAAAGTTTGTAGCGGGTAAAGACTTCGGTATCATGGACGGTTGCGCCGGTCAGCTCCGTTTTGGTGATACGGTGGATCATACTGCCGACAATTTTGCGCGCTTCGAGTGTAATAACCATGCGTGCGGAGTAATGGTCTGCATGTTCTACCAGGTCGGTAAATTCGCGCTGTATGCCGTTACTGGTGATGGAGTAAACCTTTGTTGTAACCTGCTTTTCCTTCACGGGTTGAACCTGCTTTCCGTCATGCTCGCAGGCCGGTGATTTGGATGCACCAGCCTGCGGGCTGATTTTCTGAAATATTTCTGCGGCGTTTATGCCTGGGCGTACCGAAGCGCAAACTGTTCTAAGGTGATTTCCTGGGCGTCGTCTTGGGCTTTGATTGGGCCATTTGGCGCGAGTTTTTCCGCGACCTGCTTTGCGGCATACATGCCGTTTCCGTTTAGCTGGCGCTGCCATGCACCTGCATTGGGCGACCATTTGAAGCCCCATGACTTGATCAGTTTCCGGGTTTGTTCGTCGGGCTTTTCGTCAAAGAAAATTATGATCCGGTTATCCTGGGCGTGCTGCTCAATACGGAAGCCATCGAATACTGCCGGTTTGTTATTGTCTGCGGCCGCGATTTTCTGCACATTTTGAAGCAGCTTAATTCGGTCCTCTATGCGTGCGATATTGGCGCTGTTGTTCTGCAGCTCGTAGGATTGAAAAGGCTGCTTTTTCTGGTAGCTGTACACATTTACGGATGCATGGTCGAGCTTCGCGGCGCTTTCCTCACTGATACCTGCATACCCCTGCATGGTCTTATGCTTGCGGTAATGGGCATTCATGGCTTTCATGGATTCCTGGAAGGTCTTGAGGTATTCCAGGCGGGCGGTGAGCTTTTCAAATGCTGCGGGATCGTCGGATGAGATAGGTTCGCTACAACGTCCGGTACGGTAGCGCTCCACCATGTCGGCGACCGGCACCAGGTCGGCCAGACCTTTTTTGGTGTTCTCAAGAAAACGGTCCATCTTTTCGGACCATTCCGAGCCCGCTTTCATTTGGGCGTCGGCCCGTTTGCTCATGCGGGAAGCTGGGTAATTTGACGGACCGGCGACGATGACAGGCACCCAAGTGGACCGGCGGTGAAGCAGGTCATTGTATGCCTTTGTCACAAGGTCGCGCCATTCAATGGCCCGTGCGGCGGCATAGTCCTGCTGTTCCTGGGTCCATCCTTCGCGGGGCTGCATAACGGCCAGGCCTTCATTGTAGATTTTTTGCCCTTCGCGGGCGAGTGAATCTCCTGCGTTAAACATGCTAGCGTTGTTGGCGCTGTATATGGCGCGTTGGTTAAGGTCCAAAGTGTTGTTCATGGTTTGTCCTCCTTGCGTATTTGCGGCATTGAGCTTTCCGCGACGGTCCGCCGGTATGGATGCGGGCCGTTTCGGCCAGGTGCTCGCCTGGCCATCATCGGGCGGAATGTTTTTAAAGCGTTTGCGGTATTTTGCATGGGCGTCCGCGCTTCTTCGGCGCCGGTGGCGGGGCTTCCTGAACTACAATTGCAGCGGATGGGGCTGTTGTAACCCTGGCCGGCTTTGTTGACTTGGTGCTTTTCCTGGCGTCCATTTCGGCCGCCTTTGCGGCTACCTTCAAAAGCTGTATGACGCCATTGATAATCAATATAGCGCATACAAGCAGAATCACACGGTTGATGTCTTGCATTGTGTGGACCTCCTGCCCGGCGGGCTTGAAATGGTTTCGGGGCGTTATGACTTTGCATATTCCATCATTTCGGCAGCGTGGCAAAACTTCGCAAGCGGGCAACTTATGCATAGTGCCTTGTTGGCGCCTTCGGTTTTGCTCATTTGGCGGCAAGCGCGGCCCCGATCCCCGCAAATTTCCGGTATGTATCCATCCTCTGCGGTCTGCTCAAACGCATGTTGAAGCTCTGGCGTAACAATCGGGAAATGCCGGATCGGCGAGCGGTTGTCCTCTATGTAGTCGAGTAGTGCAAGGTCATCGTCCTTGAAAAACCTGCCCTGCCCGCTATATGAGAATGTTTTTCCACCGTCGTAACTGTACCAAAGTTGGACGTTCCAGGGGTATTCTGCTTTAGGGTCCAATTTGGGGCGAGGCTCGCAAATGGTTTTCATGTGTTCTCCTTTCGGTGCGCGCCTATTGTATGCCCGGCGCGCTGGGCGTGAATTGTTTTTGTGGCGTTATGAGGCCATAGCGGCGGCGATCCTGCCGAATGCGGCCAGGTCCAACGTGTTTTCGCGCTGGGTTTTCTTAGCGCTGCATTCTGCTTCCTGCAGGGCTTTGCTGATGGCCTCGCTGCGGTTGTATTCCGCGTTCTTGCTGGATGCACGGACCGGAAGCAAAACACCGTCGCCAAGCTTGCTTGTGGCGTACAGTGGACCAAAATACCGATTCTTTCCGGTGGCTGCGGCGTGAAGTTTCGCGTCTGGCAGCACGGAAAGGAAGTCATAGAGCAATTCAGCGTTGACGGCTGGGAAACCAGGCCCAAAATCCCATACGGGAGTGTGCTTCTTGCCGTTGGCGGCCTTTTCAAGCGTTATGAATGCTTTGACTTCCTGCCGGTCGGGCGTGGGTACGGGAATGTTTTCGCGGCGTTCTACGGGGTCGATAACTGCGGCGAGATCAAGCGGTTCTGTTTTTTCGGGGATCGACGGTAGCGGAATGGCCTCTTTTAGACGGAAAGCAATATAGCCGTTGCAGGTGCATTGCCTGCCTTGCTTGTCTAGCCATGCGCCGCCGAGCTGGGGCCGGTTTTTCCCGGCGTCTTTCAATATCCGGGTAAGGGTGGTGACGGCGCTTGCACAGCCTCTTTCTGCGGCGGTTTCCTTGCGGATTTTTGCGGCCAGGTCGGTGGCGAGCTTTTCCAGCTCCATGCGGGCAGTGATAGGCATGTCATCGCAAGCCCTTGCGGCGTTTACACGGGTGAGAATGTCGGCGGTCGTCATGGTTATGTGCCTCCTAGAATATTTTTGCGGCGTTAAGCTTTCCGCGACGGTCCGCCAACATTACGGCGGGCCGTTTCGGCCAGGTGCTTGCCTGGCTCTCATCGGGCGGATTAGTAATAGCTGCTGTAATCGTGCAAGGCGTCGTCGCTTGTGGGCCATAGGCGGTGGCGGTCGCCGCGTGGGCTTCCAACCTCTGGCCAGCCGTCGTAGCCGGTCCGCGTTCGGCGCTGGAAGGTTTCTTCGCTTACAAAGCTATCGCGCACGGGGCGGACCTTTCCGGTCATCGCGTAGCCTTCGCCATAGTCTTTTGCTAGCTCGCGAATGATGGCCGTTGCCTTGCCTTTCAGCTCGACAACCTGATAAAAATCAATGTTCGTCTGTTCGTATCCCCAAGAATCAAAGAAAAGGTCGCCAACGCGTACGCCGTGTATGTTTTGCGTGGGCTGCTGCTTGACTGCCTGATAGGCAAGCCGGGCGGCGAATGTTTGCAGGGTGACTTCGCGGGCCTGGCTGAAAATCGCCTCTGCTGCGCGCTGTTCGGCATAGCGCTCTTTCAAGCCTTCGCGTATTTCCATGCGCTGCTGTTCTGTCATGAAACGCTCGTTGCATCGGTCAAATATGCCGACTATTTCTCCCATGGTTGATACCTCCTGGCGTGATTTTGCGGGCTTTCCGCGACGGTCCGCCGGTATGGTGGCGGATCGTTTCGGCCAGGTGCCCGCCTGGCCATCTTCGGGCGGAAATGGTGCAGGCGCTTATGCGTATATCGCCTGCAGGTCCTGGGCAAGCGCCTGCGCTGCCCGGAATGCCTTGAAAGTGAGCTTCTTGTTAAAGCTTTTCATAACCGGCGACCAATAGAAACCGGCCTTGTTTATGGCTTCTTCTGCTGCCTTTTTGGGGTCGCCTTCGATGATGATGCGTGTGCGCTCGTTGTTGCCGTCAAAGACGATTTTCCAACCGTTGCCGGTGATCTCCTGGCCGATGAATGATTTTTCAGGGACCGGGCCGCGTGCCTGCTTAGGGTCGCGTTCCTGCTCCTGTTCGGGCTCCTGGGCGATAGCTTCCGGCGCTGCGGGCTCTTGTTCGGGCTCCTGGGCGATGGCTTCCGACGCTGCGGGCTCCTGTTCGGGCTCCTGGGCGGTAACTTCCGGCGCTGCGGGCTGTGCTGCTGCAACAGCTGCGGCATAATTCGGATCGTCCGGGGTGACTTTGATCCGCATTTTGACTTCCTGGCCATCTTCCTGGACGGTAACAAAAACAAAAACGGTGCCGGTGGGTGTGACACTGTATCCGGCGGCAAATGTTTGGCCGTTGATGGTCATGGTATCCGGTGTAAAAGTGGCGGCGGCGGTGTTGGTGGTCATGGTTAAATCCTCCTACGTTTTGTTTTGCGGCTTCCCGCGACGCTGGCAGATGCCAGCGTTTCGGCCCGGTGCAGCCGGGCCTCATCAGGTGGGAGAACAAAACGTAAATGTGCTATGTGAATCATTGCCCCGCTGCGGCTTTTGCCGTCGCCTATCAAGCGCTTTCGAGCTTGCTGGATTCGCTTCCGTGTCCGGCTTTCGTGTCGCTGCCCATGCGCTTGGCGATGGATTGTGTCAGTGTTTCGACCCCGTTTCTGCTATCACGTTTCGGCTGTGGGAGCTGTGAAGTTTTCAAGGTCCGGTGTGCCTCCTGGCGATGGCAATAGACTACCAGAAAAATTGGCCTGCTTCTGAAACAGGCTCCAAAACCGAAAAAGTACCCCCTAAAGGGGGTAAAAAATTTTTTTTGACGGCAACGTGCGTATATACGTACGCGACGGTACTAAACTACGCGCGCATTCTGATGGGTCGCCGGTCGGCAGCGGGTCCATGTTTTGAGGTGGATTTCAAACGGGCAAAAGTTTTCCAAAAGGTTTTCGTCAATCTTTTTTGCCATGTCGGCGGCAGCCAGACCGGCGACCGGGGCAACCGTGAGCAGGTCCAGCGATCCGGCCAGCGGCAAAGCTGGGCAGCGGCAGCCAGACCGGCAGCCAGACCGGCAGCCAGACCGGCAGCCAGGGCAATGGCAGCCAGACCGGCGACCTGGGCGACGGTAGCCAGGTCAGCGAACCGGCAGCGTTGGGCCAGGATTTGAAACGGATTCCGAACGGGCAAAAGTTTTCCAAAAGGTTTTCGTCAATCTTTTTTACCATGTCGGCAGCAGCAGCCAGACCGGCGACCAGCGCAACGGTGAGTAGGTCCGGCGATCCGGCCAACGGCAGAACTGGGCAGCAGTAGCCAGACCGGCAGCCAGGGCAACGGCAGCCAGACCAGCGACCAGGGCAGCGCTGCGGTGCATGGCATGACGCGGCATAACGTCACGTCGCATGCGCTCCAGGAAGCAACCCCTACGGGGTTGCCTTTATCGTGACGCATGTGCATACGTGATGTGCCCTGCACCCCGTAGGGTGCAGGGCGCATCATCACCCGTGATCGCGCCTATGCGCGGGTCCTCCTGACGCGCGCGGACGACCTGTGGTGCTTCCGACCCCAAACTTCACCTAGTTTTATGATTTTTTTTAGCCATTTCATTCATTATGCTTGCATGCAGGTATCTTATAGAACTCGCGCGCGCGCGTTTTAATGTAAAAAAATAAAAAGTATAACTGTCAGTTCAATCTTAGTCACATTTTGAATATGTGAAATCTGGTTATATGATAATTTCATGCTTAAGGTTCTCATTGTGTTGCATGTGTTGTTGAATAGTAAAGATCATCAGTTGACACTTTTCCATATTGTGATATATTGAATGTCATAATGAATAATGTCGAAGGTGGAAACAAAGATATGAGTAGTGTTGAGTATTTATATCTTATTAAGACCATCAATGAAAACAAAATTCAATTAGTTACTAATATTAATGTGGTTGACGGAGTAGTTTTCTATAATGGCGTTATTTGTGCTGTGCTAAAAAGATATCATATGCCTGCCTTGTTTGGTATCATCTGGTTGTACAAAAAACAAGGGAGGTTCAACTTATGAATGGTCTGCATATTACCCGCGAAATGATCCTGATGATACTACCGCTGATTCTTATTCAATTGGGCCTGGCCATTTACTGTATTGTGAAGATCGTAAAGGAAGGCGTACAAAATCTGAACAAATGGCTTTGGATAGTCATCTGCGTATTCATGAATTTACTGGGACCTATCCTCTTTTTGATGATTGGCAGAAAGAAGGCTTACTGATGATTACCGTGCGTGGCCTGAAGAAGGACTTTAAGACTTTTCAGGCATTAAAGGACATTGACTTGAATGTGAAAAAAGGCGAGGTCTACGGCTTTATTGGTCATAATGGAGCCGGAAAGTCTACGACCATGAATATACTGGCCGGTCTATCCCGTCCCAACGCCGGCGAATGCCTGGTCAATGGTATGGACATAAAAAAAATCAGTCATCCTGGTGATTTGAATGTAGGTTATCTGCCTGAAGACCCCAGATTCTACACATGGATGACTGCTCGAGAAACACTAAGCTATCTTGGTAAGGGAAATACTGTCGCAAACCGTAAAAGGGTCGAGGAAATGCTAAGCTGGGTTGGGTTAAGAGAAGCGGCTAACCGCCGTGTCGGCGGCTTTTCCCGCGGTATGAAGCAGCGGTTGGGCATCGCCTCAGCGCTTATGCATGATCCAAGTCTGCTTATACTGGATGAACCCTCCTCCGCCCTGGATCCGGAAGGCAGAAGTGATGTGCTCCGCCTTATTGGAGAGCTTAAGCAAATGGGCAAGACGGTATTCTTTTCTACTCACATACTTAGTGATGTGGAACGCATCTGCGATACGGTAGGCATGATCGCAGCAGGTAAAATCATCATGGAAAAGCCCTTGGATGAAATGAAAAAGGATCATATACTGCCGATTTTTGATATCGAATTGACTTCTCCATTGAAGGCACAAGCTTTGGATAAACTCCTGGGCCTCGCAGGTGTCAAGGATGCAAAAATTGCAGAAAACAACCTATCCGTTTATGTCATGGATACAGCACTTTTGTCTAAGCGGTTGATGGCTTTTTTCGCAGGGGAGGATGTTCCCGTTCTATCTTTCGGTCTTCGAAAGCACACTTTGGAAGATATCTTTATGAAGGAGGCGGCTAGTCATGAAGCGTGAATTGCTCAAGGAGATGCGCTATGCCTTGCGCAGCGGCAGGTTTCTTATACTAGCCGTAGGTTTTGCCTTTTTCTCCATGCTGACACCGGTGATGATGAAGTGGGTATTGCCTGGTGTCATGAAAAGTCAAATGCCTGGGTTAACGGATGAGGCTATGGCACAAATGTTTCAGATGACCCAAATTGGTTGTATTCAAAGCTATATGGGAGATGTGTTTGAAATTTGCGCTTTGTTGGTCTCCTTTACACTATGCGGGCTTATGGCACAGGAATTGAAGGACAATACACTGGTTTTGCCTCTTTGCGGCGGCAGGCGTTTGTCACAGATCGTGAGTGCGAAAATGCTTATATTTGGATCAGCACTTCTTGCTATCCCGACCCTTGCTCTTTCTGTTAATTATCTGTACGCGGGTATTCTTTTCACATTTGAGGTTGGCTACCTGCCCATACTTTTAGGCGGTTTGATGCAGGGGCTGTTTATGGTTTTCTTGCTTGCGGGCCTTCTGTTCTTCGGGTCTCTGCTGCAGAAGCCTGTTGCATCCGGCATGATAACCCTTGGCATGGTGTATGTGATGAGCATTTTCGGTGGCCTTTTAAAGATCAATACGTGGCTGCCAACCGGGCTGATGGGAGCCGCCCAGACCTTGTCTTCTACGCCTGATGCTGCCGTTCTTCGCACAGCTCTTGTCACTGCCGGCCTCATTATTTTCTTCTCTGCGGCCTCACTGTACCGCTTACGTCATTTGGAATGGAACAAACGATAAATCGCCTAGTTGTTACTGTTGACTTTGTCCCTGGGGCATAGTTTACACTGTGCTTGGGAGTGTGGTTGAATGGGCTTGATAAAACTACTGATACTCAAACGAGTGAGACTTACCGCGCTGACAGTTATCGTCAGCGCTTTTTCCGTTGTGCTAACTCTGTGGTGGAACCTGCAGCTAAGTCAAATTATCAATGCAGTGGGAGGGAGGCTTGGCATGCCGGGTAATATGATATATCTGGCAGCAGCAGCTCTGGTTCTGTGCGCCTTGTCCACATATGCAACAAACCTACTTTCAGGCTGGACCATGGAATCTTTGACGCATGAACTTCGCATGGGCTATGCCAGGCATTTTGCTTCTCTTTCACTTGCCGAGATTGAGCAAATGAATGTGGGGGAGCAACTTTCCCGATTGCAAAATGAAATCGGTGATGTTTCGGCCTATCTGCGTACACAGCTTACGTCTGTCGTAGAGGATGTTATCAAGTTCATTGCCACATTTTCCTTTATGCTATGGCTCAATCCAAAGCTAACGATCCTTGCCAATGCACCGTCGTTTCTGATTCTTGTATATACCTTTTTCTCTAGCAGAGTGATTGGTTATGCTGCTATGGAAACGCAAAAGGCAAATGCTTCCATGAATGGCTTTGCCGATACGCTCGTCACCTTGTTTCCTGTAATGAAGCTGTTTGAGGCAACGGCGCTTGTTGGACAGGGATACAATGCATCTCTTGCGACTTGGGAGGGCGCTGCAATGAAGGAGGAACGCAGGCGCTCACTTTTGATGTCCTTGTCTGGGCTCATGTCCGTCATCCCGCTTGTATTATTGTTGCTGGAGGGTGGGCGGCAAGTGATAGACGGGGTTACCGCTATTGGCACGCTGTATATATTCATTAATCTGTCGAGCAATGTATCTGGTGTATTGATGAATCTGCCGGGGCGGATCGCCATGTTCCGACGTTTTTCTGCTAATGCGAGGCTTCTGCAGAGCTTCGTAAACATGGAAAATAGGAGGGCATAATCATGGGCATTTGTATCGAAAATCTATCTTATACTTATGGTGAGAAAAGAGTGCTACATAATATCTGTTTGTCCGTTTCAGCGGGAGAACATATCGGTATCATTGGGACCAGCGGAGGCGGAAAGAGCACACTGCTTAAGCTGCTATCCGGCTTGTACGAAAAGCAAAACGGTACTTTGGTGGTACATGGTGCGCATACGGCAGTTGAGATTCGAAAGCAAGTTGCCATGGTCATGCAGGGGGCGCAGCTTTTTCCCGCCAGCATACGGGAGAATATCACCTGTGGTCACCCCATTGCGGATGAAGTGGTTGAGCGTGCAGTCGTAGCAGCTCAGTTGAAGGATTGGATAGAAACCCTGCCTGATGGGCTTCACACCTTTGTGGGGGAAAGGGGCGGAAAGGTGTCCGGTGGACAGGCACAGCGCATTGCCATTGCCAGAGCCATCGCGAAGGATTCGGCGGTAATTTTGCTGGATGAGGCGTTCAGTGCGCTGGATGGTGACACCGCAAGCGCAGTGCTTCACGGGCTTGAACAATTAGCGCATAACAAAACAGTGATCAGCGTCAGCCACCAAAAGGAAGCGCTGTTATACGTGAACAGACTGTATGCACTGGATGGAGGGCGTTTGCACAATGCGTAAGCTGCGGGAAGTATTTCAACTGATAGGCGGCTTTGCGCGCTTTGTAGTGCTAACGATACTCCGTTGTCCCTTTGATGCTGCCTTTACCTTGCTGCAGGCCTGTTTCTTGCAGCAATCCTTCGATGCTGTATCAAGGGGAGATACAGCAGGATTACAATGTACGTGCCTACAGTTTTTCATTGGCAGCATGCTTCTTTTTTTATATAATGGAACGGTATGGAGGGTATATGCATGCTTTGCTGTACGATGGGCTGCGGCGCTTCGCGCAAAGCTGTTTGACCACTTAATGCATCTACCTCTATCCATTATTGAATCGCGTTCCGGCGGAGAGTGGTTTACAAGGCTGAATACCGATACCGCTGCGGCATGTGCACTATTCAATCAGCCAATGCACGTAGCCCACGGGGCGGTTGCCATCTTAAGTCTACTTATCTCTTCCATACTGCTCATCACCGTTGATCCTGGTGTATATGTATTGATTCTTGCTTTCATCCTTCCCCATGCTTATATAAACCAGACTTGCGTAGCAAAACCTATGGTATCCCTTGGCCATTATGCCCAGCAGGCGCAGGCAGAAAATGCCGCGGATTTTACTTCTATCATCAGCTGCGCTGATACGGCTATCTTGTACGATGCGCAGGCTTTTTTGCTCAAGCGGTTTGAAGAAAGCAGCTTGAAAACGAGGATGGCCAATATGCGAATGCGAAGGCGCAGTGCCTTTGGTGCAGGACTCTTGCCATTATTCGGCCTTGGTGGTTACCTTGTGCTCTTGATCACTGGTGGTTCGCAAATAAGAGACGGTGGCATAACCTTCGGCAGCTTGACAGCTATTTTTCAATACCGGGGCGGACTTATGGCGGCAGTGATGACTTTGCTAACCTGCACCATCAACATCAATGCCGCAACGGCAGGTGTACAAAGGGTTCAGGAAACGATGGGCATAACAAAGGAGGGGTGATGCATGGACGAGCCGCTGATGAGAATTGGGGAGATTGCTGCTTTTTTTAACGTATCTCAAAAGGCTATCCGCATCTATGAAAAAGTGGGCATCCTGATTCCTGAAAAAGTTGATCCTGAATCAGGATACCGGTACTATTCTGCCAATCAGGTCCAGACGCTAAACGCGCTGTTGGAATTAAAGGCCCTTGGTTTTACCTTAAAAGAAATAAAGAAAATCATGACAGGCGGTTTAGGCGGCAAGGGGTTTCTGGCGGCACTCTCGAAAAAGCGAGTCATGTGGGAGGACGCAATTGCCTCTGCTCAAAATAAGATTGAATCCATTGAGAAAATTACCCAGCGAGTGGAGACATCCAAGAATTCGGGCAGAATGAGGGACATGACTGATGAAGAAAGGGCCTGGCTGTTGGTGAAAATGGTTTGTGTGGAGGACCTACGGGGGCAAGCTGTATTGAGTGAAGCGCTTTGGTTATAAATAATTCGCGGCACCAGGTTGGTGCCGCTTTTATTTTCAGCAATATTTGCAAGTATCCTTGGTGACAAAGTTACAGATGCTGCTACGACATAAGCATATACTTATTCTGATTTTGTGAGCCTATGTTTTGTTAAATCATAAACAATCAAGGAGTGCGGTTATGAGCAAAAAAGTTTTGATCGTGGGCGGCGTGGCCGGCGGAGCTAGTACAGCGGCACGGCTGCGCAGGCTTGATGAAACGGCGGAGATCATTCTCTTTGAACGGGGTGAATACATTTCCTATGCGAACTGCGGCCTGCCGTATCACGTGGGTGACGTGATCAAATCGCGGGATGCACTGCTTTTGCAGACGCCGGCGGGCATGAAGGCCAAATTCAATATGGATGTACGAACCAATCAGGAGGTTATGGCCATCAACCGGGATACGAAAACGGTGACGGTCAAAAACCTAAAGTCTGGGGATACGTATGAAGAAGGCTATGATACATTGGTGCTTGCCCCTGGATCATCGCCGCTGATGCCGCCTATTCCAGGCCGCAACTCCAAGCGCGTTATGACCTTGTGGACCGTGCCTGATACCGATCGCATTCGTCAATTTATCAAAGAAAGCAATGCCACCTCCGCTATTGTAGTAGGCGGCGGCTTTATTGGTCTTGAAATGGCGGAGAACCTGCATCATGCGGGGCTTACGGTTTCCATTGCCGAAATGCTTAACCAGGTAATGGCACCTTTGGATTATGAAATGGCCCAGCTTTTGCATGAGCATCTTGTTGAAATGGGCGTCACCTTGTGCTTGGGCGATGGTGTCTCCTCTTTTGAGGATACGGTCAGCGGTATTACAGTGAAACTGAAAAGCGGCCGTGAATTGAAGGCGGATCTGGTCATTCTTTCTATTGGTGTACGGCCAAACGGCATGCTGGCCAAAGATGCTGGGCTTGTGATAAATGCCGCCGGGGGCATTGTGACAGATGAGCACATGCGCACCTCGGACCCTGATATCTTTGCCGTGGGCGATGCGGTAGAGGTAGAGGACTTTATCAGCAGCGGCAGAACCATGATCCCCCTGGCCGGCCCTGCCAACCGCCAGGGGCGCATTGCGGCGGATAACATCACCGGTATTGCCTCCACCTACAAAGGTACCCAAGGTACCGCTATTGCCAAGGTGTTTGATCTGACGGCGGCCTCTACCGGTGCCAATGAAAAAGCACTCAAAAAGCAAGGGTTGGTAAAGGGGCAGGATTATGAAACGCTGATCATCACCCAAAATTCCCACGCTGGGTATTATCCTGGTGCTTTGCCGCTGACAATGAAGCTTCTGTTTTCCAAAAACGGACGTCGTATACTCGGCGCACAGATCGTGGGCCGGGATGGGGTAGATAAACGCATCGATGTGATTGCCACTGCCATGCGCCTGCATGCTTCCGTGTTGGATTTGAAGGAACTGGAGCTGGCATACGCACCGCCTTATTCCTCAGCCAAGGACCCGGTGAATATGGCCGGTTTTGTGGCAGAGAACATTTTATCCGGCAGGGCTGTTCTGGCAGAGTGGGATGCATTGGAAAAGGGAGATACAGGCAGCCAGACTGTGCTGGATGTGCGTGAAGAATCCGAACGCATGGTGTATGAGGTGCCGGATTCCAAGCATATTCCGCTGGGCCAGCTGCGCAGCCGGATCAATGAAATAAACAAAGCGATGGAAATCATTGTTTTCTGCGCTATCGGCGTGCGCGCCTATAACGCCGCCCGCATCCTGATGGAGCACGGCTTTACCAATGTAAAGGTGTATCCTGGCGGTACCAAATTCTACCTTGCCACACACTATGAACAGAAGGAGCCGACTCATATGGCAAACAATACCGCTGTTTCTGATTCTGGTCATCAGGAGATAAAGGATGTGGCTGTTGCGTCCATGCGGCTGGATTGCTCCGGCTTGCAATGTCCAGGCCCTATCATGAAGGTGTATGAGACCATGAAGAGCCTGAAGGACGGCGATGTTATCGAGGTTTCCGCAAACGACCCCGGTTTTGCCAAGGATATTGTATCCTGGTGCCGTCGTACGGGCAATACCTTGGTTGCAAACACGCGTCGTGGGGAAGAATACGTGGCACTTGTCAAAAAAGGATCTGCGGCACCTGTTGTAACTGATATTCCCAAGGCGGACGGCAAGACGATTATTGTCTTCAGCGGCGATCTGGACAAGGTGCTGGCATCGTTTATAATTGCTAATGGCGCGGCTGCCATGGGTCGCCCGGTAACCATGTTCTTTACCTTCTGGGGTCTGAACGCGCTGCGCAGGGGCAATAAGCAAAAGGTGAAAAAGTCTTTGATTGAAGCTATGTTTGGCGGCATGATGCCAAGAGGCGTGGATAAATTGAAGCTGTCCAAAATGAATATGGGTGGCATGGGCACCGCCATGATGAAAATGGTCATGCGGCAAAAGAATGTGGATTCCTTGCAAGAATTGATGAAAAAGGCCATGGCAAGCGGCATCAAGCTGGTGGCCTGTACCATGAGTATGGATGTGATGGGCATTCGCAAGGAAGAACTGCTAGACGGCGTAGAGTTGGCCGGTGTTGGGGCATACCTTGGCGATGCTGAGGAATCGAATGTAAATTTGTTCATATAGCAGGAAGATATCGTCCACGGCGTATCATCCCTTGATAATCCTATTAAGAGAGCAAGCATGCGACCGTTTAGGTTGCATGCTTGCTTTCTTGTGGGGGATGCCCATTACTGCGTCGCGCCAAACCACTTACGAAAGCGCATGGGGGTCATTCCCTGGTATTCGCGGAACCGCTGTATAAAATAGCTGGTAGTTGAAAAACCTGTGTCCATCGCCACATCGGTGATGGACTTATCTGTTTCCGCCAGGAGAACCGCGGCTTTTTTCAGACGCGTTAGAAGTAGGTATTCTGAAAAGCCCTGTCCCAAGTATTTTGAAAAAAAACGGGAAAAAACAGTATAGGACATATTGGCGTATTGCGCTGCATCGGCCATGCGGATACTCTGGGCATAGTTCGCATCAATAAACTCCAGTGCTTTGTTCAATTGGGCCAGCGTTGCGTCATCCGGAACGTCGTCTTTTCGAAGAGCATGCCAGCAGCGCAATACCCATAAAAACAGCCGGCTGATATTGGCTCTCAGTGCGATTTCAAAGCCAAAGTCACGCCGCAAAAATTCATCCACAATTTCTTGCAGCATATCGCCGACTGCGGCGGCTTTGGTAAGCTCAGCTGGAAATACCTTTTGATGGACGCCGCTTCCTTTGATATAGGGCATAAAATATTTCAGTTCATACACCAACTGCTCTTGCGAATACAAGACCTCCGGTATGAACTTGATCACAAGATACTGGTTCAAGCCATTATACAATGCCCTGGTGCTATGTATCTCCATAGGGTCGACAATGGCCATATCTCCAGGCCTGAGTTCATATGGTTTTTCATTGACCATCAGCGTATATGCGCCTGACTGGCAATATAAAATTTCGTAAAATTCATGGATGTGCGGCTCTACGACGGAGGCTTTTCCAACCATCTTTTGCACACTGCAATCGTAGGTGTAGCGTATATTTCCGCGGGGGACCCGCTCTTCCCGGTAATAACGTGTCATTTTCATCGCCTGCAAAAAAATGATATTTTGGTTCAAAAGCATTATATCATCTGCATCCAATGAATGCTATACTGATTCTACATCGTACAAGGAGGAAAATAATATGAGCAAACGGCTTCGCATTGGTATCATTGGCTGCGGCGGCATCGCCAACGGAAAACACATGCCTTCTTTGAAGGCTTTGAACCGCGTGGATATGGTGGCTTTCTGCGATATCATTCCGGAAAAGGCGGAACAGGCTGCCAAGGAATACGGCACACCCGACGCCAAGGTGTACACCGATTATAAAGAGCTGCTTAAGGATGCATCCATTGATGTTGTGCATGTCTGCACCCCCAACCGCTCCCATGCCGATATCAGCATTGATTCTCTGCATGCCGGCAAGCATGTCATGTGCGAAAAGCCCATGGCTAAGACGGCTGCCGATGCCCGCCGCATGGTGGAGGCGGCAAAAGAGACCGGCAAAAAGCTCACTGTCGGTTACCAGCACCGCCACAAGCCCGAAAGCAATTATTTGAAGAGCGTCATCGAGCGTGGCGACTTGGGCGATGTTTATTATGCCAAGGCCTTTGCCATCCGCCGCCGCGGCACTCCCAACTGGGGCGTGTTCCTCAATGAGTACGAGCAGGGCGGCGGTCCGCTGATCGACATCGGCACCCATTCGTTGGATTTGACGCTGTACCTCATGAACAACTACAAGCCCCGTATGGTAGTGGGCACCAAGTATAAGAAGCTGGAAGACCCCAGCTGCGGCAATCCCTGGGGGGCTTGCGACCACACCATGGAAGACAGCGCCTTCGGTTTTATCGTCATGGAAGACGGCGCCACCATCACCTTGGAGGCAACCTGGGCGCTGAACACCATTGAGCCCATTCAGGAAGGCAGTCTGCAGCTGTGCGGCTCCAAGGCCGGCGCTCAGATCAAGAACGGGATATCCATCAACAAGGGTGAGTTCGGCCGCTTGGTTGAGGTAAAGCCCGACGTATCCGCTGGTGGCGTAGCCTTCTACGATGGAGTCAAGGAAACCCCGGCCATCACCGAAGCCCGCCGCTGGATCGACGCGGTGGAAAATGATACCGATCCTGTCGTGATGCCGGAACAGGCCTGTGTTGTTTCCGAATTACTGGAAGCTATCTACACCTCCGCCAAGACGGGCGAACCCGTGTACTTCAACAAGTAAGGGGGCGCTTTTATGGAATACGGTGTACAGCTGTACAGTGTGCGGGATATCACGCAGACGGACATGCGCGGCGCGCTTTTGAGCATCGCTAAGCAGGGCTATTCCTTTGTGGAGTTTGCTGGTTTCTTTGGGTTTAGCGCTGCGGAAATCTCTTCAATGCTGGGCGAGGCAGGCCTTCGTGTTTCCGGCACCCATACCGGCCTTGCGGAGTTGAAGGAAAAAACGGAAGAGACCATTGCTTACCATAAGGCCATCGGCAATACGAAGATTTATGTTCCTTACACGGAACTAAACACCCAGGAAAAGATTGATGCCTTCATCGCGGATATGGCTGTGCTGCAGCCCCGCTTTGAAAAGGAAGGCATTCGTCTGGGGTATCACAACCATGACATGGAATTCAAGCCCAATGATGATGGATCTGTGTCCATAGAACAGCTCTATTACCGCACAAATCTGGAGCTGGAAATCGACACCTTCTGGGCCTATGCGGCCGGCATTGACCCGGTGGCAGTACTCAAGCGCTTTGCCGGTAGGATTCCCGTGATCCATATCAAGGACGGGTTTGCGGATCGCAAGGGCATGCCTTTGGGCCAGGGCACCGCGCCGGTGAAGGCTGTGTACGATGCGGCGAAAGCGCTGAACATACCTATGGTGGTGGAAAGTGAAACGTTGACGCCCGATGGTCTGACCGAGACCGGCATCTGCATCAAATACCTGCGTTCCCTGGAATAAGGGAGACAGTGAAACAGGAGATACCCATGATCAATGTATTGATGTTGTCCAAATGGCATGTGCACGCCAGGGACTATGCCAAAGTCGTTCAGGCTCAGCCGGACGCGAAAATCACCTGTGTTTGGGACGAGGATGCAAAACGCGGTGAAGCCTGGGCACAGGAGCTTGGCGCGGCATTTGAACCCGATTTGGATAAAGCCCTGGCCCGCGCTGATGTGGACGCAGTCATCGTGGATACGCCCACCACGGATCACAAGTATGTGATGCTGAAGGCGGCCAAGGCGAAGAAACACATCTTTACCGAAAAGGCCTTGGCTACAACCGTTGCCGACTGCAAGGAGATTGCCAAAGCGGTTGAAGAAAGCGGCGTGAAGTTTTGCATCTCCTTCCCGCGGCTCACCTGGCCGCTGGCGCAGTTGTGCCGTCAGGCCATTGATGACGGTCTGCTAGGGAATATTCACTTTATGCGCATGCGTGTAGCCCATGATGGCGCTTCCCGCGCATGGCTGCCGGACTACTGGTACGATGCGCAAAAGGCTGGCGGCGGAGCAATGATGGACCTGGGATGCCATCCCATGTACATGGCTTCTTACCTGCTGGGCAAACCTGCTCGCATCACCTCGATCTTCAACAACACCTGCGCGCCTGGTGGTGTGGATGACAACGCGGTATCCGTGGTGGAGTTTGAAAACAAGGCCATTGCCGTGCTGGAAACCTCCTTCATCGCACCGCACCAAGGCGAAAGCTTTGAGCTACTTGGCTCTCTGGGTGCCATTGTCCAGGTAGAAGGCAAGATCAAAATGCGCACCAGCCAAGTAAAAGACGGTTGGTTCTACCCCGACAAGCTGCCGGAGCAGCAGCCCTCTGCCATCCGCCAGTGGCTGGATAGCATTGAAAAGGATACGGCCAGCCCATTTGGTCTGGACAAAGCCATTGCACTGACCGAGCTGTTAGAGAATGCTTATCTTTCCGATAGTCAGCAGAAGATCATGCAAGTGAAGTAAGACCTAAAAAAAAGAGTTTACAGTTTTTACAAAAGAAAAAGCCGGCCCGGATATGGAGTAAGCCATGTCCGAGCCGGTTTCACTTTCAGGGTACAGTTTAGCATCTGGCTTCCTGTTCTCATCGTGTTTGAGGTGCTATAGCTTCTTTATCTTTCCCGCCTTTTCTCATCAGGCCTGTCAGTTCAAAATCCACTTGCCGGTTCTGCACATCAGCCCTTGCAACCCTTACACGCGCAGCATCACCCAGCCGAATCACACGGTTGGTACGGGAGCCGATCAGCATATAGCGGGTAGCGTCGTATTCATAGTAGTCATCCATGGTAGAAATGTGAACAAGGCCTTCCACAGTATTATCCAGCGTGACATAAAAACCCCAGCTCGTTACGCCGGATACAATGCCCTCATATTCTTCGCCAATATGGCCGGCCATATAGTGGGCTTTTAGCAGATCATCACCCTCCCGCTCAGCCAGGGTGGCGGCATATTCCTGGCGGGAGCATTGGTCCGCCAGTTCTGCCATACTCCCTGTTTGCGGGTGCTTTTCATTTTGCCGTCCGGCGAGTAATAGCTTCAGCATGCGGTGTACCACAAGGTCAGGATACCGGCGAATGGGGGAAGTAAAGTGGCAGTAATCCCTCGCAGCCAGGGCATAGTGGCCTTCAGGCTTATCGTCATACATGGCGCGTTTTAGGGAGCGGATCATCACACTTCTAATAATTGCGGCATGGGGCAGGGTGGCAGTCTTATTCAAAAGCTCCTGCAAAACGCCGGGGTGTGGTTCCGGGCCGATATGTGCGCTTACATTCAGGCTGCTCAAAAACAGCTCCAGCGCATGCAGCTTCATGGGATCAGGTTTGTCATGCACACGGTATAAAAACGGCAGATCGGCATGTCTGGCCAATTCGGCTACGGTCTCATTGGCAGCCAGCATAAAGTCTTCAATCAGCTTTTCTGCCTCGCCCCGCTCTCTGGGATGCACATCCAGGGGGATATTATCCTTATCCAAAGTGAAGCCGGTTTCCTTCAAATCAAAGTCGATACTGCCGCGCAGCGTACGGTTTCTTCGCAATTCCTTTGCTACTTCAAGCATTTGTTTGAGTGTGCTGTGCAGCTCAATTGGCACATTGTTTTCCTTTTCATCAAACAATAAGTTGACAGCTGTATAGGTAAGCCGCGCCTTGGAGTGAATGACGGAGGGAAACAGCTCGTGATCGATGATCCGGCCGTTTTTCACTTTCATCAACAGGCTCATGGCCAGGCGGTCAACATTGGGTTTTAAGGAGCATAGATGGTCCGATAGGGCATGGGGCAGCATGGGCAACGTGAACCCCGGCAGGTACAGCGAAGTCGCGCGATGAAGCGCTTCCACATCCAGCGGATGGCCGACTGGCACATATTGTGATACGTCAGCGATGTGTACACCTAACTGCCAGCAGCCGTCCTCCATTGCACTCAGCGAAACCGCATCATCAAAATCCTTGGCATCTTCGCCATCAATGGTAAATAGTTCGAGGCTGCGTAAATCCCGGCGGCCTGCAATCTCTTGCGGACCGACCTCCTTAGGGTACCCTTCCGCCAACCGTTCTGCTTCCTCCGGAAAGACGCTTGCAAAGCCGTGGTCCTCCGCAATGGCTTTTAACTGTACCGGCAAGAGCTCCGCTGCGCCCATAACCCGAAGCACCTTTGCCAAAAGCGGCTTATCGAATTCGGGCCAGGCAATGGTCTTCAGTACCACCATGTCTCCTGGCTGCGCGCCTTTTACATCAGTGGCATCTACCTTCACGGAATATGCAATGCGATTATCGTAGGGTTTTGCAAATAGATACGGCTTACCCGGTTCACTTGAGCGCTTTTTCGGCTTGCTTGTATGACGAAGCCTGTCATAAGGGTTAGTATTGTCGCCTTCGCGCAAAATGGCACTGAAGGTCTCGTGGGCACGCTTTACAATGGAATGCAGGCTGCACCACCTGGTGCCGGTGCTGTCATACTCCTGTGGTCTTATCAAAATCATGTCATCTGGCAGGCAGCGGAACCTTGCGTGAGCCTTTATCTTCATGATATCGCCGCCGCCCATCGGCCTTGCCGTCACTGTGCCGGTACGCGTAATAGAGGCGCGGGCACGTATAAGCCCCAAGGCTTCGGGTGTGCCGTACCGCCCCTTCTTGGTCATGATCAGATTGCCTTCATGTACCAGCTCGTCCAATTCTGCGTACAATTCTTCCTCTGGTATGTTCAGCCGGCCGGCGATTTCTTCCGGCGCCAGCAATGCATCTTCCTCGGTAAGCAGGGTCAAAATTTTTTGTTTCATAGGCACTTCCCACGTTTTCTTAAAGTATGGCCGGATATTCGGCATATCATTAGTGATAGCATGGATTGGCTTGTACGTCAAGCAGCAGAAATAGCAAAGGCTAAATTATGAAAGTAGTTCAGCTGTATTTTCAGGCTGATTGACAGAAGTTCTCGAAAACGATTCGCATCTATGAACGCTTTAAGCAATATGGTATGAGTATAGCAAAAAATTGTGTTTACAGCGTTATGAACCCAATCTGGCAGTATAAACAAAATTCATAAAAGGATATTGACAGAAACTAAAATATTCGTGTATGATTTTACATGTTAGGTATTGTACGCGCAGAAATAATGTGCTTTGCTGAAAAGGTCGAAACGTTTATCAGTTTCATTGAGCAGCTTTTGTGTTCTTTGAAACGAAAACGGTTTAGCAATGCATAATTTGCCATATTTTAGTTTGGGTCAAAATCTTGTCAATGTAAGCGCTTAATTGGGTGGTATAGGTTTCGAAAACGAGATGAAATGTTGTGCATTCAGAAAAAGCACCGCGCAGTATGTGACAAGCAGATCACTTCTTTGCAGACAGAGTTTCCTTATATATTATATCGGTAAGGTGCAGCCATGATGGGAAGCGCCGGAAGGAGCAAACGTGAAGAAACGGGTCATCATTATTCTATTGCTGGTGTTGATGGCAGGCAGCTTACTGATGCCCTTTTATTCGTTTTACCCCCATAAGGATCTGCCATCTGAGGTGGCTTCAGCTTTTCCCCAAGAGGTTTCCGGCCTTGCTCTTATGTTGCATGGAACAAATATCTTGCCGCTTGATACAATGCCGTCGCTGTCCGCTGTGAGTTTCCGTGAAGGTTTGCTGGCGGCTGGCGTGATACTTACCCTTGCTGGTGGATTGTTGGCCATTTTCAAGCTAAGAGCAGCCGCTTACACATCGGTTTTTGCTGGAGTGGTAGGTATGCTCAGCATGCTGCTTTTTGTTTTTTATACGCAGCAAATAGACAGCAGCATGCTCTATAGCGTTATGCTGACATCAAAATGGTATGTATGGCTTGCGTTTGCAATTTCTGCAATTTTGCTGGTGTTTGATATTTTGCAATTGAGAGAGTACACCCCCCTGCCAGTTGGGGATCGAAAATGGCGGGTCATCTCCGGATTTCTGGGGCTTGCTGCTTTGCTGATGGTTCTGCTGCCCTTTGCTACCACCTTTGTGGCACCCGGCACCTTTGCAACTCCTGCGGAGGATACATTGGCGTCCCGGTCCCTGACCGGTATCCAGTGGATCATGGGAAAGGAACCCATGCTCAAGGATATCGCAGAAGAGAAGGCAGTCTTTTCAAACGCAATCTCCGGCGATATAATGTCCGGCCTTGCGATGCTCAGCGGTAGCGGCAAGGACATCACAAATCTGTTTATGATACCGAAAAATGATGGCAGCATACGCATGATTGCGCTGATTGCCTGTGCGTTGCTCTTCGTTGGCGCAGCATTGAGCTTCATGAAAAAGGTGGACAGGTGGATACCGGCTTGTATAATACTGGTTGCTGCAGTCATGCTTTTGATGGAGACTATTTCTACCCTGGCGGTAGACAGCAATTACCAATTCAGAAGCGCGACGTATCAATTAATGTTCCTAGGCATGGGTGGCTATTCACTGTTTCCGCTTTTGATGACTGGTGTGGCAGGCGCATCGTCTGCTTGTGCAATACTAGGCATACGCCGCGCTAATGAGCCTTATTTTGTAAATCCGGTTCCGCAAAAGAAAAAAATGCTGGCTGTCAGCATGATTCTTGCGCTGTCATCGGTCATGATCCTGTTTTTTCCCGTGTATCAAGTCAGTCTATACGCACCGGGAAAAGTTATCGTCAATAATCCCGCTGTGGCTCGCCCATTAACCGGTTTAGAATTAATGATGCTTGCCAGGCCTGATCAAATCATAAATCCTGTCAACACCAGAGGCCGTGCGCTGTACACACAGGAGGCCGCGACTAACGGATATACCCGTGAGGGTTTGCAGGCTTTGGTTAGCAGCAGCTTGAACAAGCTGGCAGTGTTTACTGCTGTACCCATGATCCTTTCTTTGGCTGGTCTATGCTTGATGATACGATCCGGGCGGCAAAAGAAGATTGTTATTGCAGTTCTTCTGTCTGGGGCTGCGATGCAGGCGGTGTCAGCGATTATTGCCAGGGGGTTGATTCCCAAGGATATCGGGCAAATCGCAGCGTTGGGGCCAACATTCATTGCCATGGGCACCAACGTGTTTTCAGCATTTTTTGCTGGCTTCATGGATAAAGAGGAGCTGCCCAAAAAGTATAAGCTCTTTTTGATGATGCTGCCCTTCCTGGTAGCCGTGCTGCTTTTCAGCTATATGCCGCTGTATGGCTGGAGCTATGCTTTCTACAATTTCAAGTTTGAGCTGCCCCTGGACCAGCAGGAATTTGTGGGTTTCAAGTGGTTTGTCGAGCTTTTGACCAACCCTGGCCACCGCAATAATATTGCCCGCGTTATGTCCAACACCTTTGCCATGAGCGGGCTTGGCATTGCAACAAGCTGGATGCCGATGGTCTTTGCGATTCTGCTCAATGAGGTCACCCGCACACGCTTCAAGAAATTCGTGCAAATTTTCACCACACTGCCAAACTTTATTTCCTGGACGCTGGTGTTCAGCTTTGCCCTGGCAATGTTCGCCATGGATACGGGTATCTACAGCAAATTCATGCTGAATGTCGGGGCGATCACCGAACCGGTGGCCTGGCTGAACAGCTCAGAAAATATTTGGATTAAGATGTGGGCATGGAGCACCTGGAAGGGGCTCGGTTGGGGTTCAATCATGTATCTTGCGGCCATTGCCGGCATCGACCAGGAGTTGTATGAGGCGGCCCGTGTAGATGGTGCCGGCCGGTTTAGGCAAATGGTTCATATTACACTACCAGGTCTTTTGCCTACATTCTTTGTGCTGCTGCTCCTTTCCATCTCCAACATTGTCAATAACGGCATGGAGCAGTACCTTGTCTTCCAAAACAGTATGAACAAGAACGTGATTGAGGTGCTAGACCTGTACATTTACAACATTACCATCGCATCCACCAGCAGCAACATGTATTCCTTTGGTACGGCCATAGGCATACTCAAAACGTTGTTTAGCGTAACGCTTTTGTTCGCGGCCAACTTCGCCTCCAAAATGCTGCGCGGCGAATCTATCGTGTAAGGAGGTGCGGATATGAGCGTACAGATTTTGCCCCGGCGCAACCGCAACAAGGTCAGGCTCAGCAAATGGGATATCGCGTTTAATATTTTTAACTATGCGCTGCTGATATTGATTACCGTTGCCTGCATTTTTCCGTTCTACTATTTGTTTATCAACACCATTTCCTCTAACGAAATGGTGCGGTTGGGGCGTATACAGCTGTTTCCGCAGGATGTTCATTTGGAGAACTATGTGCAGGTCTTCAAACTCAACGGCATAGCGGACGGGCTGCTGGTCAGTGTATCCCGTACAGCGCTTGGAACGTTGTGGACCGTTACGGGTTGCGCGTTTTTAGGATACCTGGTTACCAAAAGGGAGATGTGGCTGCGCACGCTCTGGTACCGGCTGATTATCGTTACCATGTATTTCAGCGCCGGCCTGATTCCTTGGTACATGAACTTAAAGTCCCTGGGTTTTTTGGACAATTTCTGGGTTTATGTCATACCTGGCCTGGTATCGCCCTACAATGTGATTCTTGTCAAAACATTCATTGAGGGCCTTCCAACCAGCCTGGAGGAAAGCGCCATGCTTGATGGCGCGGGGTATATTCGCTTGTTTGCCAGCGTTATTGTTCCGCTGATCATGCCCATTTTGGCCACACTGTGTATCTTTAGCGCGGTGGGCCAATGGAATAGTTTTACCGATACCATGATGCTTATGCCCGGCGGCAAATTCTACACACTGCAATATCTTTTGTACAAATACCAGCACGAGGCACAAAGCTTGGCGGCGCTGGTGCGTACAACGCAGAATGTGGGTGCTGTCGCCAACTTAGCCATTAAGCAAACAGCGTTGTCTGTACAGATGACGGTCGCCATGGTCGTTGTCTTCCCAATTCTGCTGGTATATCCCTTCTTCCAGCGGTATTTTGTCAAGGGCATCATGATAGGCGCCGTTAAGGGTTGATCTTTCCCCGTATGAAGCGGGTAAGATATATTTTAAGGAGGTAGGTACCATGAAGAAACTGTTGGCGATGCTTCTGTGCCTAACCATGTTCGTCGCGCTTGCGCCGTCCATGGCAATGGCTGAGAACTACCGCGAGCCCATCACCCTAACCGTTTATAACGGACTTGCAAACTTCTCCGGCGAACAAATCGGCTGGTTTGCCAAGGAAATCAAAGACCGCTTTAACGTGACGCTGAACTTCGTGCGTGAAGTCAGCAATGAAGGCGCATTCAACGCTGCCTTGGCGGCCGGTGAGTTGGGCGACATAATCGTCCTTGGCGACTTGGACAATCAGTTCCTCAAGGCGTATGACGCCGGCCTGCTGCTAGACTGGAGCGAGCTGGACCTGGCACCCTACACCAATATCAACACCTATCTGAAGGATTCCATGGCGAAGGTTAGCGCCTATGTTAAGGAAGTCCGCGGTGTGGATGGCATTTGGGGCTTCGGCCACAACATCGCTCTCCAGCCTGACACCTGGCAGGAAATCCAGGATCCTACCTACGCGCTGCAGATTCGCTTTGACGCCTGGGAAAGAGCCGGCAAGCCCGAGCTGAAAACCCTGGAAGACCTGCCCGCCTTCTTAAAGGCTCTGCAGGAAGCGATTCCCACCACCGAAGATGGCGAAAAGGTGTACGCGTACGGCGGTTTCCCGGATTGGGAAGACTGCGTGATGAAGTTCACCTGGGATCTGATGACCTTCTACGGCTACAAAGAGTTTGACTTCATGGGCGTAAACTACGCAACCCGTGACATCGTTGACCCCCTGGCGGAAAACAGCCTCTACTACCGCGCCCTGAAGGTTAACAATGAACTCTACCGTTTGGGCTTGTTTGACCCCGAGTCTGTCAGCCAGAACTTTGATGCCTATACCCAGAAGCTGGCCAACGGCCGTTACCTGATGGCTTTATGGGGCTGGATCATCAACCAGTACAACGGCGCTGAAAAGGCTGCCAACAACATCGGCTATACCACTTTCCAAATCGGTGACAGCGCTCCCGCGATGGATACCCTGTCTACCGAAGGCGGCAACTGGCCCTGGCTGCTGGGCGCAAACAGCAAGTATCCTGAGCGCGCCTTGGAGATTCTTGACTGGCTCTCCAGCGAAGAAGGCATCATCGTTGGACAGTATGGCCCCAAGGGACTGACCTGGGATTACAATGCCGAAGGCATCCCTGAGATGACAGAATTTGGCTGGAAGTGCCAGGAGTTCAAAAAAGAAACCGAAATGCCCGCTGAATACGGCGGCGGCACCTTTGAAGATGGCGAGAACAAGTTCAACAACGCCACCCTTGTGCTTGAACAATACATCCCCGGCAAGACCTACAGCTTCTCCTACAAAGGATGGCCGGGCTATGCAGAGCGTTATGCCACCAACCTGAGCAAGGCATGGTCCAGCGAGTATGCGGATGGCGCCAAGAGCGGCGTTGATCTCTACAAGCAGACTGGCAAAGTCTCTGTTGTGCCCGCTGCCGCCAACAGCTTTGTGAAAGCTGAAGCAAGCGAAGCCACCAAGAGCGCCCGCGGCCTGTTCGCGCCGGTAATGAAGCAGTACAGCTGGAAGTGCGTCTATGCTGCAACACCGGAAGAATTCGAATCCCTGTGGAAAGAAATGGTCACCACCTGCAAGAGCTACGGCTATGATGATGTGGTGAAAGAGAAGATGGCTGATATTCAGCGCTGCTTCGAGTTCATGGATTCCAAGGCAGCCAAGTAAGCAAGAGAAAAAGTTTATACAAAAGATCGGGAGACGGGGGAATGATCCTCCGTCTCCATTGATGTATCGCTAAGCAGATAACGGCATCTTGGACGAAATGCTTTAAACAGTTGAACAGCATAAGTGTATTTGTTGATTCTTAGCCAGCCATCCCATATTGGTTTTTACTTCCTGTTGTGATAGTATACAATTAACATGATAAAATCGTTGGTACCATTGCAAGGAGAGGGTATATATGGGCTGCACAGTGCATTGCCAGCAAGCGGGGGCATTATGTGAAAATGGAGAAGTTGGCCTAGTTTGTTCCTGGGTGAATAAGCTTCTGACCGTATACCATCAAGATCCTGCTATCCCTATGGAAGAGGCCATCAAAAGCTGCAGCCAGACCCATTATGATGCGGTGCATATGGATGAAATACTAAAGCCCTATATCGGCCAGCCGCAAGCCTTTTGTGATTTTTTGCAGGAAACATGGGGGTGGATTGTGACCATGGACCCTGACGGAAAGCGCATGATCGCTGACGAAAACAAGCCGGAATGCGTATGCCCACTGGTGAAAGCAGCCGCAGTGAAAACCCCAAACCTGTGCAATTGCTCGGAAGGCTTTGCGGAGCGCATGTTTTCCAAGGTGCTTGAAAAACCGGTAAGGGCCAGGGTGATAGAATCGGTGCTGCGGGGCGGCACGCATTGCGTGTATGAAATAGTCATTGATTGAATTTGGGATAATGGCAGATGGTAAGTAAGGACTTTTATATGAAGATATATCGAAATAATCGTATACAAAGGAGGAATGAAAGATGATTCAGGCCGTTATCTTCGATTTGTTCGAGACGCTTATCACGGAATGGGGCCATGAAAAATACACCAAGCGCAAGATGAGCGAGGACCTTTGCCTTGATTATGATCTATTTAATCAGTATTGGGAGGAGAACGAGTACGGCAGATATCATGGCACTGTCAGTTTCGAAGACTCCATTGAATATGTCTGCTTAAAATGCGGCGTTTCACTTTCCAAACAAACGCTGGACCAGATGATCGGCAAGCGCATGGCGACAAAGGCCGCGTGCTTTGATTGCATCGATTCTGATATTATGACGCTATTGCAAAGCTTGAAATCAAAGAGAATTCGTTTGGCAATGCTTAGCAACTGCTCATCGGAAGAGGTTACAGCCATACGCCAGAGCCATCTTGGCTCTTTTTTTGATACCATTGTGCTTTCTTACGAGGCAGGCTTGTCAAAGCCTAACCCTATGATCTATAAAAAGGTTCTTGAGCAGTTGCAGTTAAATCCGGCACAGTGTCTATTTGTGGGCGACGGCGGCAGCAACGAGCTGGCAGGCGCACGGGAGGTCGGCCTTCATGCCGTGCAGACCAAATGGTATACCAACCATCATCCAATACCAAGGGAAAGCATAGAAGGTTTTGATGCGGTACAAAGGCCCCTGGAATTGATGCGCTTTATATTTGCATCATGTTAGCGATATATAGAATGTGGGTATAAATATCGTATTCATATATCGAATCGGCGGGAGGGGAAGAGCATGATCGGCGAAATCAAGGCAAACCAGCAGGCGGCAAGCACTATAAGAAATGGGAATGTACAGGCAAAGGATAAGGCGGCACCACTGCCATCAGAAACGGAACAGGCAAAGAAAAATATAGACACGGTAGCGCTTGGTTCTGCTCAAACCCCGTCCGCACTGTATACAAGGCCAAGAACCAAAGGTCTGAACGCCACCGAAATAGAGGCGTTGAAGGCGGAGGCAGACAAAGCAACGGAAAGCCTGCGGGAACTGGTTCGGCAAATGCTGCTCAAGCAAAATGAGGCGGCGGGGAAGGCTGCGGGCAAGCAGCGCCCTGAAAGCGTTGAACTGAAACCTGCTGAGGAAGCTGCTCTTTCCATTTTGGAAGACGGGGAGTTCGGCGTAAAGGCTGTCAGCGACAGGATTGTGAGTTTCGTGATTGCCGTTTCAGGCAATGACCCTTCAAAGATTGAAACGCTAAAGAAAGCGATTGATAGGGGCTTTGCGGAAGCGGAAAAAGCCTTTGGCGGGAAGCTGCCTGATATCAGCTATGCAACCCATGCCGAAGTCATGCGAAAGCTGGATTCGTGGAGTCAGGATGGGGAACGGGTGTAAGAGGGGTTTTGAGATTTACGTACCATGCTGGCGTTAGCTGTTATTTATGCCGCAGCGATTGCAATGAGATTGACCTGGATCAGATAAAAGCCCTTTGGATGCGCCGGCAGGCGCATCCAAAGGGCTTTTTCAATACTTGCAGAAAGTGGAAAGGTAGAAAGAGAAAACTTCAAAACTTTTATAGCCTTGTAATCAGGTGTACTGCAATTGCTGCGATCAGCAGCACGCCCATGGCCCGGTGCACTATCAGCAGCGGACCACGCTTGCCCTTTTGCTTAAAGTGCATCCATGCGCCAACCATCCCATTGATCACCAGCATAGCAGCGGCGATTAACCCGGTTGTGGATACCCATGCATACGTGATTTGCAGGATCAAGTGAGCAAGCATTGAAACGGTTGCGCCCAGTCCAAACCAACGGTGATTTTGAACCACAAATTTCATGACTTTGATATAGACAGCTTTGAACTTTGATGTCTTGGGGAGCTTGCTGATAAAGCGCTTATTGACCCATTTCAGAATGTAGTTGAGCAGCGCTAGACCTAAGAATACGGTGGTCAGAATACCTAAGTATCCACCCAGTTTATACATTGTGTACATGATTTCAGCCTCTCTTTCGGAGTGGTTTGAAAAATATATATTGGGTAGATACCAGAGTTTTGGCGGGGTGAATCAAAGAAGGAATAACAAGTCAAGAGGTAGAAATTTACTTTGCTATTAATAATAATGATGGCGTATTGCAGACATTGTTGTATATAGCTACTAATAACTGGCCTGTGATATGGGGCAATTTACTTTTTCACCCTATTAGGGAAAAAGAAAGTGGCATCGGAGCATATGCCTATAAGTTGCTTGATAAACCAGTAAAGGTTAGGGTTATAGTTTGCGCTATGGGACGAGAAGCATTGTGTGTCCGATGTCGTCCCATAATAGCTGCTATATAGATATGGAGTGTTGCTGATGAGTAATAAGAAAAAGTATAAGCTTCTTACATTCGAAAAAAAGGAAGATTTCATATATGTGCTATTCCGATTAATTATTCAGGTGGTTTCATCGTTAGAACAATATAAAGAATATACTTCTGAATTGGAAATAGAAATTGCACCGTTCTTAAAAACAGATAAAAAATCGACAGCATCATTTGTTTCTGCTGAAGTGTACCATTCTTTTCATAGAAGGCTACATGATGTATCATCAGATTTGATGAAGTACATTGCAGACATGCAAGATTCTTCGATATCATACAATATGTTTAGGAAAATAGCAGAAAAGCATAAAGCAGTTCCTTTGCTATTCCCTCTTGCAGATAATGTGGCGAAAGAGATAAGGGAACTGCTAGATGTAAGAAATTGGTCATTTAATAACCCACAATCTCTTTTCGTTGCGGATAAAGAGAAGTACGAAAAGCAGATTCCAGATCACCTCAAGCAATATATAAGTTGGGATTTAACATTCAACCCTATTAAAATTGTCTTGCCTACAAAATATGATGTCTGCTGTTTAATATCGCTATATTTACATGCATCAAGAAGAATGAAGTTTTCAATCTCATTTTGAATAGCATGCTAGATGACTATTCAAAATTGCTTGGGAAAGAGGTGTCAATTGAAATTTTACACGATCCAAGGGTGACCCCTTTTATGAATGATTCTGATAAGCAAATACAACTATCTATGGCAATCCAAAAAGGGAATTATTCTGGTTCATTGGAAGATTACAAAAAAATAACTTTTTCTCGAAATGAGTAGATACAAAAATGAGATATTTTGACCTTCAGTGAATTTATTCGTTTATGCAAAAAAGTCAGATATAAGAACGCACATGAAGCACGCCTCTTGATGAGTTGTTATCAAGAGGCGTGCTTTTATTTTAAAAATGGGTTTCCAAAGGGATATATCCCTTTGGCAGGGGTGCGGGGGGCAGTGCCCCCGGCCTTATCCTCATCCCCGCCCCGGTCTCGTCTATCTTACTTCCCGGCGACCATGTTCAAGAGCTTCTGGCTCCGGGTTAAGAACGTGGACACCTCTTCCGGCTCCAGGGGCCGTGCGGCCATGCGGGCCAGATCGTAAAGTTGCTGGCAGATAAGGTTTGTGGTCTCGCCCTCTTCACGGGCAGCCAGGGCCTGCACGGTGGAGTTCAGGCGGTTTAATACCAGCGTGAACTTTTCAGGCATTTTGAAATCCTGGCCGTACATGCGGCTCATTTCTTTAAAGCGGCGGCTCTGCTCGTCTTCCACTAGCAGCGCGCTTAAATCACGGTTGGAAAGGGCCTCCAGCTTGACCTCCAGGTCGGCTTGAGAGAGGGCGTCTCGGAACAGCTTTTCGATGGCTTCGCGGCTGATATCCTTGCCTTCTTCGGTTTCTTCCTTCAAGCTTTCCACATCAGCATCGATGCGGGCGAAGGTGACTTCGTTCATGCCGCCGCCGTATTCCATAAAGGACAGGAAGTTGGCGTCGATGACATGCTCCATCACGGTCACGTCGATGCCCCGCTGAGTGTATAGTTCCACAGAGGCAGCCTGGCGCTTGGAGTCGTTGGTATAGTAGATTTTTTTGCCGGCCTTGCCCTCGTTGCGAGCCTTGTATTCTTCCAGCGTGTAATATTCGCCGGCAGTGGTCTTCAGCAGCAGAATAGACTTTACCGCGTCATAGAACTTGGCATCGCGGATGCAGCCAAACTTGATAAAGGGATGAATGTCATCCCAGTAGGTCTGGTAGGTTTCCCGCTGGGTGTTGAACATGCCGGTGAGCCTGTCGCCGACCTTCTTGGTGATATGAGCGGACAGCTTTTTCACGTAGCCGTCGTTTTGCAAAAAGGAGCGGCTAACGTTCAGGGGGAGGTCGGGGCAGTCGATGACACCTTTCAAGAGCATCAGGAATTCGGGAATGACTTCTTTAATATTGTTGGCGACAAACACTTGGCCGCTGAAGAGCTTGATTTCGCCTTCCCTGGCGCCAAAGTCGTTTTTCAGCTTGGGGAAGTAGAGAATACCCTTTAGGTTGAAGGGATATTCCACGTTCAGGTGCACCCAGAACAGCGGGTCTTCAAACTCGTGGAACATTTTGCGGTAGAAGGCCTTGTATTCATCCTCGGTGCAATCCTTGGGGTTTTTCAGCCAGAGGGGATGGGTTTCGTTGACCAAAGTGGGTTCGGGTAGCTTTTCTTCGGTTTCTGCCTCCGCTTCCTCGCCTTCCTTTTTCTCGGCGGGAATGGGCTTGGCGGCCAGGTCTTTCAGATAGACGGGGATGGCCAAATAGCCGCAGTAACGGTCCAGCACTTCGCGAACACGGTAGGTCTCCAAAAACTCTTTTTCGTCTTCGGAAATCGTAAGCGTGATGACTGTGCCCCGCTCGGCCTTTTCGGAGGCGGACATTTCAAACTGCATGCCGTCTTCGCTTTCCCAGCGCACGGCCTCACTGCCTTCTTTATAGGAAAGGGTATCGATGGTCACCTTGCTGGCAACCATGAACGCGGAATAAAAGCCCAGGCCGAAATGGCCGATGATGCCGCCCTTTTCGGTGTTCTCGCCGCTGTAGTTTTTCAAAAACTCCTCAGCGCTTGAAAAAGCCACCTGGTTGATGTACTTGTGCACTTCCTCCGCGGTCATACCAATACCGTTGTCAATAAAGCGCAGCTCGCCTTTTTCCTTGTCCACTTCCACCGTCACTTTAAAATCTTCCTCTGTGCCGGGATGAAGCATTTTATACTTGGTGATGGCGTCGCAGCCGTTGGACACCAGCTCGCGGATATAAATATCCTTGTCCGAATACAGCCACCGTTTGATAATGGGCATAATATTTTGCGCGTGGATGGAAATGCTGCCGTTTTCCCTGTTCATATGCTGTGCCTCCTGTAATTGAAATGATATTGGCGGTTTAGCGTAAGCTCCCGGCTGGAGGTTTCGCTGCCTTGCCTGACTTTGCTTATTTTACCATTGGACAGGCTGTTATGCAAGAGAAAATTAGCACTCAACGATTGCGAGTGCTAACAATTTGTGGTTTGCATCACATTTGTCGAAAAAATGAAAGAAAAGATGCAAAAACCCTTTGACAGCGCTTGTCCATGCTGATAGAATAACTCCTAATATCCCAACTATCCATGCCGGCCGGCCGGCGCGTTGCAACCCTCTTTTTACGACCTATGGAAAGGATGATGAGGATGCTTAGCAATCAGGTTCGCGAGGGCCTTACTTTTGACGATGTGCTGCTTGTCCCCCGCCGCAGCGAGGTACTCCCCAAGGATGTGGATCTTTCCACGCGGCTGACCAACGTGATCAAGCTCAATATTCCGCTGCTTTCCGCCGCTATGGATACGGTGACGGATGCACGTCTTGCCATCGCCATTGCCAGGGAGGGCGGACTGGGAATTATTCACAAAAACATGACAATTGAAGAACAGGCAGCCCAAGTGGATAAGGTGAAGCGCAGCGAGCATGGCGTCATCACCGATCCATTTTTTCTTTCTCCGGAACATCTGATTCGCGACGCCGAGGCGCTTATGGCCCGGTATCGCATCAGCGGCGTGCCAATTACTCGCAACGGTAAATTGGTGGGCATACTGACCAACCGCGACCTGCGCTTTGAAACGGATATGATGCGGCCCATTGGCGATGTGATGACCAGCAAAAACTTGGTCACAGCACCGGTAGGAACAACGTTGGAAGAAGCCAAGAAGCTGTTGGCCGCCCACCGCATTGAAAAGCTGCCTATTGTTGACGCTGATTTCAACCTACGGGGCCTGATTACCATTAAGGATATTGAAAAGAGCACCAAATACCCCCACAGCGCCAAGGATGCAAACGGCCGCCTTTTGTGCGGCGCTGCAGTTGGCGTAACCAAGGATGTACTCACACGGGTGGAAGCCCTGGTCAACGCCAAGGTGGACGTAATATCCATCGACACGGCCCACGGCCATAGCACGGGGGTTTTGCACGCGGTGGAGGAAATTCGTAACGCCTATCCCGATATCCAGCTATTCGCCGGCAATGTGGCTACCGCTGCAGCTACCCATGATTTGATTATGGCCGGTGCTAATTGTGTGAAGGTTGGTATTGGACCAGGCTCTATTTGCACCACCCGTGTGGTGGCCGGAATCGGCGTGCCACAGATTACGGCTGTCAGCGACTGTGCCGAAGAAGCCGACAAGCATGGCGTCACCGTGATCGCCGATGGAGGCATCAAGTATTCCGGCGACATTCCCAAAGCAATCGCCGCTGGCGCTTCCGCCGTCATGCTGGGCAGCCTGCTGGCTGGTGTGGAGGAAAGCCCCGGCGCCATGGAAATCTACCAAGGCCGCTCCTTCAAGGTCTATCGCGGCATGGGCTCCCTGGGTGCGATGGCCGAGGGCAGCAAGGACCGCTATTTCCAGGAGGATGCGAAAAAGCTGGTGCCCGAAGGCGTAGAAGGCCGCGTTCCCTACAAGGGGCCGCTGTCGGATACGGTGTATCAGTTGATGGGCGGCCTCCGCTCCGGCATGGGCTATTGCGGTACACCCAGCATTGAAGACCTGCGCAAAAATGGCGAGTTCATACGCATCACAGGCGCTGGGCTGAAGGAAAGCCATCCCCATGATATCTCCATCACCAAGGAATCTCCCAACTATTCCAGGATGGATGTATAACAACACTCGAGGCGGCTTGTAATCAAACCGACTTGAGTAGATAACAGGGTATTTGAAGGCTGTCTCAAAGCGAATAAAACGCTGCGGGACAGTCTCTTTTTATTTGCAGGGTTATACATTCCCAAGCAGCACGGTGTGCAGCTTTTCTTTGGCGATATCGGCCAATGCATGCATATGTTTAACGTCTGTCGGTTGCTTGTCCCGCATATGGTGTCTGGGGAAAAAGCGGGTAATATGCAGCGGGATATGGGGGTCTACCCCGGCAACCCAGGTAGAAAGGTTGCGCATTTCCTCCGGTGAGTCATTCTCATTGGGAACGATGAGCGTTGTCAGTTCCACATGGCTATGCTTAGCGGCGATATTGATAAAGTCAAGCACGGTTAAAAGATCACCGCCCAGTAAGTGGTAATACTCCTTTGTGAAGCCTTTTAAGTCGATGTTGAATGCATCGATGTAGGGCAGCACATCCATCAATGCGTCCTTGCTGACGGAGCCGTTAGTCACTACTACATTTTTCATGCCATGCTCGTGTATAAGCTTGGCGGTATCCCGTACGTACTCATAGCCGATCATGGGTTCGTTGTAGGTATAGGCGACGCCTATGTTTCCCTCGGGCTGCAGTTTCAATGCCAAGTCCAAAAGCTCCTGCGGCAAAAGCTTCTCCGTTGATACATCCCTTTTGCAGGCGGCGGCAATGGAGGCGTTTTGGCAAAAGGGGCAATTGAGATTGCAGCCAAAGCTGCCGACAGAAAGGACCTTGCTGCCGGGGAAAAAGCGCGCAAGGGGCTTTTTTTCGATAGGGTCCAAGGCGAGGGAAGTAATCAGGCCATAGTTGATGCTTACACTTTTCCCATTCTCATTTTTTCTGGCGCGGCAACGGCCTGTTTGCCCTTGCTTTAGCCTGCAGTGATGCATGCAAACTGGGCAAATGAATTCAGTGATGGCGCACCACCTCGAATCGCTGGAGTGTTACCTTTTCGTTTTCACGTATACCGGCTTTTTGCTTGGCAATATCGATCTGCTGATTTACAGTATCAATGCCAGGAAGGTTGGGCAGAAGCAAACCGCGCTTGTGGCCGGTGGAGACGATCACGCCATAACGCTGGACATCAAGCTCGGCAGGGGAGGCGATATCCTCTGTTTCTCCCAGCACGTCTACACTATATACCAGTTCATCCAACTCATCGGGCATGACAGGGTCAAAGCGCGGGTCTTGTGTGCCTGCACTGACAGCGTTTTGCATGATTTCCAGCGCAATGCTTTGGGTTGTGGCGGATATGGTGCCGATGCAGCCCCGCAGTTGGCCGTGCTTTTTTAGTGAGACAAACACGCCTGCACGCCTATTCAATATTTCATCCGGCAGGTTCACAGGCATATCAATGGTTCTTCCCTGCAAAACAAAGGATTCCAGCGCTTGCCTTGCCAAGCGTACATATTCGTCTTCTGTTTGCTTTCGCTTTAGCTGTTCCTGCTTTTGCTCCTCTATGTATTTGGCAAGGAAATGGCGGGATGGGTCTTTTTGGAGCGGCAGGTAGGTGCAAACCCCATACCCCACCCCATAGGGGCCTTGGTAAGAAAGCTTCTGCGCCTGAACAGCAAGACCATCAAAGCACCCGGCCATCATGACAAAGGAACGGTGGCCGCACTCGCCGGCACTTTCGCAAAAGTCAGGGTCGAAATGCAGCAGTTCGTCAAAAGTTGCCCTGCCCATGATGTCCATGATCTTTTCGTCATAGGCTGGACCCTCCTTCGCAAAGCCATAAGGTCCATTCTCCTTCAAACGGTGAGAAAGGTCACCGCTGGCGATAACGGCGATGCTGGTTTGCAGGCATTGAGCTGTTTCACCAATTAGCATGCCAAGCCGGTAATGGTCGGCATAAGGCAGTGCAGATAGTCCGATGCGCACGATCTTCACAGGGAGTTTGCCGCCAAAGGCATCCCTTACAAAGCACAAGGGAACCATGCTCGCATGGTCCAGCTTCTTTTCGCGCTCGCCCATGGTTCCGGCAGGCAGACCGGCGGCTTTTGCCCGACGGCACAGTTCCGTAACAAAGGCCGTGTCATATTTAGCCTCCAGGCTGACATCGCCTGCGTGGAACTGAGCAAAGCTGCCCTTGGCCATGGTACCTGGCGATATGTGAAAGTAATCGGCATACATGGCACTGTGCGGTGTGATGACGATAATGGTGTCCGGTTTACCGGTTGCAATCAGATCCGCAGCCTTGCGGTAAGCGGTGATGGTATCCTGTATGGCTTTTTCCTGTCCGCGGCCGATTTGCGGTATAATCAGCGGCGGGTGAGGGACCATGGCGGCTGATTTGAGATACATAAGCACCTCCTTGAAGTAAGCTGCTTGTTTCGGCTTTGTGTTTGAATTCGCCGGGCTGAATAGGAATCCTCCCGTCTTATTATTGAGAATTGTGGCACGTTTATTGCAATGTGAATTGCAGGAATTTGTGCCCTGCGTGGAGAACCAGCGATACACAAATGCATAGGAATGGTGGTTGTTTTTATGAGTTCATCGCAGCCAATTGTACTTACCGGCGTCAATGGTTTTTGCGCCTCCAGGCTATATCGATTTCTGAAAGAGAAAGAGCAAGTGATCGGCCTTTCCCATCGAGACATGGATATCACGGATATGGATGCCTGCCACAGGCTTGTCCGGAAACTTCGGCCCAAGGCGATCATTCATAGCGCGGCCATTTCGCGTATGGACGAATGCGAAAAGGACCCTGAGCTTTCGTTTCGGGTAAACGTTCTGGGGCCGGAGAATCTGGCCAAAGCATGTGCCGATGCCGGTATCCGGCTCATCCACTTCAGTACAGATCAAGTGTATAACGGTTGTAAGGATGCCGGCCCTCATCCGGAGGAAACGCATCTTGCGCCAGGTAACGTGTACGGAAAGCACAAGAAGGAGGCGGAGGTCCGCATTGCTGCCCAGACAGACGATTTTGCCGCAATCCGCCTGACCTGGATGTATGACTTTCCAGTAAGGGGCATATACACCAGCCAGAACCTGCTTACCATCTGTCAGAAGGCCCTGTATACAAACACTCTCTTGACGTTTTCGAGCACGAGCGGCCGGGGAATTACCTTTGTTCATGAGGTGATTGAAAACATACCGGTGCTTTTGAATGCGCCTTCCGGCATATATAACTTTGGCAGCTGTTCGGATATGAGTACGTATGATACAGCAAAGTTGATTTTTGCGCAGTTGGGGGCAGGACAGCGCATAGCGGAGCTCTTACAGCCTGAAAACGAACCGGCGGGCAAGTATCCCGACCTGCGTATGAACTGCGCAAAAGCAGCTGCCCAGGGCATGCTGTTTTCCACTACAGAGTATGGCCTCGCCAAGGCTTTTAAAGAATACGGATATCAAAAGTAACAGTTTTGATTTTATGGAGACACCCCCTTGGTAAACATGACCGCTAGTTGAGCCGGCGGCCATGTTTGTTTATGTTGTTTTTATTGAACATGTGGTTCTCCTTGTACAAAACCGGGTATATTGGTTACATTCAAAATGCAACCATCCAAAGGTGCGTAAAACATTTGAAGGAGTGATAAGCGCAGAAAGATAGGGTTTACCAGCCGCATATTCCATATACATACAAAGCTTAACGAAACGGCGATACAAAGGATGTTTTATGTAAGCAGGAGGTGCCTTATGGAAAAGACAAAAGTGAATGAAAAGTCATTATACTTGTTTATCGGTGTATCTACTGCAATCTTATTGGTTATCACCATTTGCATGATTTATTCCTTTGGCGCAGAAAACAGAAAAGACTATATCAGACAGAGCAGTGAAGTACTGTATGAAGAAATAGGTCATTCATCTTTTCCAAAATTGGCAAGTGTTACACAAGTGTTGGCGGCCGATGAGGCGATTATTCAATTATTGTCTACAAATGATGCTAAAGCCTATAGTGATACGACTATTATCTTAAATACTGCGCAGAAAACATTCGGACTCGATCTGTGCTATGTTCTGAATGAAGCTGGAATCGTTGTAGCATCTAGTACCTATGCAAAAGATGAAACACTAGTAATGTTGGGAAGAGATTTTAGCTTTCGCCCCTATTTTCTGGATGCTATGCAGGGTTCTGATGTAATATATCCGGCGCTGGGTTCAGTAACAAACGAACGAGGTGTCTATTTCAGTTCCCCGGTGTATAGTAAATCCGCTGAAATCATAGGTGTCATTATCAGTAAGCTTGATATGCAGGTTCTTGACGCTATTGTTTCCAAGGGAGAATTTCCTGCAGCAGTGGCAACAAGTGAAGGGATTATTTTCTCGACCAATAAAGATGAATGGTTATATCGGTCTGTATATCCATTAGCTCCTTCTGTGCTTGAGGGCATATCCGCGTCAAAGCAATTTTTGGGTACATCTATTCAACCGCTTGGACTATCCTTTCATGGCGATGGCGCGTACGATAACAATCAGGAATATGCTTTGTCTCAGCGGCAAATCGGAGAAACAAACTGGGTGCTATATACGTTTGTTCCCTCTAACGGCATACCGGTTATGAACCTGGTTCAGTGGGGGTATGTGGCTGCGTTACTGGTTCTTTTTATCATACTTATCGCAGGAATTTGCGTTGTTGTCCACAGTATCAGCAAAAGAAGAGCAGCAGAAGAGATGCATCAAAAGCTGTTCCTGGCTGTGCAGCAATCCTCAAGTGTAATTGTGATCACAGACAAAAATGGTATTGTGGAGTATGTGAATCCTGCCTTTACACAGGTCACCGGTTACAGCCCGCAGGAATGTGTGCACAAGGGTTTGAATTTACTTAAATCTGATGTACACGACCAGACATATTTTGCTGAAATGTGGCGTGAAATAGCGACAGGAAACGATTGGCGGGGTACCATCTGCAACAAGCGGAAAAATGGCGAACTATATTGGGATGAAACGCTCATATCCTCGGTGAAGGACCCAAAGGGAAGAATTACCCACTATATCGCCATTAAGGAAGATGTAACCCGACGCAAGGAAACGGACGAACTGCTTCGCAAGTATGCAACGACAGATGAAATGACAGGCACGCTTAACCGGAGATCGGGCATGCTGATCATGCAGCGGCAATTACAATTGGCAAATGAGGAAAATCAATGTTTTGTGATACTCTTTATGGACATTAACGGGTTGAAATCAGTCAATGATACATTGGGTCACAGTTATGGGGACGAGTTAATCAATGCGGCCGTTAGTGTGTTAAAGGAATGTCTGCGAGAATCAGACGCCATATGCAGGCTTGGCGGCGATGAGTTTTTGATCATTCTGGCCTCAACCAATCTTGCGGAAGCAGAAACCATACTGCATAGAATACTGGATAAAGCGGAAGCAATCAACAAAAGCGATAGGCATCTTTTCTACTTGAGCCTAAGCATTGGAACAGCTGAGTATCAGCCGGGATCAGGTCATACAATAGATGATTTGATTCGCATTGCCGATGAGGATATGTACAAGAACAAGATGGCCATCAAGAAAAGTCAGGGAGCCAACGGTGTGCTGCGCTGTCAAGCTATAGTCATTTAGCGCAAAAAATGCCAAAAGAGAAACCGCAACCTACCTTGCCCCAAGGCGGGCGTTGCGGTTTTTAACGCAATGTTTTGTAGGATAAAGACAGCCTGAAAAATAGCAAGATGGGGCTAGCCTTGAATCATGAATTTATGCGAGAAGTGTTTTTGCTGCCTGAAACGATTTGAATGTCAGACCCTTTGATTTCCTTTTTGTCAATTCACGGCAAACCCGGTCAATCCTTTGCGAATCATCTGCTACACCCTTTTGCGCTATGGCATCCAGCATAAGCATGTTCTCCATGCTGGCATCATCCATGCCGGTGGCGTTTTCTGGCAAGGGCACCTGGAAACGCTCATAATTTTTGATGCCAGCCAAAGCGTTCATCTGATAATTAACCGTTGCATTGGATGAGTTCAGCATGACGCCGCTAATTGGTGCGGCCCATTGCAATATACCCCAGTTCCTGACTTCGGAGCAAAGCCGTGACTGCACCTGCAATCCTGTGCCGAGGGATACAACCAAATAATCCTCCTCATTGGGATACATAACACGTCCCTGTGCATAGGCGCATAGTGCGGGATTGGACGCAAATACGCCGCCGTCAATCATGCAATGACCTTCCATGGAAAGCGGCGGAAAGTAGGTTGGCGCCGCGGTTGTCGCGCGGACGACCTGCGTTAGCAGCGGGTCGTTTGCGGGCTGTTTATGATCCTTGGCAAACGATGTCTTAAAAAACCAAGGTGTATCACTTGTCATGTCATATGCTGTGACAAGTATTTCTGTAAGCGTTTCATGCAAACGTGCATCACCTAAATATGTATCGAGCATTTTATCCAGCATGCGAGGCGAGTAGAGGGGCCTTGCAAGGCCGCCAACTGTAATTACTTTGCGTATAAGACTTCGGTGGAAGACTGCGCCACCGTGCTCGAAATACGCCGCTTTTATCTGCCCGGCTGAATATTCCGGCTTCCCGCGTTTATTTGGTACGGTAAGCGAGGCAGCAAGGATACCACCTGTCGATGTACCGGCGATAATGTCAAACAGTTCGCATATGGGCTTGCCGGTCCGGGTTTCAATTGCAGTGAGATATGTTGCCGGGATGATTCCCCTGATACCCCCACCATCGATGGATAGGATAGAAACCATATATTAGCCACCTTTCGTTGTGCTTCTCTATAACTTATGGGATTAAAAAGAGAATGGTGAGTAGTGCGCAGCTAGTGATATTGATTGCTTAACTGCGGTGTAATGCGGGGTTTGAACGCGAAATCGCACCTTTTGAAGAGAAGGTATCACCTTTTAACGCAAAGTGGTATATGATACAAATTGTGGGGGTGTTCTCAGGCATCCAATGTCATTGGCCTGCCAAAATCCTTTAGCACATATTTATGGTGCTGCTATAAAATGTTGCAGTTGAAGCAGGCAATAATTGTTGGGGTTTATGGCGAACAATGGTATAATGGCAAGAGAATTACATGCTGGCGGAGGAAAAGGCGGATGCAAAAAAGCAGGCGGTGGACAGCGGGCTGGATCTTGTTGCTGGTGGTTGAATTGACCGGCTTGGTTTGGTTGCTTCAGATTGACCGTACAGAGTGGATCATCCGCCTGGGGATTGTAGATGCAGATAAACTCATCATGGCGTGTTGGCTGCTCTGGGCAGCGATAAGCGTGCTTGCTGACCTGTTTCTTTTTAGCGCGTGGCATAGACATAGGCGGCGGGAAAAGGCCATGCCTATTAAGCTTACCTTTGCGCAGGACAAGCTGCAAAACCCGGAGGATATTCGCAATGAGCTAACACACTTTATTTCAGAGCGGCCGCAGCTCATGCAGCTATTGCAGCAGGGCTTGGATCAGTTGGAGAACATCACCCGCAAGAAAGAAAAAATGAGTGAAATATTGGAGCGCAACGATATATCACTGCTCAGCGAGGCAGCCAATGCGCTGGGTGACGCTGAGCAAACAATCTGCCGCAAGTTGATATTGGTTTTGAATAGGGCCCTTTTATGCGATCCGCAAGAGGAGAACGCACGGCGTAAGGAAGAGGTATACACTGAACACGCAAGGTATATGCAAGCTTTTCTGACGGAAAACGAGGATGTGTTGAACCGATGCGAAAAGCTGCTGGGGGAAACTGTGCGGTATGTGGAAGAAAAGAAGGCCGGGCTGGAAACCATGGATTTGCAAATCATGACGGATGTCATAAGGTCCTTATACAATGACGGCATCAAGTTGGAGATCAAATAAGGAGGACAATAGGGTGAAGAAACGATTTTCCATCATAGCGGCGCTGGTGCTGGCAGCAGCACTTTTATCTGGCTGCGGGGGGACAAGCACTACCCAAAGCAACAGCTTGACGGCAGAACAAGCGCAAGATACGCTGAAGGCACTTTTGACCAAGGTGAGTGTCAGCGAGCTTCCGACCCGGCTGGATATCAGCGATACGGAGCTTACCGATGCCAAGGACGAACTGCCGGAGATTTCCAACTATCCCCTGAGCGTGCGTGGAAAAGGCGCTATTGATGTGGAGATTGTGGCGTCGACTGAAAAGGCCGGTTCGGGGATGGATGGATGGATGAATCTGATTGCCGAAAAGTTCAACAAAGCAGGCCTTGCCTACAATGGTAAGACAGTTTCAATATCCATACGCCCCATCGCCTCCGGTCTGGCGACTGAGTATATTACCACAGGCAAGTACATCCCAGCTGCTTTTTCGCCGACGAATGAGCTGTGGGCGGAGATGATGGCATCCCGCGGGATTCCTTATGAAGTGGTGGAAAAGCGAATCGCGGGCAATACGGCAGGTATTTTGATGAGTAAAAAGGCGTACAACGATTTTATCAAAGAAAACGGTGAAGTGACACTTGATAAAATTCTGAACGCTGTACTGGAGGGGAAATTACTGCTGGGCTATACAAACCCCTATGCCAGCAGCACAGGCTTGAACATACTCACTGCAATGCTGCAGGCTTTTGACCCCAGCGATCCTTTAAGCCAGGCAGCAATAGAGAAACTGCAAGCTTTTCAAAAGCAGGTTCCGCCTGTAGCATATACAACGGCTCAAATGCGGGAGAGTGCCAAGAAGGGCATTCTGGACGCAATGATCATGGAGTATCAAGCCTATACCATCGAGCCCACGCTTAGCGATTATATTTTTACCCCCTTTGGCGTGCGGCACGACAGCCCGGTATATGCCATGGGTGGAATCACTGATGATCAAATGGCGGCATTGAAAATGTTCACAGACTATTGCCTTGCGCCTGACGCCCAGAAGGAAGCAAATCGTTACGGCTTTAACGCACTGGACGATTACAAGGATCAGGCTTTACATTTGAAAGGTACACAGCTCTTTGCCGCGCAAAAGGTATGGAAGGAAAACAAGGACGGTGGCCAACCTGTAGTGGCTGTCTTCGTGGCCGATATTTCCGGCAGTATGGATGGGACACCGATCAAAGAGTTGAAAAACTCCTTGCTCAATGCCGCAAAGTATATTGGTGAAGGCAACTTCATTGGCCTTGTCAGCTATTCAGACAGCGTGTATATCAACCTGCCTATCGCAGAGTTTTCAGGCAAGCAAAAGGCCTACTTCAATGGCGCCGTGCGAGATTTATCTGCCGGCGGAGGTACAGCCACCTATGACGCGGTGCTTCAGGGGGTAAAGATGCTGCTGGATAAAAAGGCGGAAATGCCCAATGCTAAATTGATGCTGTTCGTTCTTTCCGATGGCGTACAGAACAGAGGCTATGAGATTGAGAAAATCACACCTGTTGTTCAGGGATTGTCCATTCCGATTCATACCATCGGCTACGGCAGCCAGGCTGATATGACAGGCTTAACCGCACTGAGCAATATCAACGAGGCCTCCAGCACAAAGGCAGACGAATCGAACGTGGTGTATAACCTGCGCAATATTTTCAATTCGCAAATATAGCACACAGATGGCCTATACATTGCAAATCTATCCTCCCCTACTTTTGGGGGAGGTTTTTATATATAACATCCTTCTGATCGGGCAGGTTATGTATAATCAACAGACGGATCACAGTAATCATTGTGCCATTTCTTGCAAAAACGGTTTCGAAATTGTATAATATCAAATATATAATTTGTGTTTTTGCGTTTCCATAGGAAACGGAGGGTAATTGCTTTGTACCGTGTTGTAATTGTGGATGATGAGCCGTTCATGCTGGAAGGCATGCGCCTGATGATTGATTGGGAAAAGCATGGCTTCAGCGTGTGCGGAGAAGCATCCAACGGGCAGGAAGCATTGCATCTGATGGATGCTTTCAAACCGCATCTTTTAATCACCGATGTACGTATGCCGGGTATGCTAGGTACGGATCTTGCAGGAATTGTGCACCATTATCACCCTCAAACCATCATCCTGTTTTACAGCGGATATAGAGATTTTGCATTTGCACAATCTGCCATCCGGTCACAAGCCTTTGGCTATTTGGTAAAACCCATCGATAGAGATGAAGTGCATAAAACACTGGCAGCGGTAAAGAAAGAACTGGACGCCCGTGCCATGAAGGATCAGGCGGAAGGGGAACGCATGCCAATTTTGCGGGATCACGTGATGCGCCGCATCGCCAATGGGGATACCGGAGATGAAAGTTTGCTCAGGGCCGGGGTGCTGCTGGATATAAAAAAAGGCGACCCCTGCTATTGTGCTGTGATCACGCTTGAGCAAAAGGCACTGCCAGAAGGTGCTCTTTTGATGATTGCCAACTGTGGTGCCGTACTTTTTCTTTTATCAGCGAATCAATGCGGCCTTTGCTTCAAACAATTTGACAGAGATTTTGATAAGCTGGAGGCACTACACAAGCTGCTGGAGCAAAGCTTGGGGATTAAGGTTCTAATTAGTGTAGGAACTGTGAGCAGGGGTACTGCAGGGTTTGGGCGCAGCCTTGGCGAAGCGCTGGACGCCATGGGCGTTTTATTTGAGCATCATGATAATTTGCGTGTTTACAAACCAATAGACGTTTCTGTCTCCCAATGGATGGCACGGGTCTCGCCGTCCGCGCTGGCGGAGACATTGCAAAAAGGCAAGAAGGAAGAACTGACGGACGAGTTGAACCGGCTGCGTACACTTGTCAAAGAACAGCAGCCATCCTTGTTTTCGCTGCGCTATATGGCAAAAACAATGGAGTCTCTGCTTTTGATAGGCTGGTCTGAAATTGGACAGCCGCTTAAGGAAACGCAGAGATTGCGAGCTTTTTGGAGCGAACAGACCCTGGACCGCGATGCGTGGATTAATGCTTTTTGTGATGCCATTTATGGAATAAAATCAGAGAGTGAGGATCATGATATATACCCTGTGCCTGTACGTGCCGTATTAGATACAATGGAAAGGGAATATGACAAGGCACTTTCTATTGGCGGTATTGCGGCAGAGCTGCATTTAAATCCAGCTTATCTGGGCCAGTTGATTCTTCGAACAACGAAAAAGACCTTTCACACGCTTTTGCTGGATACACGTGTAAACCATGCATGCCGGTTGCTTCGGCAGACAGCACGACCGGTGAGTGAAATTGCCTACTCCGTTGGATTCCGTGATGTAGATTATTTCTCCCGGCAATTTCGCGCACGAATGGCCATGAGTCCCAATGCATATCGAGGGTTTTCCGGTGGAAGGGAGGAAGGCGGTTGAGGCGTTTTCGCATCAATGATTTACCCATCCGGAGCAAGTTTATACTGCTATATCTGCTGGGTGTACTGCTGCCAATTGTAGCGCTTTTGATTTATGTTTTGACAAACGTGACATCAGAAATCCGGCAGCGGGAATATCAAAACGCCGTTCAATCCCTGGACAGAGTGTATACTACATTGGAAACGCAGTTTTCTCAGTCGGTGGCATTAAGTAATGCTGTTTCCTCCGATGCGCAATTGGGGATGCTGATGAACAGGCGCTATGCTTCTCCACAAAGATATTATGCGGCCTATTACCTGGAACTTCGGCCCATCATGAACCGCTATTTGTTTGCATATGTGGAACAGATTACTGGCATTTCGATATATACAGATAATCCTACTATGTTTGATGGCGGCTATTGCCCGCGTATTACGCCGGCGGTGATGGCAGAAGAATGGTATGATCATTCCATTACACAGTCGCCTGTTATGGTGGTATACGTCCGGCAGACCCAGGCATCAGGGGCCAGGTTGCAATTGAGCATATTGCGGAGCATGAGCAATGCAAACCAATATACACAGATATTGAAGCAGGATATGAATATGGAACCCATACACCGTGCGGTGGAGCAAGAAAACGCGTATCTGTCCGTTTATTTGCTAGCACCGGATGGTTCTGCCATAAGCTACCCGGGAAGCATGACCGATAGCATGGTGGCTAGGCGGTTTACCATGCCGCCGGCGAAGGCGGAACTGACCCGTGCGTTTGGGGAAAGCACGGCCATGAAGGGATGGACGTTAGTAGCCAATATCAATAAAGGGCCGATGGAGAGAAGCATACGTAATGCTATCTGGGTTGGCTTATTGTTGGGGGCAGTATGTTCTCTGTTCGCCGCTATTCTATCACTATTATTTTCAAGATCAATCGCCATTCGCAGCCAGCGTCTTCTTCGGCATATGGATAGCATCACGGCAGAGCATTTTTCGCCCATAACCAAAGAAATGGGCAAGGATGAAATCGGTGATTTGATGGAGCACTTTAATGCTATGGGTGAGCGGCTCAAGCAGCTGATTCATGACATATACGTGTTACAGCTGCATCAAAAAAGCTTGGAGCTGGAGAATGTGCGCGCGGAACTCAAGTATCTGCAAGCGCAGATTGATCCGCATTTTTTGTTCAATACCCTAAATGCGATTCTGGTGTTGTGTGTGCGCAACGGCTATTCGGAATTGGTAGAAATCATTACGCCCTTGTCAAAAATCCTTCGCCGGATGGTGGATACATCGCGGGACATTCTGCCGCTTAGGGAAGAATTGGATTTCGTTCGTATGGTATTGAAAATAGAACAGTTCCGTTTTGGCGACAAGCTGCGTTACGAGTTTGATGTAAGCGATGAGGCACTTAATGCTTTGGTGCCTGTGATGAGCGTACAGGGGTTGGTGGAAAACGCCTGTAAGCATGGAATACAGCATGTGAGCGGTCAAGGTGTAGTGTGCATTGCAGCCAAGGTGGAGGATGGCATGCTATGTGTTGAGGTAAGCGACAATGGTGTTGGTATCAAGCCCAGCCGCTTATACGACCTGCAGCGGCAGATTGCGGAGCCAGAGGATATGAAAGGCAGTGTAGGCTTGCAGAACATTTACCGAAGATTAAAACTGCACTATGGCGATACGGTGAGGCTGACGCTTCAAAATGCGCAGGAACGTGGGATGATCGTCAGTATTCGTTTGCCGATGAAGGGGGCGTAAACCATGCTTCGTGTGATGCTGGTAGATGACGAACCGTTGGCGCTAGAAGGTCTTCAGCTGATGATAGATTGGGCAAAAGAAGGCTTTTCTGTTTGCGCTGCCTGCGACAGCGGACAAATGGCTCTGGATGCGCTGCCGGCAGCCAGGCCAGATTTAATTGTCACAGATATTAACATGCGGAACATGAATGGACTTCAACTAATGGCAGCCGCCAGAGAAAGGGGATATGACGGCGCCTTTTTAGTAGTCAGTGGATACAGTGATTTTGAATATGCGCAGCAGGCCATGCATTTTTCAGTGGCAGGCTATCTAATAAAACCTATCGATGCGAAGGAAGCATCGGAAGTATTGGAGCATGTCCGAAAGCAGCTGATTGACAAAGAATTGAAACGACGTTTGCCCATGGCGGCCTATCAACAGGATGTAGCGGCATTGCTGATGGGGCAGACACAAAAGGCCGTTTTACTGCCAACTGGTGCCTGGAGAATTTTTACCTGGGGCATGCCCTTGCCATATGAAAAAGTGAGTGGAATTTTGGATTTCTTTTCCGCAGCAGGCATCCGTGCAACGACCCATATCATTGACGGAAGGGAATGGCTTGTGTTATTTGCGCAGAATGGTATACATTCTACCCCCATCCAAGATTTGATGAAAGTCATGGCGGGCATGGCCAGGGAATATATATCAGGATGTGAAACGGAATCAGCAGAACAGATGCTGCTTGAGTACCGCCGGATATGTGGACATTTAGACGATTGTGGAGATGAGTTGTTTCTCAGAGTGCAGGAGCTGGCGCAAGCAGTATCTTATTTGCAGCATGATGCTTTTGAAAGTAAAGCGAAAGCGCTGCATACATTCTGCCAGCTTAGGGGCAGCGAATTTGCATCACGGGCATATGATTTATTTTATCATCTGTGCGTTCGTCAATTGGAAAAGGAGCCTGATAAGCTGAATGTGCTAATGAAGGAACCCGAGCAGGATATTCTGACGCTTGGAAAAGCTGTGATACGGCTTCTGACGCCTGTGGTCAGCCGGATCAGCGACCAGGTGAAAACGTATCTGAAGGAGTTTCATCATAATAAGCTAACGCTGGAAAATGTGGCGGCGGCATTGGGATACAACGCTACGTATCTCGGCCGGGTTTTTCGTGAGGAGACGGGAATGGGATTCCGAGAATATTTGAGTGATTATAGAGTGCAAAAAGCGGCTGAGCTGATGCTTTCATCAACCCAGCCGGTTCATAGAATCGCGGATTCGGTAGGCTATACACAGTATAAGCTGTTTCTGGTGCACTTCAAGCGCCTTTATGGGAAAACCCCTATGGAATACAGGCAGGGCATCAACCCTTAACGCTGCCGATGCTCAAGCCTACCACGAAGTAGCGTTGTAAAAACGGATAGATCGCCAGGATGGGGGCCGCTGATACTACGGTAATGGCAGCCCTTATGGTGATAGGTGTCGTCAGGGTGGTGGATGTCAGCGCATCTACAGTAGATTTTGCAGCATTGGCGCTGTTATTGGTGGTTGCCAGCTTCATGCGCAGCAGGTACTGAAGTGTATGAAGATATGTTTTGCTTGCGTTGTACAGGTGGGTATCAAACCAGCTGTTCCAGGCACCAACTGCCACAAAAAGGGCCACGGTGGCAAGCACAGGCAGGCACAGGGGAAAGATGATCCGCCAGAACAGGTATAGATCCCCAGCTCCGTCTATGCGTGCGGATTCTACTAAAGCTTCGGGCAATCCCAAGATATACGTTCTGATGATGATCATGTTGAAGCAGCTGATCATGGTGGGAATGATGTACACCCAAAAGGATTTGGACAGACCCAAGGTCTTGTTGATCAGCAAATAGTTGGGGATCAGGCCTGCGTTGACATACATGGTCAAAATGAACATGGTGGTGATCAGCTTCCTGAGTACATACTCCCTGCGGCTGAGCGCATAGGCCAGCATGGAGGTCAGCACCACATTAAGCACCGTCTGCACAATGGTTCTGGACACGGTGATAAAGAATGCGGAGTAGATTGTCTCATCAATGAAAATGGTCTCGTAGCTCTTCAGGCTGAATAGCCGAGGCCATAGCTTGATGCCGCCACGCACCGCATCGGTGCCGTCGTTAAAGGAAAGAGCAAGTGTATTGAGCACCGGATAGAGCGTGACGAACATAAGTATGCACATGCATGCCGCGTTGATATAAGGAAACAGGCTACGGCGGCGCAAGGGCTTGTATTTACTGGACAACGTATTCATCGTTCCATCTCTCTTCCTGTCTATTTTGGCGTCTTTGCTTTACAGCAATGTGTTTTCGTCAAACTTCTTTACCAGGAAGTTGGCGGACAGCACCAGCACGATGGATACGGTACTCTTGAAAATACCTGCTGCGATAGCACGGCTGTACTGTCCCTTGGTGATGCCGTATTTGAGTGCAAAGATGTCGATGGTTTGTGACCAATCCATCACCAGGTTCTGGCCCATCAGATATTGTATTTCAAACCCGGCTTCCATCAGGTAGCCGATGTTCATAATCAAAAGCACAAGGAATGTGGCCTTGATTCCTGGCAGGGTGATGTGGAACATACGCTTGAAGCGGCCTGCGCCATCGATTTCGGCTGCTTCGTACAAGGCCGGGTCAATAGCGGCCATGGCTGCTAAATAGATGATGGTGTTCCATCCGCATTCCTTCCAGATGTTGATGGCGCCTACCAGCCACCAAAAGTATTTTCCTTCCCCCAGGAAGAATACAGGTTGCTTGACCAGGCCGAGTTTTAAGAGCAGCTCATTGATGATGCCGTCGCTGGTAAAAATATTTTGGGCCAGGCCAACTACGATAACCCAACTCAAAAAGTGGGGCAGGTATGTTACGGTCTGCACCGTACGTTTGAAGCTTTTGTTTCTGATTTCGTTCAAAAAAAGTGCCAATGTAATGGGGAAAGCAAAACCGAACACCAAGTTGATGGTGGCCATGGCAAAAGTATTGCGGATACTCTGGATAAATTCCGGCTTTTTGAACAACCACTGAAAGTTCGCAAACCCGACCCATTGGTTGGTAAACAAGGGCACTGCGGGATCATAATCCATAAAGGCTGTGATCCAGCCCCAGACGGGGGCATAATTGAACAGCAGGATATAAAGAAGCATTGGTACTGACATTAACATCAGCTGCTTCTGCTGCCACAATAGCTGCCACTTGGAGATGTGGCGTACAGGATGTACTGCCGGCGTCATATTGGCGGTAGCTTTGGCCAGTTTCATAAGAACACCTTCCTTGTGTCATGATGGAAGAAATGAGCGGCGGGAGGGAAGCCTCCCTTCCGCCGCCGCGGCTAATAACTAGCCTTCTCAGTTGGCGTTCTTTTCCACGAGTTTGAGAATCTGCTCCTGCATGAAGTCCACAAAGTCGGATACCGGGATTTCTTCCACGCTCTTGACAAACGCGTCCCACTTGGCATCAAACTCGGCGGGATCCGCCATGATGAGCTGGGGCAGGTCGCGGCGCTGGATATCCTGGAAGGCGGCCTTGGCATCGTCGGCATCCTGATCAACCGTGACGTCGATCTGCCAGGCTTCGCCATAGGGGGCCAGCGTGATGGGATCGTTGAAGAAGTCAAGCGGGATCTGCATATTGTATTTGGTCAAGAATTCCTTGTCGTAATCGCTCATCAGGCTGAAGTAGATTTCCGGCTGACGGTTGGGATCCCAGTAGTTGCCGTCATCCATGATACCCTGCTTCTTTGGCAGGCTCTGCCACAGAGCATATGCGGTGTTGGCATTGCGCCACACGGCGTTTTGGGCGTTTTCATACTGTTCCCTGGTGCGCAGCATGCGGCCGTTTTCCACATAGTACCCTTCGCCTTCCACACCCCAGGCGAAAAGCTTCTGCCATTCGTCACTCATCATGGTCTCGATCATGCTGACCAAGCGCTCGGGGTACTTGCAGTTGACGGAGATGCCGAAGCCGCGATTGACGTTGATAACGCCGCCGTTGAGGTAGTGTTCCTCAATTTCCTTGCCGTCAACATACTGGGGATCATAGACGATGGGCAAGCCCTGGTAGGTGCTGTCATACATTTTGGCGGTGTTCAAAGCGTCGGTTGCGGTTTGGAAATCCCAGTACTGGTCGAACATGCCCACAACGGTGCCGCTGGAAACTTTGGCAATGTATTGGTCATAGTTCATGACGAAGGTATCCTGGGAGATCAAGCCCTTGTGGTACATTTCGTTGAGCTTTTTGTAGTAATGCTTGGCATAGGGCTGAATGACATACGCTTCTGCTTTGTAGTTGTTGTTGATGTCTACGATGACGTCGCCATCATTGGGGCGGCCCATCAGATGCTGTACGGGGTTGAACAGGCAGAAGGCGCGCCAGCTGTCGCACAGAATGGCAAAACCGGTGTTGGGGTTGCCTTTGGCGTCAGTGGGGTTGGCAGCCATGTAACGCTCGATCAGGTCAAAGTACTGGTCCATGGTCTTGATCATGGGATAGTTGTCCCAGGCAAGAACCTTCTTCTGGACAAAGAAAGCGGGGCCGTTGACATAGTTCAGGCCGTAGGCTTCGGTGTTGTAGTTCCGGCCGAAGTTAGGAATGACGAACAATTCGCCCTTATCATTGAGCAAACGCTTGAAGTAGGGCTCCAGGTGGGCGTAGAGGTTGGGGGTCTTTTCTTTGGAAAGATAGGGCATCAGGTCGATCAAAGCGCCTGCTTCAATCAAATCTTCGCTGTTGCCGCCGTCCATCAGGTCTGCATAGTCCTGACCGGCAATTTTGATGCCCAGGGTTTCGCGAAGATCACCGGCGAGGAATTCGAACTCGAACTTGATGCCGAATTCTTCTTCGATCTTCTTGAAGATCGGGTTGTCAGAGGTGGGTTGATCCCGAGCCTCGCCAACGAATACAGATACGGTGATGGGCTCCTGTTTGGTTTCGGCTATGGCGGGGATGGACACGATAGATGCCATCATCACGATCGCCAGCAGCAGGGTAACCAGCTTGCGCATTTGAATTTCCTCCCTTATCACTTATATGAGGCTCGTGTTCGGCCTCTTTTTTATGAGCATAGCACAAAGTAGTAACGTATGAAATGGCCAAAACCGTACAATATACCGGACAAATTATAGATGACAATTTTCGCTATTCAAAGATCTGGTATTGTCCGGCGAGCATCAACAGGCAGAAAAAGTACAGGCAATTATCGTAATAGCGCCGTTCACCCTTGCGCAGTGGTGTATTCCAAAACCTTTTGACCCACGTTTTGGAAAGGGGAGTGTCTGTAGCCAGCGAAGCCGCCGCTGTTGTGGCGATAATGGCAGTTGGATGCAAGGCAGGTTCATCCAGCGGCGTACCATCAATGCGGTAGGTCATAAACGGCTCTTTGTCTTGCAAAAAAGACTGAAGTCGGTCGATGATCGCAGTATATTCAGGTCGCATACTAAACCAAGCGGCATCCAGGCCGATGTTCATAGCGACTCGATAGGCATCACTGAAAAAGTCGCCATGGCCCCGGGATGTTTCCGGGGACCCATCATAATGGGCATATTCCGGTGCCATACCCGTCTGAGGATGACAGCTAATGGCAAGATACGCACGGCTCTGCGCTGCGGCCCTCCGCCAGAAAGGACGGTCCGCTTCATCTGCCCACCTGGCAAATAGCTCGTAAAAGTGTGGCAGATGATAAGATGGGTCGGAAAACGGTAGGTCCGGCACAAATTTGATCAGCGCGTTTTCTGGATCCCACATAGGTTTGCCGCCCGAGACCAGTTCATGCTGATGCACGCAGTGTCTAAGTATGTCCCTGGCCTGCACGCTATAGTCAAGGGGCGGGGCAGCATCTCCCCAGCGATTGGATGCAAAGAACAGCGCCAGTGCGAAATATTCCTCACCATCTGGGGCCGGGCCTTGGGCATTCTTTCTACCATCGGGTTTTACAGACCAGGCAAAGTAGCCCTGGTAAGGCCCGTTCTCCTGCCACATATGCCGTTTGGCAAAGCGCCAAAGATTATCGAACAATGCTTTTTCATTTCGCTGAACACACATCATCATGCCGTAACTGATGCCCTCTGTACGCGCGTCGAAGTTGCCGGTATCCATCAAAAAACCTGTATCCGTATCCAGCGAAAAATAGAACCGTTCCTTCTCATCAAAAAAGATTGCATGATACGCTTCGTCGATTCTTTTCTCAATCTCCGTTTGTTCTATGCCGCATTCAGCGAGCAAGTTATGGGTGTTTTTCATACTTTCATACTGCATAAATTATATCCTTCCTTTTCCAGTAATATATCCCGCCGACAGATATCGACCAATTATTGTGCATTTTTGACCAATCTACTTATGATGCCATTTCGTATTACCGCACCTTATAGAAATAATATATGCACAATATCACATCATCCGATGCTTGCCAACGGCTCTTTTACGACATGTACCAGTAATAATTATAGCTGTTTGCATTCAAACGTATGGCAGAAAAAACTGCCTGAAGCATAGTGCTTCAAGCAGTTAAGAAGATATTGATGACTTTGGAGGGATTAATTCTTCATACCGGTCATGACAATGCCTTCCACAAAATACTTCTGGCAGACTAGGTAAACGATAATGCCCGGAAGTATGGACATACAGGTGGAGGCCATGGCCAGCTTCCAATCGGTGCCATAGGAGCCTGAGAACTTTTTCAATCCCAGGGCAATGGTGTACATACTGGAGTCGGTTATATACACCGTTTGCAGCAGCACATCGTTCCAGATACCGATGAATATGAACAACGCTACCACGATGATGGCAGGCCGGATGGAAGGGACGAGTATCTGCAAAAGAACGCGCATTCTGCCGGCACCGTCAATCTTCGCGGCCTCATCCAGTTCTCGGGGCACGGTCATGATGAACTGGCGGATCAGAAAGATATTGAACGCGCCGCCGCCGGTTAAGTATGGCAGGATCAGCGGCCAGTACGTGCCGCTCAGGCCTAAAAATCGAATCCAAACGATGTACAGGGGAATCAGCGTCACAATGGGCGGAAGCAAAAGCGAGGCAATACACAACCCAAACACAAAACTCCGGCCTTTAAAATAGAGGCGTGCAAAAGAGTAACCGCAAAAAACGGCGGTGATGGTTCCAAACACTACGCATGGCAGTACAATGGTCATGGTGTTTCTAAAATACTGAAAGAAATTGAAAACGCCCATGGCTTCAATGTAGTTGGCAAAAATCCACCTGCTTGGAAAAAAGTTGAGCGATCCGATTTCCGGGTTGGTCATAAGGGACGAACGGAAAATCCACCATAGGGGAAACATCACGAGCATGGCAAAGAGAATGATGAAACCCAACGATACGGCATCGGTAATCCTCTCCGCCCGCTTTCTGCTTTTCAGGCTGCCGCTCATCATTTGTCCCCCCCTTCATAAAAGAGCCAGGACTTGGAGGTGGAAAACAGGATCAGTGTGAACATACCGATGATAACGAAGAAAACAAACGATATGGTACTGGCATAGCTCATTTCGTTGTTGATAAAGCCAGTGCGGTACATTAGAAAGGACATGAAGGTATATTCAGGATAGGTGGTGCGGTTGCTGCCGGCATAGATCAGCGAAGGCACTACCACCTGCATATTGGCGATTAAACTCATCAGCAGGTTATAGAAGATAATGGGGGTCATGCAGGGGAAGGTGATATGGATCAGTCGTTTCCAAAAGGAGGCGCCGTCAATTTCGGCAGCTTCATGATATACCCGGGGAACGTTCGTAAGCCCAGCCAGGAAAATGACAATCAAATTTCCACTGGCCCACACCGCGATAACCGCCAGTGATGGGATGATGAATTTGGAGTCGACTAAAAAAGCCATTTTGGGCAGGCCGTTTTGAACGAGAAGCGCATTTAACACACCAAAGTCAGGGTTGTACAATAGCGCCCAGCTCATGTATACGGCCATGGCTGGGATAATATAGGGAACATAGAAAACCGCCCTGAAAAAACCTCTGGCGGGTACCTTGCGGTTGAGTAACATGGCGATGGTCATGGAGTAAACCATGCTGATGCACACAGTTATCACCGCATACTGGACTGTCACTTTTACAGATGTCCAAAAGAACATATCCTTTGTAAACAGCTTGATGTAGTTGTTTATTCCCACAAAAATGGGCTGGGGCATGATAGCCGTCCATTTAAAAAAGGATAGAACGAAAACAGAGAGCAAGGGCAAATAAGTAATGAACGTGAGACCCAGAAAGGCAGGAATCAGAAACAGCTTGGCGGCGCGCGCTTCCTGACGGGCCATCTTTGAAACCGGCTGCAGTTGTCTTGTCATATCAACACCCCATTTGTTTGGGAATCCGCCGGCCATTCGCCGACGGATTCCCAATGGATCAAACTTATAAGCCTTGATTGGCAGCCTTCAGTGTATCCAGACCCTTGGTGATAGCATCGGCTACTTTCTCGTTGCCGCTCCAGCAGGGGGCAAGGATGGTGCTGAGCGCATCGTTGAACAGGTTTGTTCTGTTTACCCAGTACCAGGAGGTCGGCCTGGCATTGTTGATTGCATAGTCCACAACGGCAGATTTGTACTCATCATAGGACGGGAAATTGGGGTTGTCAGCCCACTTATGGGTCAGGGCTTCGTTGGTGTAGTAGCTGGAGAGCACCGGCATCCAGATACCGCTTTGAATCAGGCCCCATGAGTTTTCTTCCTTGGCGTACCACTTGAGCCATTCCATGGCCTCAGCCGGATACTTGGAGGTCGCGAAGGCCACGTTTACACCGCCGGTATTCAGGGTAACCTTATCCTTCATGTAGGGCAGCACGCCTACGCCATAGTCCAGGCCGTCGGTTTCCCTGGCTTTGCCCAGCCACACGCCGATGGACCACTGACCATTGATGTACATGGCGGCATTACCGTTGACCAGATCCTGGTCGATGGTGGTGGCTGTGTTTGTGCCATACTGGGGTGCCACATGATGCACAAGAGAAAGGTCCGCGACGCGCTGCAGCGCTTCCATGGATTCCGGGCTGTTGATGGTCACGTTGCCATCCTTGTCATACCAGGCGCCGCCGTTCATGACGGACCATACTTCCAACTGCCAGAAGTCAGGACACAGCATAACGCCGTAGCGCTTGATGTTGTTGGGATCAAACTTGTCGGACTTGGCGTTGTTGCCGTTTACGTCCAGGGTCATCTGCTTGGCAACATCCACAAACGTATCCCAATCCCAGGCCTTGTCGGCACTGGCGGGGGGCGGTGTGACACCGGCATCGGCAAAGGCCTTGCGGTCGTAGTAGGTCAATAGAACTTCGTTGGCTACAGAATAGCCAACCGGCTTGCCCTCATAGGTAAAGGCCAAGCTGTCCAGGGGTTTGGCCTCTCCGGCAGCGTACATGTTGCTAACGTCTGCCAGCATGCCCTGTTCTGCCCACATGAGCACTGCGTCTTCGGCCATGATGCCGGTATCCGGCAGGTTGTTGCCGGCAGCACGGGTATTCAAGGTACCTACATAGTCGGCGCGGTCAATCTGTACGATTTCCACATGGATCTTATCCTGCTCGCTCTCAAACTTGTTAATAGTCTCCTGAAGTACGCGGACTTCTTCATCATCGCCCCACATGGAATAGGTAATGGTGACGCGGCCCTCGGCCAGCGCGCCAAGGCCAGATACCATGGAAAGCATCATGACCAGCACAACTGCCAGGCTGAAAAGTTTGGTTCCCTTTTTCATGTCTTGATCCTCCTTGTTTTATTGAATACACATCTGTGTATTACTGCGTTTAGAAAAAGTGGACATGCCAATTCTTTGAGGTTGACCTTCAAGCACTGCAAAATTGTTATGCACCACATGCCGCTGGTTATCAATCTGCAACG
>JAEWSC010000017.1 GCA_023398575.1 Bacillota bacterium | reverse complement strand
ATATCCCTAGAGCGGTGGGTTCAGGGAGGCAGCGCCTCCCGGCGGTCCTACAGTACTGCCAGCAATAGTTCCCGCAGCACCTTTAAGGCCGTTGCCGTTGATGTGCCGCTTTGGTCATAGGGCGGTGAAAGCTCATTGATATCGCAGGCCACCACGTTGGCACCTTTAAGCGAAAGGATGGCGTTCAGCAGCTCCATAAAGGTGACGCCGCCGGCTTCCGGCGTGCCGGTGCCGGGAAAGGCGGAAGGGTCCAGCACATCCAAATCGATGGTCACATATATGGGCTTGACGCGCAGCTTTTCCACCGTCTGCGCAAAGCCATGCAGGTCAAACTTGCGCATGGTTACATGCCCCTCATCGGCCCATTTGAATTCCGGCCGGTCGCCAGAGCGGATGCCAAACTGGTAAATGCGTCCATCGCCCACCAAGTCCCAGCAGCGGCGAATCACCGTGGCGTGGGAAAGGGCTTCGCCCAAATAATCTTCCCGAAGATCGGTATGGGCATCAAAGTGCAAAATGTGCAGGTCCGGGTGCTTTTTCACCGCGGCCCGTACCGCGCCCAATGTGACCAGGTGCTCGCCGCCCAGCATGACGGGAAGCTTGCCATCCTCTAAAATGGCGCCCGCCTTTTCTTCTATCTTGTTCAGCACTGCCTGTACATTGCCAAAGGGCAAATCCAGATCTCCGCCGTCAAACACATTATAATCGGTGAGGTCCTTATCCTGGTAGGGGCTGTAGGTTTCCAGGCCATAGCTTTCCGCCCGCATAATCCGGCTGGCAAACCTGGTGCCGGGCCGGTAGGAGGTGGTGCCATCAAAGGGCGCGCCGAAGATGACGGCCTTGGCATCTTCATACCCGCTGTCGCAGCCTAGAAAGGTGGATACGTTTTCAGTCCACATGTTCCACGTCCTCCAGCAGCCGCTGCACATAGTTGGGCAGCGCAAACGCGCCGCGATGCAGGTTGGTGTTGTAGTACCGGGTCTCAATCTCTAACTTTTTCCAGTCTCGTGCGCCTAAATCGCGGACAGGATGGTATACCTTGGAGGCGAAGCCAAACAGCCAGTATCCCGATGGATACGTGGGAATATGGGCTTGATACACCCGGCTGATAGGAAAGGATTCGGTGATCCGCTTGTGGGCCCGCTGCATGGCCAGCGCGTCGGCGTCATAAAAGGGGCTTTCATGCTGGTTGACCATAATGCCATCCTCTTTTAGCGCCTTATAGCAGTTGCCGTAAAACTCACGGGTGAAAAGCCCTTCCCCTGGGCCAAAGGGGTCGGTGGAATCCACAATGATCAAATCGTATGCGTTCTCCCGGCTGCGTACAAATTTCAGCCCATCCTGGAAATGGATGTTCACCCGAGGGTCTGAAAAGCCGCAGGCGGTTTGAGGCAGAAATTCCTTGCACACCTTGACCACCATTTCGTCGATCTCCACCAAGTCAATGCTCTTCACGGTCTCATAACGGGTCAGCTCCCGCAAGATTCCGCCATCCCCCGCACCGATGACCAAAACATTTTCCACATTTGGATGCACCGCCATGGGCACATGGGTCAGCATTTCATGGTAAATAAACTCATCCTTTTCGGTGAGCATCATAAACCCGTCCAGCGTTAAAAACCGGCCGAACTCCTGGGATTCGAACACGTCAATGCGCTGGAACGCGCTTTGGGCGCTGAACAGCTGCTTATCTACCTGAATCGACAGCTTTACCTGGGGCGTGTGCTTTTCAGAAAACCAAAATTCCATACAACCTCCTGACAGGGGGCTTTGCCCCCTTAAACCCCTACCAAAGGGACCAGTCCCTTTGGAATCCCATTAAAATATATCTGCTCTTTACTAAATGCGATGACAGGGTTCTCAAGCGAAATCCTCACTCATCCTTGGGTCCAGGGCCCGCCCTCCATCTGGCTCAATCGGCGCATTACTCGCTATCGCTCGTACTGCTTGTTTCGCCAGCCTCCTCCGCCTCGCTTCATCCGCCACAGGCGGCGCTTCGGCTACGAAGCCCTGGTCGTCTCAAGGGGGTAATGGGAGGTGCAGGGGGGAGGTGAGGGGGGACATCGAAATCCCCCTCCTCCCTCTTGCATCAACGTACCTCGAATATCTCCCATCCATATAGCCCTATATAACCAAAATCCTTTTCACTTCCGGGTCCTGCGTCCCGGTCAATAAACAGTCCTTTTCCCTGGCATCCGAAGGTTTCCAAAGGGCGACCGGAAAGCCCTTTGGTCGCATCCGCAGGTGCGAAATCTCAAATAACCAAAATCCTTTCCACTTCAGGGTCCTGCGTCCCGGTCAATAAACAGTCCTTTTCCCTGGCATCCGAAGGTTTCCAAAGGGCGACCGGAAAGCCCTTTGGTCGCACCCGCAGGTGCGAAATCTCAAATAACCAAAATCTTTTCCACTTCCGGGTCCTGCGTCCCGGTCAAAAAGCATCCTTTTTCCCTTGCATAATTGATATACCCAATGATCTCCTTTGTGATCCGCTCACCCGGGGCAACAATGGGAATACCCGGCGGATAACTCATCACATACTCCGCAGCAATGCGCTCGGCGCTGTCTACAAGGGGCAGCAGCTGCTTTTCGGCGTAAAAGGCTTCCTTGGGCGTTATCACCACTTGGGGGCTGATATACTCATGATCCATCAGCCCGGCGCGGTCCTTTTTAAAGCGCCGCCTGATTTCCGCCAGCGCGCCGATCAGCCGTTCGATATCCTGAAACCTATCGCCCACAGAAAGGTAGGCCAGTATGTTGCCAATGTCGCCGAACTCTATCTGAATATCATATTCGTCCCTTAGCAGGTCAAAAACCTCGATGCCTGCCAGGCCCACATCCAGCGTGTGGGCAGCCAGCTTCGTTTCGTCAAAGTCGAACACCGTATCGCCGTTGATAAGCTCCCGGCCATAGGCGTAATAATCGCCGATCTGGTTGATTTCATCCCGGGCATAGCGGGCCATGTCAGTGACCTTGCGAAAGATTTCCGCCCCGTTTAAGGCCAGCTTGCGGCGGGAAATATCCAGGCTGGACATTAATATATACGATCCGCTGGTGGTCTGCGTCAAATTGATAATCTGGCGCACGTGGTTGGGATTAACGCCCGGGCCGCACAGCATAAAGGAGCTTTGGGTCAGCGACCCGCCGGATTTGTGCATGCTCACCGCGGCCATGTCCGCGCCGGCCTTCATGGCGGATACAGGCATGTTTTCGCCAAAGGAAAAGTGGGTGCCGTGGGCCTCATCCGCCAGCACCAGCATACCCGCTTCATGGGCCATGCGCACGATTTCCCGCAGGTTGGAGCAGATGCCGTAATAGGTGGGGTTGTTGACCACAATGGCCTTTGCGTCAGGATTTTGGCGTATAGCCTGTGCCACATCCAAAACAGACATGCCCAGGGCAATGCCCAGCCGCTTGTTCACCTGGGGGCTGACATACACCGGTATCGCACCGCTGATGACCAGCGCATTGATGACGCTGCGGTGCACGTTGCGGGGTACGATAATTTTTTCGCCCTGCCGAACGGAGGACAAAATCATCGCCTGTACGGCGGAGGTGGTGCCGTTGACCATAAAAAAAGCAGCGGAGGCGGAAAACGCCTGGGCCGCCAGTTCTTCCGCCTCGCGGATGACCGAGGTGGGATGCACCAGGCTGTCTACCGGCTTCATGGAGTTCACATCCATGGAGACGCACTTTTCGCCCAGCAGGGCCACCAATTCCGGATTGCCCTTTCCCCGTTTATGGCCGGGCACGTCAAAGGGTACGACCCTGTTTTTTTGCACAAATTGCAGGGCTTCCACGATGGGCGCGCGGTGTTGGTCGAGTTTTGCCATGCGTCAGCCTCCTTTGCGGTATACGTTGGAGCCGGAGAACACCTCAATCATTTCCTGCCGCAGATTGGTGGTAATCTCCAGGCGCGTTTTGGGCGCCAGCTCGTAAATGTCGGTGTTGAACAGATAGTGCTGCAAATCTATTTCCTTGACCATCATCTTGGTGTGAAACAGGTTGGCCTGATACACGTTGATGTCAATGGCGTCGTAGTGTTCCAGCGTCTTCTTATTAATATAGTCCTGTATGGATGTGATATCATGGTCGATGAATATCTTTTTACCGGATAATTCCCTGGTAAAGCCGCGCACCCGGTAATCCATGGTAATGATGTCCGAATCAAAGCTGCCAATCAGATAATCCAGGGTCGACAGCGGCGTAATCTCCCCGCAGGTAGCCACATCGATATCCACGCGAAAGGTGGCCAGGGCCGTCTCGGGGTGAAATTCGGGATAGGTATGCACGGTGACATGGCTCTTGTCCAGGTGCGCCACCAGCGTATCCGAATCCATGCGGGAGAGCATCGATTCCTCAGCGATAAGAAACGTGACGCTGGACCCCTGCGGATCATAATCCTGGGTGGATATATTCAGCACATGGGCACCGATCATCTCGGTCAGCTTGCGAAGAATTTCAGTCAACCGCTCGGAGTTGTACTGCGCATCGATGTAGGCGATATAATCCCGCTGCTCCCTTGGCGTTTTGGCATAGCATACATCATAAATATTAAAGCTTAAGGATTTTGTCAGGTTGTTAAACCCGTACAGCGTCATCTTTTCCTGGCTCATGTCCGCCACCTCCCCACTATAAACAAAAAACACGGGAAATACCGCTGCCTGCTGCACCGGTTTTCTCGTGCGTCATACGCAAACTGTAGGCTTAACGGGCATTCCTCGCCCATAATCATACATACAGCATACTCAGAGTCTATATAGCCTTACACTTTTAATACTCTTATTGAACATTCACAAGTGGTTATGCCGCAGGGCATATTGGTTATAAAGTAACCAACTTATAAATTGAGCTTTTCCCGCACTTTTCAAACGGCTTAGCTCCATCAATAAAGCAACAAAAGTTGCCAATCGGCTTAAGACCCGGCTGTCCGTATGGCCTATGCACCCCAAGGTTTGCATCGGGGCGGTCTTGACTGGTTTCAAACTGTATGCATGCTTGCATAGTCTGAAACGAACTATAAAATACCATGTTACCGCGCAAATGTCAATGGAAATTTTCGCAGTTTTTACAGAAGCTTTGAAGGTGTTGAAACCGCTTGTATCCAGCGGAAAAACGGCACAATTCAAGCGCCATTAAAAAGGGGGCAAGTATACCGGCGGTTTAGAGACTGTAAACTGAAATTGGTTATGATTATGTATGTGTATTGGCAGATAAAAGCAAGCACAATATGCATGTTTTGTTGTTTATACCGTTGCATCCAAAACATACCAATGCTATAATCAATAAAATACTTTCGCGCCGAATAGGGAAAAGAGGTGACCTGCTGCCCATGGAAGCATTTGATTACCTGAATAACTATTACAGCAATTATGATGAGGATGGAAGGCTTGCGTCCAAGCATGGACAGGTGGAATACTTGACCACCATGCGCTATATCACCCGTGATCTTAAAAAGGGTATGCGCTTATTGGAGATTGGCGCCGGCACAGGCCGGTATGCCCATACCCTTTCTCGGATGGGCTATACGGTTGATGCGGTGGAGCTGATTCCCCACAACATTGAAACCTTCAAGAGCAATACCCAGGCTGGGGAAAACATCACCATACGCCAAGGCAATGCGCTCAACCTTGCGGGGTTTGAAGACGAAACCTACGACATCACCCTTATGCTTGGCCCCATGTATCACTTATACACAAAGGCGGATCAGCTGCAGGCGATAAGCGAAGCCCTGCGGGTAACCAAGCCGGGCGGCACTGTTTTTGTGGCCTACTGCATCAGCGATGCGTCGGTGATCGATCACGGCTTTAAAAGAGGCTTTGCGGCGCAATTGATTGAAAAACAGATGATGGACCCCGACACCTTCAAAACCTTTTCCACCCCAGCGGATCTGTTCCAGCTCTACCGCAAGGAAGATATTGACGCGCTGATGGCGAACTTTCCTGTGACCAGGTGTAACTATGTGGCCACCGACCTGATGACCAACCACATGCGGGAAACGGTGGACGCCATGGAGGATAGCCTGTTTGAATTGTATCTCAAATACCACTATTCCATTTGCGAACGGCCTGATATGGTGGGCCTTACCCACCACAGCCTGGATATTTTCAAAAAAGACGCGGCGCAGGGTTGAATGCATGGCGGTTGTAGAAATACCAATGCTTTAAGCAGATGATACTGCCATACCTCGGCAAAAAGAAAGGTAACGCATTACCCTATGGAGACATTAGATTACCTGAACGCCTATTACATCAATTATGATGAGGATGGAAGGCTTGCGTCCAAGCACGGCCAGGTGGAATACCTGACCACTATGCGTTACATCACCCGTGATCTTAAAAAGGGCATGAGCCTGTTGGAGATTGGTGCCGGCACAGGCCGGTATGCTCACACCCTGGCTCGGATGGGTAATATCGTGGACGCGGTGGAGCTGATTCCCCACAATATTGAAATCTTCAAAAGCAATACCCAGGCTGGGGAAAACATCACCATACGCCAGGGCAATGCGCTGAACCTTGCGGAGTTTGAAGACGAAACCTACGACATCACCCTTATGCTTGGCCCCATGTATCACTTATATACAAAGGCGGATCAATTGCAGGCGATAAGCGAAGCCCTGCGGGTAACAAAGCCGGGCGGCACCGTTTTTGTGGCCTACTGCATCAGCGACGCATGGGTTATCGGGTCTGGTTTCAAAGCCGGCAATGCCATGGCATTGTTGGAAAAAGGTCTTTTGGAACCTATTGCCTTCAAAGCTTTTGCCACCCCGGCGGAACTGTTTGCGCGCTATCGCAAAGAGGATATAGACGCGCTGATGGCGCACTTTCCTGTGATACGGCAAAGCTATGTGGCCACCGACCTGATGACCAACCACATGCGGGAAACGGTGGACGCCATGGATGACAGTCTGTTTGCGCTATATCTCAAATACCACTTTTCCATTTGCGAGCGGCCTGACATGGTGGGTCTCACCCATCACAGCCTGGATATTTTCAAAAAAATCGCCGCCAGGTCATAAATGCGCCGCGGTTTCAAAATATACTATTGATAAAAGCGGGAGGATGAGGCAGCTTGAAACGGAAAATCGCAAAGCTTTTACGGGGCGTGCCGGCGGTGGATGGGGCAGGGGTACGGCTTGTGCGCGTGCTGGGCGCCCAGGATGTGTACGACTTTGATCCCTTTTTGATGCTGGATTCCTTTGATTCAAAAAGCCCGGCTGACTATGTAAAGGGCTTTCCCACCCACCCCCACCGGGGCATTGAAACCATCACCTATCTGATTGAGGGTAACATTGAGCATCAGGACAGCTTGGGCAACAAGGGTGCCATTCTTTCAGGCCAAAGCCAGTGGATGACTGCCGGCCGCGGCATCCTCCACCAGGAGATGCCCAAGCCCTCCCCGCGCATGCTGGGCATTCAGCTATGGCTGAACCTGCCCAAGGCCGAAAAGATGTGCGACCCGGCCTATTTTGAAATCACGGAGGATATGATTCCCACCGTTTGCGAGGAAGGCGCTGTGGTCAGGGTCATTGCGGGCAGCTATGGCGAAAAAAATGGCCCCAAGCCCAAGCACATACAGGCCACGCTGCTGGATGTAAGCTTGGCGGAGGGCACCACCTTTACGCTGAACACGAAAGCGGATGAAACAGTGTTCGCCTTTGTGATCCTTGGCAGTGCCTTTGCCGGCGGCCAGCCCCTGGAGGAAAAAACCGCCGTGCTCTTTGGGCCAGGGGATGTGGCGGAGGTCACCGCCTCGGAGCATCAGGAGGCCCGGGTGATCTTCTTTTCCGGCAAGCCTTTAAAGGAGCCTATCGCCTGGGGCGGCCCGATTGTGATGAACACGGAGGAGGAGCTGGATCAGGCATTTCGGGAACTGAGGAATGGGACGTTTATTTCATAAGAGGATTTCCTGCTAAGGTCCAGAGAAACATTAAACCCTTTGGTTGTATCCGAAGGTTTCCAAAGGGCGACCGGAAAGCCCTTTGGTCGCACCGCAGTGCGATACCCAAGCCCTGGTCGTGCCACAGGCACGAAACGTCCTCTCCTAGTGTGCCTCTATATATTCCTTAATCTGCGCATGCCATTCCTCCGGCTCAAACACCCCAATCTCCGTATCCTCTGAAAACAATAAATCCACCAGATGCCGGGGCCGCTTGCCCCCAATATGCATGGCCTTTACACACGAAACACAATAGACCACCACATCCTCACAGGGCATTTCATCTGCCCTGTTTTTCATGTATTCCTTCACCTTTTCTACGGATACCTGACCAAACAAACTGTCGCCGCAGCAGATGGATTTCTCCCGGGTGTGCAAAGGCTCCACCACCCGTATGTTCATGCGGGCAAGCAACGCCCGCACCGCGTCGTGCACCCGCCTTTCGCTGCGTACGGGGCAGGCGTCGTGTATGGCCATCTGCTGTCCGTGATAATCGGGAAAGGGAAAGGCATCACTTTCCGCCAGCTCTTCCCACACGGATACAGTGGATATGCCCTCATACAGCGAGCGGAAGCGCCTATCGCACCCCGCACAGGTGTTAATAATCTGCGTGTCCGGCGCAAGGTCCGGCTCATGATGGCAGCAGACGTGGTGCTCGGGAATATGTTCGCCGGTTGCGTTTAATAAGGCGGTGATTTTATGGGCCAAGTGGGGCTTGTACAGCATCAGCGCGCAGCCGGGGGAGTAGACTCTTTGCATGGGGGCCTCCTATGGTGATTTGTTTAGCGGTGTACCGCCATCAAAAAAGGCGTACAACGGATGTAAGTATGAAGTACAGCACCAGCAGCCAAAGGGCAGCGATGGGTATGGCATAGTACCAGCGCTTGGGGCGGCCATCCTGCCACAGGGTTTGGGCCTTTGTCCGGCATTCTGCCATGGCGGATGGGGGAATCAGCTTCACCGTCCAGGCGATCAGCGCGGGTAATAGGATCACATCATCCAGATAACCGAGTACCGGTATAAAATCCGGGATCAGGTCAATGGGAGATAAGGCGTAAGCCACCGTCACAAAGGCGATGACCTTGGCGAGAATGGGCGTATCCGGATGTCGAAGGGCCAGGAATACGGCGGGGATATCGGTTTTCAGCTGCTTGGCGCGGGCTTTTAGGTTCACGGTAAGCACCTGCGGCTTTCGGTGGAATGGGGTAACGTATAGATATATGTGTATTGTACAGGAAATAGAACAGAATAGTTCTGCTAATCCAATATTTTATTTTTGTAGCGCCCCATGCACCACAAAGTATTCATCTGCGCCTCTGTCGCGGCAGGTGACCAATGTAATAATCTGCCCCTGGGCGTTGGGGGTAACCGCCCCTCCACCGATGTCTGACCGCTTTACCAGCACATTCAAAAAGGTTTGCCTTTCTTCAACCGTATCGTATCTAAAGCCACGCACATCGGTTATGTCATCGCAAGTATAGGTTGAAAAAATCAGAAATATCTTTCTTTCGTACGGGCCAGTAAGTACAATCTCACGATTCTCCTTCATAAAAGCTGCTTTCCTGTACTGCAGCAGCTCGTGGAACATGCTTCCATCCTTCATGTTGTGCCCATAAAGCACAATATTGAAGTCATTCAGGTCCATACCATTCCAACTGTCCATAAAGATTGCGCCGCTGGCGTTTTTCTTTTTTAGAAACGTATGGTTCGTATAATAGCTGTTGTCCTTCCCGCGCACCACAGGATACGAAATATTGGTGCCGGGAATATCCAAATACCCTACCGTATCGCTGTTCTGCCCCTTGAGCCTGAGCATTTCTCGGTTGTAATACGCGGCGGGCGTCATAACAGGGATGGCCGTAGGGGCAGGAGCGGCAGCTGCCCGGATAGGCGAGGGAGACGGCGTTTGAGCGGCGGGGGAAGGGGTAGCATCCATCTCCTTGGCAATGGCTTCATATTCGACTGCGGCGTCGCGGTATTCCATCAGCCTTGATACAAGGATGGAGGCAGACAAGAGCAAAACGGCACATAGCGCAATAGCAAGCCCCCGGAACCCACGGGCGCGCTTTGCAGCTTTGCCGGGTTCAGGCCGCCCATTCTCCGGAAAATAGCCAACAGTCGTAAAGGTTTTGCGCTGCTTGCTCATGTTCTCCCTCATACACATGCCTAAAAATCAAGTCATTCCCACCATGGCGGGTAATACTTCACGCCCCCCGCAGAGATTGCGGAGAGCGTGAAGGCGTTGTGCCGGTGCGGTACGCGGCTTCGTGCTTGCCGTGAAAGCCGGCCGACCATGATGTTCACTTTTTCAATGTGGCCTGAGCGGTGACTGTACCTATAAACGTTGTGGATACGTCCATTCCAGCTGTTACTTCGCAATGGCAGACAAGTATCACCCTATCTCCCGCGGATATGGGTACGGTGAGACCGGATACACTGCATGAAGCACTAACTCCGTTACCTATAGGACCTGTAAAGAAGGGAGTGAGAGGAGTAAGTGCGCCAGCACGAGAAAACTCATCGCTTCCTGAAGGGGCGATATAGATATCTGCGTAAGCGGTTATGTTTGTTCCTATCAGCACCTGGGTGTTCACCATAGTGAACGTCGCGTTCCATCCCGTAAGGATCATGTTCTGGGAAATGGTCTGCGCTTGCGCCAAAGCGGCTGTGTTGCCTGCAAGGTTCAGGGGCAATGTGTATACTGTGTTAGCAGCACCATTTCCCCCGATGATAGCTGCCTGATTGAGCAATCCGCCTGCAAGTGTCGTCATAGTCGTGTTACCGCCCGATGAAAAATTAAGCGCCATCACATACGTTGCGGTAACCTCTACAGGGGTTGCAGGCATGGTAAAGGTGGTCGCCGCGCTGGTGTCGGAGGCCAGCGTCACGCCGCCGGATACAACTGTCCAGCCCGTAAAGGAATACCCGGGATCAGGCGCATCCGCCGTGATGCTGACGGTAGCGCCGGGGGCGTAATTGCCGCCGCCCGTGCCATTATTTACCGTAACGGCGTAGGTGATCAGTTCATACGTTGCGGTAACCGCTACCGGGCTTGCCGGCATGGTGAAGGTGGTCGCCGCGCTTAAAGCGGAATTAAGCGTCACGCCTCCGGATACCACGGTCCAGCCTGCAAAGACATACCCGGGATCAGGCGCATCCGCCGTGATGCTGACGGTAGCGCCTGGGGCGTAATTGCCGCCGCCTGTGCCATCATTCACTGTAACGGCGTAGGTGATCAATGCATACGTTGCGGTAACCGCTACCGGGCTTGCCGGCATGGTGAAGGTGGTCGCCGTGCTGGAAGCGGAATGAAGCGTCACGCCTCCGGATACCACGGTCCAGCCTGTAAAAGTATCGCCCGGGTTAGGCGCATCTGCCGTGATCGTAACCGTTGCACCTGGGGCGTAATTGCCGCCGCCCGTGCCGTTATTTACCGTAACGGCGTAGGTGATCAATTCATACGTTGCGGTAACCGCTACCGGGGTTGCCGGCATGGTGAAGGTGGTCGCCGTGCTGGAAGCGGAATGAAGCGTCACGCCTCCGGATATCACGGTCCACCCTGTAAAGGCATACCCGGGATCAGGCGCATCCGCCGTGATCGTAACCGTTGCACCGGGGGCGTAGTTGCCGCTGCCCGTGCCGCCATTCACTGTAACGGCGTAGGTAGTCAATGCGTATGTTGCGGTAACCTCTACCGGGGTTGCCGGCATGGTGAAGGTGGTCGCCGTGCTGGAAGCGGAATGAAGCGTCACGCCTCCAGATACCACGGTCCAGCCTGTAAAAGTATCGCCCGGGTTAGGCGCATCCGCCGTGATCGTAACCGTAGCGCCTGGGGCATAATTGCCGCTGCCCGTACCGTTATTTACTGTAACGGCGTAGGTGATCAGTTCATACGTTGCGGTAACCTCTACCGGGGTTGCAGGCATGGTGAAGGTGGCCGCCATGCTGAAAGCGGAATGAAGCATCACGCCGCCGGATACAACTGTCCAGCCTGTAAAGGCATCCCCAGGATTAGGCGCATCCGCCGTGATCGTAACCGTTGCGCCGGGGGCGTAATTGCCGCCGCCCGTGCCGCCATTCACTGTAACGGCGTAGGTGATCAGTTCATACGTTGCGGTAACCTCTACCGGGCTTGCCGGCATGGTGAAGGTGGCCGCCATGCTGGAAGCGGAGGACAGCGTCACGCCGCCGGATACCACGGTCCACCCTGTAAAGGCGTACCCAGGCTCAGGCGCATCTGCCGTGATCGTAACCGTTGCACCGGGGGCATAATTGCCGCTGCCCGTGCCGCCATTCACTGTAACGGCGTAGAGGACAGGCGGATTAGGCGCAGGTGGACTATAAGACAGTGTTGCCTGCAGGGTATAGTTTTCGCCATCCACCGAAACGGGCAGGGATACGGTGAAGCTCTTTGCGGCTGGTAGCGCGTATGCCGGTGATGGAATCAAGAAACAAGAGGAGGACATAAGCGTAATGCAAAGAAGAATGGATAGGAAGCTTGCACGGTTTTTTCGTTTGAGAATCAAAAGGTAAGCAAGTGCGCCGGCGGATAGGAGCACCAGCAACAGCGCCAGCTCCACCGGCGCATAATCGCCGGTTTGCGGCATGTCATCAGGTGTACTGCTGAGAACCGCCTCAGCGGACAGGTCAGCTGTTTGCCCTGCTGTAAGGTCTATACTGCCTGTTGGACTGGTGGTCTTATAGGTCAGGTCGGTGGGAACGCTAATATCCAGCTTCACGCCTGTAATATTGAAGCTGTTTGTATTTGTCACCGCTGCATTGATGGTTATTATCTCGTTTTTGGCATAACTTACTTTGTCTGTTGTTAGAATGAGCTGCAAGCCATCCTGCATTCCGCTGGCGGCCAGCGCCGCCGCAGGGAAGATGACCAGTACAACAACTATGCAGGATACGAAAAAACGTAGCAGCTTTCCCTTTACCATGTTCCTGTCTCCTTACGTATCGTCTATCATTGACGATATTAATAAATGCTTACCAAACACCTTTTGAGCAAATTCGACAGCCGCAAACGTCAGGGATTTCGGTTTTCCAGAAACATTAATCAAACAGTTTCCAAGGCGATTTGACAGGTCATGAGACACTTTGCCAAGAGGTCGAAATATAGTATATTTTATCATAATATGGACATGCAGCCATTATAGCACAATACCCACATTTTGGGGGGTCTATTTGAAACATTTTCTTTTTCTGCATTTAGTTATAGAATATCATAGCTTATATTGGTATAAAGCAGAAACTGTCCTACATGATAGTGCTTTTTGACGGTACGGTGAGAGAGGGTGGCAACAGTCAAAAGCATGATTAATCAAAAGACGCAATGGCCGCTTACCATTGCGTCTTTTCCTACCATCTCTATCTACCCCGCCACAATCTCCTTAATCATAAACTCGCGCCCGCCCAGGACTTCGGGGCTTTGGTCCCCGCAGTCCGGGCATTTTCTATGGTTTTGAATGATGTTGTACACCCGGCCGCAGGCGCGGCAGCGGCCGTTGCCGGGCAGCACTTCAATGACCAGGCGCGTGTTTTCCAGCATGGTGCCATAAGCGGCGGCGGGGTAGCACTGCTCCACAAAGTAGGGCACCACGGAAGAGAGCTCGCCAATTTGCAAAACCAGGGTTTCCACTTGGGTTACGTTCTGCTCCTTGGCAATGCCCTCCACCACCCGCACGATCTCGGCTACAATGCCCAGTTCATGCATGATGGGCCTCGCCGGATAATGATTTGCGCACCTTTTTTACGGCCATCTTCACCGTGCGCTTGAGCACGTGGGGCACGATGACCTTTTTCATATCAAACAGCGATACACCTTCGCCGTTGTACTTGCGGGAGAGGGTAATGGCGTCAAACTTGCACTTGGTGGTGCACTGGCCGCAGCCCACGCAAAGGAACTCATCCACCACCACCGCGCCGCAGCCTAAGCACCGCTCGGTTTCCTTTTTCACCTGATCTTCGGTAAAGGGCAGCCGCTCGCCCAAGAAGGAGTCTGCCGCCTTGGCGTGGGCGGCCTGCTGGCGGGGCATACGGTCGTAGCTATCCAGCAGCAGCGCGTCCTTATCCAGCGATTTGTATTCCCGCCGGTCGCGGCCCAGAACTAAGCTCTGGCCGGGCTGCACATAGCGGTGGATGGAGATGGCGGCTTGCTTGCCGGCGGCAATGGCGTCGATGGCAAACTTGGGGCCGGTATAGGCGTCGCCGCCGGCAAAGATATCCGGCTCGGCGGTTTGATAGGTAAAGCCGTCGGCCTGCACCGTGCCTTTGGCGTTGCGGATGACCTTTGTGCCATCTAAGAGATTGCCCCAGGCGATGGACTGGCCGATGGATAAAAGGATATGCTCGGCTTCCACAATCCTGGTTTCGTTTTCATTGAATTTAGGTGCGAAGCGTTTGTTTTCATCAAATACGGATACACAGCGCTTAAACTCCATGCCTTTCACAACGCCGTTTTCCACGATTACGCGCTTGGGGCCCCAGCCGTTTTCAATGCTGATGCCCTCCTGCCGGGCTTCGTCAATCTCCTCTGGCAGCGCCGGCATTTCAGCGGCGCTTTCCAGGCAGTACATGGCGACCCCGGCCTTGGTCAGCCGGGCGGCTGTCCTGGCTACATCCACCGCCACATTGCCGCCGCCGATGACCAGCGTGCGGCCGGGTAGAGACACATCCTCCCCAAGGTTCACCCGGCGCACAAAGTCGATGCCGGAATAAACGCCCTTTGCATCCTCGTCCGGTATGTTCAATTTACGGCCTGCCTGGGCACCGATGGCGATATAAAACGCCTCAAAGCCCTGGTCGCGAAGCTGGGCAATGGTCACATCCCGGCCTACTTCCACCCCGGTTTTGATGGTCACACCCAGCTCCTTCACAATGTCAATCTCGGCCTTGACCACGTCTTTTTTAAGGCGGAAGGCGGGTATGCCCAGCATCAGCATGCCGCCGGGCTCCTGTTCTTTTTCGAATACGGTTACGTTGTACCCATCGATGGCCAGGTAATAGGCACAGCTAAGACCGGCAGGACCGGTGCCAATGACGGCAATCTTTTTTTGATAATCATAGCGTTTGCCCGGCACAAAACGCCGTTCGCTGTGCAAATCCTGCTGGGCGATGAACTTTTTGATTTCGTCAATGGCAATGGGCTCATCCACCTCAGCCCTGGTGCAGGCGCTTTCGCAGCGGCGGTTGCAAATGCGGCCGCACACTGCGGGGAAGGGATTTTCTTTTTTGATCAGCTCCAGCGCATCACGATAGCGGCCCTGGGCAGCCAGCTTGATGTAGCCCTGTATGCCAATATGGGCGGGGCACTCGGTTTTGCAGGGCGCGGTGCCGGTATCCACCACATTTTTGCGGTTGGTGCGATAATCCGGGTTCCAGCGTTCCTCGGTCCAGGCCGTGTCCCTGGGCGTATCCCGGCGCACGATTTTTTCGATGACAGGCTGCTTGGAGCAGACCTTTTGCCCCAACTGCAGCGCATTCACGGGACAGTTTTCCACACACTGGCCGCAGGCCACGCACTTGTCCCGGTCGATTTGGGAAACATAGTTGGAGCGCACCATATCGGCGTTGATATACATTTCCGCCGTGCGCATGGAAAAACAGCCGCAGCCGCAGCAGTTGCAGATTGCGTGGGTCTTTCCGTTGCCATCCAGGTTGGGTATCTCGTGCATCAGGCCGTTTTCCTCGGCCTTTCGCAAGATAGCGTACACCTCGTCCTTATTCACCTTGCGGCCCCGGCCGGTGCGAATATAATACTCGGCGGCGTGGCCCATTTGTATGCACATATCCTCTTTCAAGTGCCCGCAGCCCTCGCCCATGATTTCCCTGGCGGTGCGGCAGGAGCAGTTGGATACGGAGAAGATGTCGTGCTCCTCGATGTGCTTGGAAAGCTCCTCATACGAGGCCCGGCGGCTTTCGCCATCGATGGCCTGCTGAATGGGAATCACCCGCATCAGCCCAATGCCCACTGGCGTCATACCCGCGGTTTTGGAGCCGCGAACGCGGCCATAGGCCTCAAAGGCTTCGGCGATTTGCGGATACTTGTGGGGGTTGGTAGGGTGGTTGGTCATCATCTCCATGATGCCGGGCACCCAGGTGTCATACCAGAAGGTATCCTTGCCATCGATGGTGTTGACAAAGCACACCCCGGCGTCGGCCAGTTCCAATAGAATGCGGTGGCACTCGGCGGCGGGCTTGTCTATCCGCTGGCTCACCACATCTGCCGTCACCTTTTCGCGAATGGCCATGGTCATGCAAACCTCTGCCATTTCATCCGTTACCACAGGCTCCAAGATCAAATACTCCGGTGCATCGTAATCATAGGCGCCCTTGCTGCCGGGCTTTTTGCGGCCGATATGGTTGGCCAGGGCCAGCACCTTGGGGTTGCCGGTGCGCTTAGTGTTTGCCTGTATGCCGCCTTGCTGCGGATGGGTTTGTACCATGGTGTAATCCCCTCTCAGTTGGCTTATCTGCCTGTATTACTCCTGGTTGCGCCACGCTGTCACTGCATTTTTCAGCCAATCGGCCCACGCATCCAGCCCTTCGCCGGTGCGGGCGCAAATGGGTATGACCTGGGCGTTGGGATTGAGGCGCGCCACACGCTCCCTGACCTTCTCTAAATCAAAGTCAAAATAGGGCAGCACGTCGATTTTGTTGATCAGCACCACATCGCAAATGGTGAACATGAGGGGATATTTGAGCGGCTTGTCATCCCCCTCGGGCACGGATAGAATCATGGCGTTTTTAATGGCCCCGGTGTCAAATTCGGCGGGGCATACCAGGTTGCCCACGTTTTCCAGTATGGCCAGGTCCAGGCCTTCAGTGCCCAAACCGTTTAGTCCCGTGCGGGTCATCCCCGCATCCAGGTGGCACATGCCGCCGGTATGCAGTTGGATCACCTTCACGCCGGTTTCGGCGATGGCTTTGGCATCTACATCCGAATCGATGTCCGCCTCCATCACGCCGATGGACAGCGTATCCTTCAGCCGGGCGATGGTACCTTTTAAGGTGGTGGTTTTGCCCGCACCGGGGGAGGACATGAGGTTTAACAGAAAAACGCCCTTTTCCTTCAACTCGGCCCGCAGGCGGTCAGCCTCCCGGTCGTTGTTTTCAAACACGCTTTGCTTGATATCCAGTATGCGAAATTCGCTCATTGCATCTTCTCCCTTTTTATGCGGATACGGTATGTCCCTCGCTCAGTTCCTTTACTGCATGGTACGCAGCAAGGTCGGTGTACAATTCGGCTTTGTAGGGGTGGCGGCCAGTTTTGCGGGCCTTGTAGATCATATACACCAATACACCCACATTGGCAAGCAGCGCCAGGAAGCTGACAACAAAGTAAATGGTGGGGTTGTAGGTGGAGTTGACGCGGAAGGCCCCCGCATCCTGGAACATGGGAAAGGTTTGGGCGAACATGCACCACAGGGCCAGGGTTTGCGCCCGGTGCTGCAGCCACGCGCCCTTGCCCACCGTAAAGGAGCACAGGGTCGGCGCCAGCAACAGCGCAAAGCCGCAGTACCAGGCGTGGTGGGGCAGGCAGTTGTAGGTGTAGGCAAAATTCCAAAGATCGTAGGCAATGATCCAGAACCACAGCATGTCGGGCCAGAGCATATCCCGGCTGCCATCCTTTTTCGTCACCTTTTTCAGGCGGATGCCAAACCAGCCTGTGATGGTGATGATGTTGAGAAGGCCCGCGATAGCGTTCATATAGTTCCAGGGGCCGCCCATGAGCAGTACGGATACATCGGCGGTGGCGTCCTGGGCCATGACGGCATAGCTTAAGCCCACTTCGATATCCCGGGCGCAGGCTTCCAGTATGTTAACGGCCAGAATCAATGGGGGAAAGCACAGCGCGATTTTGTTTTCCGCCAGCCTAAACGTGGTGCCGTTTTTGCGCTTGAAGGTAAGGTGGCGTATGCACCAGAAGCCGATGCAGCCGGCGGTGGAGGAATACACCTTGGCCAAATGAAACCAGTCGGTATACGTGCTTGCTTTCAGCACCGTAAACCAAAGCACAGAGAGGATGGCAGGCAGGACGACAAAGCAGAAAAAGCCCACCCACTTAAAGCGGCGGGATACCTCATTCAAGGCAAACAGTGCTGAGAAAACCAGCAGCCAAATCAGCAGCGAAGAAACGAGGGTAGCACCTTCCGCATAGTTGAATGTGAACATGTTTAGCCTCCTGTGCTTGTGTTCGGTTTTGTTGGATGCATGGGAAAACGGGATAGTGAACGATGATTTATTTCTGGACATACCAGCACATATAATGAATGTTATGATTTTAACATTCAATGGACTTGAATGTCAATACACTGCACAAAAATCAAGTGATTTCAAGCCTTTTTTTATACGCTCTCTTGCGTTATTACTGTCTATACTGTATCCTGTATTTACGTGGTATCTGGTTGAACCAGAGACAAGTGATAACGGGAGGCACCGCCATGCAGTTTCAAAAGCTCAGCGCCCCAACCCTCAAGGAATTGTTTGTCCGGGAAATGGAATCCATGATCCTATCGGGCCGGCTGCCGGTGGGCACGCAACTTCCGCCGGAGCGGGAGCTGGCCGCCGCCATGCAGGTCAGCCGGGCGGTGGTCAACGCCGGGATGGTGGAGCTTGCCAAAAAGGGCTTTTTAGTGGTCAAGCCCCGGCTGGGCACCTATGTGGCCGACTATAGAAGAGATGGAACCATTGAAACCTTTCTTTCCATTGTAGGCTATAACGGCGGGGTGCTGCGGGGGGAAGAGGTGCGCTCCATACTGGAATTGCGCATTGCCCTGGATACGCTGGCCGTGCAGCTTTGCGCCACCCGAATCACCGATGGAGAGCTAAAGGCCCTGCGCGCCGCCGCCGATGGGATCCGCCAGGCGAAAAATGACGAGGAAGCGGTTGTTCACGCCTTTTCCTTTCAGCACCAATTGGCCCTCTATTCGGGCAACACGCTGCTGCCGCTGATCTTCAGCTCCTTTAAATCTTTAACCCGCACGCTGTGGCTAAGGTTTTGCATGCTCTATGGGGCACAGGCGCTGTATGAAAACACCGACGCCCTGTGCAAAAGGCTGGAAAATCGGGATTTTGACGGCGCAGTGAAGTGCCTGACGGATGCTGTTCGAAACAGCATCGAAGGGGACCGGAAGATATATTATTAAAGGGAAGCTGGACATAGGAACTCCTGGTTCTTTTGTGGAATAATATTCCTCGTCTTAAATAGACGATGCAAGGCGCAAGGAGGAATGAATATGATCGTTACCACCACCCCAACGGTTGAGGGCAAGCACATTGTAGAGTACAAGGGCATCGTGTTTGGAGAGGTCATTTCGGGCGTAAACTTTGTCAAGGATTTTGCGGCCGGGCTGTCCAACATCTTTGGCGGCCGCTCCACCAGCTATGAAGAAGAACTGATTAACGCCAGGCAAAACGCCCTGCGGGAAATGGAGCAGCGCGCCAATGAAATGGGCGCCAACGCCGTCGTCGGCGTGGACATCGATTATGAGGTGCTGGGCGCCAACAACGGCATGCTGATGGTTACGGCCTCCGGCACGGCGGTTGTGTGCCAGTAAGCCAATCGAAAAAGTGGCTGCGCCACTTTTTTGAGTTATTCCCTCGCTTCACTGCACATCGGCTACGCCTTGGTGCGGCCGTTTGCTGGGGCAAGGAGGGAATTTCTTCGAAATTCCTGCGAAAACCTCCGCAACCTCAATCGGCGCGGCTTTGAACCGCTTGTTTCGGTTGATTCGTTCGGTTCGCTCTTTTGCTTCCATCTGGCTCAATCGGCACGCTGGTTCGCTGCCGCTCCCAGCGTTTGTTTCGCCACCCTCCTCCACACCGCCATTATCTGCCACTGGCAGGGGCGGTGCTCCGGAGCCACTGGCAGCGCTTACCTCACTCACCGCACATGTCGCTGGTTTTCGATCTGAAATTGGAGGCTCCGTAGCCGAAGCCACCCCCAGTGGGGGCAACAGGCGAGGCAGAGGAGGGGGGTGAAACAGAGCAATGCGAACGATAGGAGCAGTGCGACGATTGAGCCAGCCGGACCTTCGGCCCTCCAATACCTCCTAGGAGGTTTTTTGACAGTCTAAGCCGCCCGATTTGTATGCCGGGCGGCTTTCATGTTTTCATAAATCAACAGAATAATGGCAAAATACTGCTGGGGGTGGAAAGTGTTTGCCGCAGTATTTTTTCAGCCATACCATTTGGTATGTTCTTTTGGGGCTTTCCACCGCTATTGAGCTTGCATACGTTTTTTTCAAATCCGATCAGCGAAAAAAGATGTTCGGCCTGTTTTTAACCATTGCAGGCATCTTGTTTATTATTGAAATTCAGGTGCTGGGTGTGTTTCAGGCCTACGATTACCATCCCATGATTGCCGCACACATATCACCCATTGACGACAGCATTATCGGCAATGTGTTTTCTCAGTTCTCCATTGCCGCCACAGCGCTGCTCCTGTCCTTTTTAAAGCTCAAGAAATACTGGTATTTGATCTGTGCACTTCTCTATGGGGGCATTGAGGAATTATTTTCGTATCTTGGCATCTACCACCATCATTGGTATAAAACTTGGATGACGGTCGTCGGGTTTACCGTGCTTTTATGGATGATGAACCGGATTTATCAAAAAACCTTTGCACAACCTGGCCGCCGCTTCAAATACTCTTGCGCATTCTTTGCTGTATATACCTTGTTTGTGCACCTCGTATCCATGCCTCTGCGGCTGTTCTCCATTCCGCCGCTCAAGCTTTTACTGGCTGATGAGTGGGGCAGTGTTGCGCTAAACGTGGCATTGTGCTACATACCATTGTATGGAGCCATTATGTATGCGCACTATAGAAGGGTGAAATGGCCTTATCAACTAGCCATTGCCGGGGCACTGTATGCTTTGTTTTGCGTGGAATATGCCGTAGGCTATATCGTATACAACGATATTCGGCAAGTGCTTGTGCTGGCCACCATTCATGTTTTTAGCATGTATATTCTGGTGCATGTGGTGGACTGGCTGTTTGGCGGCCTGCCTGCCTATCAAAAAAAGACGGCGTGAGAAAAAAATGGCTGCACCATGCGAATGCTCCGCTTGGTGCAGCCCGTTTATTTGTGTATTTCTCTTAATATTTGCCGAATCCGCCTGCCGTATTTGCTTTTGCCTTTGGCGCGGCAGGCTCTTTCAGCAGGGAAATGGAAAAGCCATCGCCCCGGCCGCGGCCAGTGTTCAGCCTGAACTTGGATACTTCTTCCCGCAGGGTGACTGCCTGGGCGGACATTTCCTCGCTGGTGGCGGAGTTTTCTTCCGCTGTGGCGGCATTGGTTTGCACGACGGCAGATACCTGGGTAAGCCCCTGCCTGACCTGCTCAATGGCCATGGCTTGCTCGTTGGAGGAACGCTCAATGTTTACAATGCTCTCTTCCACCTTGGCGGCCTTGCCCATTACATCTTGCAGTGTAAGCACCGCTTGTTGGGCAATGTTGGTGCCATCGTGCACCGTGGCGGTGGAGTGCTGAATCAAATCCGCCGTCTTCTTTGCCGCCTCGGCTGATTTGGCGGCCAGGTTGCGCACCTCATCGGCGACAACGGCAAAGCCCTTGCCCGCGTTGCCTGCCCTGGCCGCCTCAATGGCTGCATTCAAGGCCAGAATATTGGTCTGGAAGGCGATATCTTCAATCACCTTGGTGATGTTGGCAATCTGCTCGGAGGAGGTGCCAATGTTCTGCATGGCGGAGGACAGCTTGGCCATTTGCTCGTTGCTGGCTGTTACGCCGTCGCCGGCCATCTTGACATATTGGGCTGCCAACTGGACATTTGTTGAATTTTCCGCTGCCTGTTGAGCGATCAATGTAATGGAGGAGCTCAATTCTTCTACAGAGGACGCCTGCTCGGTGGAACCGGCTGCCAGGGCCTGTGCGCCGTTGGCTACCTGGCTGGCACCGGTGCTGACCTGTTCAGCGGCGGTGTTGATGTTTTGCAGCGTTTCGCTCAGCGCATTGGCTGTAGCCTCCATGGAGCCACGAATGGCCGCGAAGTCGCCGATATAATCCATATCCACCTTTACGCGCATATCCCCTTTGGACATCTGGCCCAATTTCTGTGAGATGTCGTTTATATAGCCGGCAAGCATGTTGTTGGTTTTTCTGATGCTCTTTGCCATGCTGCCAAGCTCGTCGCTGCCCTCATACGTAAGCTGGGCCTGCATGTTGCCCTTGGCCATTTCGGCATACACGCTCTCGATTTCCTTGACGGGTGTCAGTATGGATTTGCGGATGATCAGCGCGATAACCACCGTCAGCAATACCGAAATAATGCCCGTGAGAACAAACATGATATTTGATGTGTTCGATAGCTGCTGGCTGGTGATGTCTTGCTGCTGGGCGTTCTTCGTTGCTTCCGCAGTGAACTCAATCAGTATGCTGGACATCTTGTCAAAGATAGGCAGATATTCATGCTCGAATTTGTCCTCTGCCTTTTGCAAATTTTCTTCCGAAGGAGTTTCAAGCAATGCAGCGATGCTTCGTCTGATTTCGCCGGCTTGCTCCAGGTAGGCCCTTACTTCTTTAATTCTTGCATCCCTATTGGTGTTGCGCTGGTTCTTGGCATATTTCTCAAGTGTTTCCAAGACCGTCTTTCCATCTGCCTCGGCTTGTGCCAATTCCTTTTTGATAGTAGCTGTATCATTTTGGATAAATGCACGAAGCAGATACCGCTGTGCCGAAACCAAATCCCTGCGCATGCTCCAGTTAGAATCCATGTTTGGCACAGTGAACCTGCTGTATAGTTCCACCTGTCCCACGATTCCGCTCATGTTGACCATGGAAATGATCAGGGCGAGTATTAGCAGAATAAGAACAGCGCCGAATCCGGTGATGAGTTTTGTGCTGATGGACATGTTTTTCATTGGTGTGCAGTCCTTTCCAGGTATCAGTCAGTAGGCTATCGGGTTAGGGTAAATGGTATCAAAGCGCAATGGCAAACGATTCATTTCCCATCAGCGTCTGGCAGTCGACCAATAGTTCAACCTTTCCGCCAGCCTTGCCAAACCCTTTGATGAATCTGTTTGCGCTGCCGTTTATGTCAAGCGGCGGGGAAATCTCCTCCTCGCTTAGAGTAATGACTTCCACCACACGGTCTACAATCAGTCCTGTGGTTTTGCCGCCGGCCTCGATCACGATGATGCAGGTCCTGTCGTCGTATTCCTTTTCCAGCATGCCAAAGCGCATCCTGGCGTCCATGACCGGAATGATTTTTCCCCGTAGGTTGGTGATGCCCTTCACATAATGCGGCATTTCGGGCATGCTTGTCACCGGCTGCATGCCGATGATCTCCGTAATATTTTTGATCTCAATGCCATAAAGCTCCTTGCCCATGGAAAAGATGAGGTACTTCCCCATTAAAGCATCCTCACCGCGTTCCGGAAGAATGGATTCGTGTGTCTCCGACATCGCTTCATCTCCTTTTTTCTTGTACGAAAAGCCTTTATCGGCAATGATTGGATAAAACACTCGTTTACATACATCTACAAATCATGCCAATATTCGACATTATTTTAACGCGATAACTCTTGTTTCGCATACCACATTTTATGGTATATATTTATAATTTTATAAAACAAGATGTAAAAAAGCTTCTTTTTGGAAGTAAAGAAGCCCCGCCGCTAGAAATTACAGGCGGCAGGACGGGCGGTTAAGAGGGGTAGGTTGTAAAAAACGGAACAGTGCATACGGAAGTGAAAGTGGGCTATACCGTTATGAAATCACAAAAAGATAACCTCAAAGGGCTTACCTTGCAAGGGAGAATGCTGATACAAAAAATCGCTTCCGAGACTTTTGTTAAGGTTTGCTGCCTTTCCATGCAGCAATACGTGCTATGCTTGTATGATAATAAAGTGCAAGCAGCAATCAACATCATGCTATACCACCATGCCAGCGCATGGTATAATGAGAACCAATTGTGAGGAAAAATCTAGCCGGGCACAAGCCGGGATATCAGCAAAGCCCGGATCAAATAGCGGAGGATTATCATGCATCGGCAAAATGAAAGCTTTACGGGCCTTCCCTTTCAGATAACAGGCGGCAGCCCGACCGCCCAAGGCGAAGGGAAATACACATTGTCTGTCTCAAATCCATCCGCTTGTCTTTTCTTTGGGCCATCCCGCGCGGCAGGCGTGAAACGCGTTCAGGACGCGGTGTATTGCCTTTGCGTATCAAAAAAGACTACAGAAATCAGCTGCAATGACCGCTTGTGGATTTTGCCTGAGCAAAACATGCCCGGGCCTACCGTTTGCATCACCGGCGGGGGAGTAAAGATAGCAAAAAGCCATGCTGCCGGGCTGGAGGTTTTATTGGAGCCAGGAGAATATGCCCTTTTGCTCTACCCCCATAGGCCTGTGTGCAGCATATTGGGCGACGGGCTTTCGCTTACGTTTGAGGACGGCGATGTGCTGGAAAAAACGTATGCGCATTTTTACTGGGATACCCTTATTCCCTCCGTCATCGAGCAGACCGACGGGCGGGAATACCCAGTGAGTTCAGGCTATGTGGTAAGCACACTGCAGCCCGGCGAATATGCGGGTACCTATCCTGATGTGGACCATGAATTTCAGTGCAAGGGCCGGCTGGCCCTGCCCGGCGGCCTGGAGCTTTCCCTTGTGGAGCGCATGATGAACCTGCAATTTAAAATGATGCGGGAGGACCCTATCGGGCTGTGGCGCAACCCCTGCGCCGTGCAGCCAAATGGCGTGCGGGAATACCATGTCAGAAGGGATAGCCTTGACCGCAAGGAAAACGCGGAAATGTTTTTGATTACCGGCAATGTGGAGATTTTGCAAACCGCGTGGCTGTACTATGCGGCAACCAAAAACAAAGCCTGGCTGCGCGATCACATAGAAGAGCTGGAGGGTGCCGCCTCCCTGCTTGAACACCTGACAGATAAAAACGGCAAGCTGTGGTCGGATGTGTATTATGAAGACCAGGTCATCAAGGACGGGATGGAATGCATGTCTGCCGCCATGGCCGCCCATGGGCTTGCCTGCCTTGTAGAATTGGAAGGCGTACTGGCAAGAGGCGAGCAGGCAAAGAGCTATAAGCACCTGTCCCAACTGATTGCCAAAACGCTGGTGAAGCCGATGCCGGATGGATTTTGGGATTTTGAGAACAAGCGCTTTATTGACTGGATGGACCGTCACGGCCAAGTGCACGACCATATACATTTGCTGGCCAACTGCCTGCCGGTGCTGTTCGGGTATGCCACTCGGGATCAAATGGATGCCGTGCATGCGTTGATTCGGGAGCATTATTCAGAATTTCAGCGGTTCCCGACCTTTTTGTCTCCCTGTATCGCCGATTATACAGATAGTGAGATCGGCAGCGGAGGGCCTTATGATTTGTGCGCCGCCGGCCGCTATTGGTGCTGGGATGCCGCCTATTGGGCAGCCATCCATCGGGGAGACATTTTGCTTGAGCAGTTGATGAAAGTAGCCCGGCAGGCGGAAACGGACGGCTACCGCATGGGCGAGCGGTATGACATGAACCATGTCTATTATCAGGATCATAAAAACTGGCATGGTGCGCCGTATTATTATGAGTATCCCTGCGTGTTTATCTGGGTGCTGATCCATGATTATCTGGGGGTATCCTGCGGCATCGATACCGACCTTGTGATTTCTCCCAGGCTAACCGGCTACGGCACGGTATCTTTGGATGTCTATTCCCTTGCATATCAATACGCTCCCGGCTGTTTCACCGTTTGGAATCAAGGCGGGCAGGAACGCTCCTTCCGGCTGGACATTGGCGCGCTGTCTCCGGCCGGCAAAGGCAATACCCCGGCGGTGTTTACCTTGGCAGTGGGTGAAAAGCGGAGCTTTTCATTGACATAACGATATTTGCATATGCAAGCGCCTGGCAGCGGAGGGATGCTGCCAGGCGCTTGCTGTTTTTTTGAGTGAATACCAGAAATTATGCCGCTTTGCGCTTTCGCAGCAGCAGTATCAACCCCAGCGTGAAAAGCATCATCAATACCGCGTTCAATAGGGGCTGCGACGAATCACCCGTTGCGGGAGATATGGGCGCTTGTGTAACCGTTAGGGTGGCGGCGCTGGAGGTAACGCTTCTTCCATAGACATCGGTAATGATCACCCGGTATTGATAGCCGCTGTTGCCAAGGTTTGCCTGGGAGGTTGTATATTCCGCCCCAAACGCGCCGGGGATATCCTCCCATGAGGCATTGATACCGGTTTTCTTTTGCCATTGATAGCTAAGGGGACCCGCGCCCGAAGCTGTTACCGAGAAGGTGGCCGTCTGCCCCGTGACGATGGCCGCGTTTTGAAGCTGCGCAGTAATTGTAACCGGCGGATCCAGCGACAGCAGGAAGGGGGACAGCTCCTGCACAGTGATTACCGCCTCGCCGTTTGCAACCGTCACCGTGAAATGCTCCACATCTCCATTATGCAGCCTGTGCAGAATGTAAACTGTCTTGCCATTGAGCCGCTCTCCAAGCCCAAAGCGCAAAGTGAGGGGCGGCTTGAACGCATTCGCCGGCTCCATATACACTTCAAAGGCCGCGGCAGTTTGCTTGCCGCTTTGCAGCGCTTCCAGGGCTGCACGGTTTGTTTCTCCTTCGGGTATAGGCAGAATATACAGCCGTGCGTCCTTTGAAAACAGCCCATCTGCGACAATGGTAAAGTCGTCAGCCTCCTCCTCCAAGGTGCCGGGGGCATACGTGTTAGCCGCGCCTGTTATTGTGCAAAGTGCATTCATCGTGCCGCCAAGGGAGGATATGGTAAGCGAGGAAGCTGTTTCACTGCCGGTGCCCTGACCGGACCAAAGATAGGTGTAATTGTCCGTGCCTGCGCCGGTGGCGGTAATGCTGACAGCCTTGCCTTTGAGTACCGCCGTGCCGCTTGCGATGGGTGTTCCGCCTGCGGTGGCTGATACGGTGCTGCCGGATGCCGTACCCACGTCCTGTGCCGCGAAGCTGACCGTAAAGTAGTAAACCTCCGCGGTGCCGCTGCTGGCGCTGACCGTCACATCCTCGCCCGTATCATCATTGTTGACAAAGACATCATACGTTCCATAAGCGGTAAGCGCGGTATAAACACCCGCCGCGCCGGTGCTTAGCGTATACATCGCCGTGCCGCCCTGTTTCAGCTGCACATCCCCTGGCACGGCAGCAGGTGCGCCGTCTTGATAGGTATAGACGATTGCTGCGCCGGTCACCGGGGCGGTTGTACCTGTCACCGTGCACAAGGCGTTGATTGGGGTGCTGAGCGATGGAATGGTGATGGACGCTGTCGTTTCGCTGCCGGTGCCAAGGCCGGACCAAAGATAGGTGTAATTGTCCGTGCCTGCGCCGGTGGCGGTAATGCTGACAGCCTTGCCTTTGAGCACCGCCGTGCCGCTTGCGATGGGCGATCCGCCTGCGATGGCTGATACGGTGCTGCCGGAAGCCGTACCTGCGTTTGCAACAGCGAAGCTGACCGTGTAGTAGTAAACCTCCGCGGTGCCGCTGCTGGCGCTGACCGTCACAGCCTCGCCCGTATCTTCATTGTTGATATAGACATCGTACGTTCCATAAGCGGTAAGCGCGGTGTAAATGCCCGCCGCGCTGCTGCTTAACGTATACACCGTCGTGCCGCCCTGTTTCAGCTGCACATTCCCTGACACGGCAGCAGGCGCGCCGTCTTGATAGGTATAGACGATTGCTGCGCCGGTCACCGGGGCGGTTGTACCTGTCACCGTGCACAAGGCGTTGATTGGGGTGTTGAGCGATGGAATGGTGATGGCCGCCGTCGTTTCGCCGCTTGTACCCGTCCCAGACCAAAGATACGTATAGGTGGCTGCCCCCGCGCCTTGGGCGGTAATGGTAACCGCCTTGCCGGGGAGCACCGCCGTGCCGCTTGCG
>JAEWSC010000078.1 GCA_023398575.1 Bacillota bacterium | reverse complement strand
GTTGAGCAAGTGACAGACAGTGAGTAGCAAACAAAAAGAGCGCCTCTTTCAATAATCCCACACTTAGGGATAGAAAGAAGCGCTTTTTTGTGGTCAAAGTACTTTTAAGTGTTTTAAGTGTTTTAAGTGTTTTAAGTGATAGGGTATGTATAAATCAAAAAAATGCCATCATGAATGCCGTTTTTATCAATTTGAACCTGTAAAAAAAATCTGTTTGGGGTAAACGTAAGCTTTTGAATAACAAAAAAGCCAGGAAATGCTTGATTTTCCTGGCTTTATAGGTGGCACCCCCGACGGGATTCGAACCCGTGTTGCCGCCTTGAGAGGGCGGTGTCCTAGGCCACTAGACCACGGAGGCATAAAAAATGGCTGGGGAACTAGGATTCGAACCTAGACAATACGAGTCAGAGTCGTAGGTGCTACCGTTACACAATTCCCCAACAGCAATCAAAGGATTGCGAAAGCCATTATATAAGATACGGTATGCTTTGTCAAGCAATTTTTTATCCAGTCATTTGAACTTTTCACATTAAAATCGTGTAGGTATGCTGTCCTGCGGCACGTGTAAAAAAGTTGGAAAATTTCCATTTGGGTATTGACAGGTATATTGTTTGCCGATATACTAATGAAAACGAAACGGGTTTCGAAAATGAGGTTGTTTTTTTGCCCACCATTTATGATTTGGCCAAATCGCTCAATTTGAGCGTTGCCACTACCTCTAAAGCGCTCAACGGTTATGCCGATGTCAGTGAGAAAACGCGTCAGCGGGTGCTTGCGGCCGCCAAGGCCATGCAGTTTGAGCCCAGCGTCAACGCCAGAATGCTTGTTACCAAGCGCAGCTATCTGATTGGCATTCTGTATGTCGATTTTGAAAACATGGGTCTTTCCCACCCCCACTTCAATGAAATCCTGGAGCATTTCAAGCAGGAGGTGGAGGAGGCCGGGTACCAGATCATGTTCCTTGGCAACAAGGTTGGCCCTAAGAAGCGCACCCTGCTGGAAAATTGCCGCTACCGCGGCCTGGATGCTGTGCTGGTCATGGCTGCGGATTATTCCCACCCCCAGGTGGCGGAGCTTTTGCAAAGCGATGTACACTGTGTGCTGGTGGATTTTGATTTTGCCGGCCGTCCCTCAGTGCTTTCTGACAACCTGCAGGGGATGGACCTGCTGGTGGAATATCTGCATTCCATGGGGCATACAAAGATGCTGCATATAGCCGCTCCCCGCGGCACACCCTCGGGAGAAGAGCGCTTGGCCGGCTTTGCAAAGGCACTGGAGCACCGCGGTTTGCCATTTTCTATGGATCAGGTGATCATGGCGGAAGGCTTCGGCTTTCAGGATGGTTATGCCGCTGCGCAAAGGCTGCTGGCAAGGGGATATGATGCAACGGCGCTGCTGTGCAACTGCGATGCGTTAGCCAGCGGCGCGCTGTACTGCCTGTCCCAGCATGGCATTCGCGTGCCCCAGGATATTTCGGTAACAGGCTTTGACAATGTGAATGAAGATCAGATGTCCCCCTGGAGGCTGACGACTGTCGCCCAGCCACGGGCCCAGATTGGCAGTATGGCCGCTGATATGTGCATTTCCCTGATCGAGAAGGGCGGTGTGCCTCCCATCGTCACGCGGCTGCCAGTTTCACTGATTGTTCGTTCTTCCTGCGCTCCGGTAGCTTAACATATTTTTTTACCCAATTACGAAACCCCTTTCGGAAGGAGGATACCCGCATGCTGCAGCCAGCGGCCCTAGGAAAGACCGGGTGGAAAAAGAGGATCAAAAAACAGAAGGCGCTCCAAATGATGGTGCTGCCGGGAATGGCCTGGATGGTGATCTTCTCGTATATTCCCATGGCGTTTCTGATTTTTGCATTCTTCCAGTATGACCTGGCCAAGCCCATGACTCAGGCGCCGTTTGTAGGTGTCACCTTCTTTCTGGAATTTTTAAAGGACCCCAGGTTCTGGCGGGTAATGCAAAACACATTGGGCATCTCTTTTTGGAAATTGGCCATAGGTTTTCCGCTGCCGATTTTATTTGCGCTTTTCCTCAATGAAATCCGCAGCACCCGCTTCAAGCGGTCGGTGCAAACTATCTCCTATCTGCCCCATTTTATTTCTTGGGCCATATTCGGCGGCATTCTGCTTTCCTGGCTCAGTGAGCGGAATTTGATCAACCAACTGCTGATTGGCCTTGGCCTGCAGCGGGGAGATATCGCGTACATTGCCATGCCACAATACTTCTGGACCATTTCTGTCGTCAGCGAGGTCTGGAAGGAGCTGGGCTGGAATGCCATCATTTATATTGCCGCCATCAGTGCCATCAATCCGGAATTGTATCAGGCAGCCGACATCGATGGGTCCAACCGCTATCAAAAAATGTGGCATGTGACGGTGCAGGGCATACGGCCCACCATTGCGGTGCTTTTCATACTGGCGGTGGCGGGGCTACTAGGTTCAAACTTTGACCAGGTATTCGTGCTGAAGAATACCATGAACCTTCGGGCCAGTGAAACAATTGATCTGTATGTGTACAACATGGGTATTGTTACGGGGCGCTTCTCCTACTCCACGGCGGTATCGCTGGCCCGGTCGCTGATCTCCCTTACCCTTTTGCTCACCGCCAACTATGTCACCGGCAAACTCACCGGCGACAATATGCTGTAAGGAGGGAAAGCAATTTGCAGCTTGCAAGAAGGTTGAAAAAATACTCCCTGTTTCATACCATCAACGGACTGGTCATGATTTTGCTGTGCTTTACCACCTTGTATCCCGTGTGGTATATCCTGATCAATTCGCTGCTGGAAAGCTCCGATGCGCTGCGGGGCGCATCTCTATGGTGGCCTAAGTCCGTGACGATGGACAATTATTACACAGTGTTCCACAGCGGAAATATACTCAATGCCATGCTGGTTTCCGCGCTGCGAACGATCATTGCAACGACTGTTCACGTTTTCTTTACAGCCATGATTGCCTACCCCCTGTCCAAGACACAGCTTGTTGGCCGTAAGTTCTATATGGGTTTTGGATTAGTTACCATGCTTTTCAACGGCGGGCTGATCCCTTTCTTTCTGCTGATCCGGGGCCTTGGCATGTACGATTCCTTTTTGGTGTATGTGATTCCCGCCATGTTCTCCTACTATAATATGCTGATTTTCCGCACGTTCTTCAAAGCCATGCCCGACTCCATCGAGGAGTCTGCCCAGGTGGACGGTGCCGGAGATTTCCGCACCTTCCTGACCATTGTGCTGCCCAACGCCAAGGCAGTTCTTGCCACCATTGCCCTGTTTGCCGGTGTGTACCATTGGAACGATCATTTTACTGGCTATCTGTTTATCAAAAACGAAAGCCTTGTACCTATTCAAACCATGCTTTTTAAGGTGATCGCCGAGAATTCCTCCACGTTGATGCAGCAGCAGGCTTTGGGCTCGCTGGGCCGCCGCGTTTCGCCCAACAGTATTAAGTTTGCCACCATGGTCATTGCCACTGCTCCTATCCTGCTGGTATACCCCTTCCTGCAGCGGTATCTGGTGCAGGGCGTCATGCTGGGTGCCATTAAGGAGTAACATTGGAATCCGGCATCGTGGATGCCAAAATATAAAGGAGGAACCCATTTATGAAACGGTTGCTTTCTCTTGTCATGGCAGTCTGCCTGCTGCTGGGGCTTGTTCCTGCGGCCATGGCCCAGACCGTGGAACCCGGCTGGAAGCAGGATACCTCACCTGTAACCCTTTCCTGGTTTGTGGATGCCAACTGGTATGCTAACCGCTGGAACACAGCCAACGCGGAGTATATTACCAAAAAGACCGGCGTTACCATCGATTTTGTGGTCCCCGCCGGCGACACCAACCAGGAACTGACGGTGATGATGGCTTCCAACACCCTGCCGGACATTCTGTCCGTGGGTTTCTGGCAGTCCACTTTCAACAAGCTCTGGGAAGGCGGCTTCGTGTATCCGCTCAACGAGTTGGCAGACAAGTACGATATGTACTTCTATGATGTAGCCGGTCAGGCCACCCTCAACTGGTATAAGCAGGCCGACGGCAACACCTACTGTATGCCCAATGAAGCCTATACCGAGCAGCAGATGCGGGAAACCGGCGCTACCAACGCCAACCAGACCTTCCTTGTGCGCAAGGACCTGTACGAAGCCTTGGGCAGCCCCGACCTGCGCACACCCGATGGTTTTTTAAACGCGCTGCGCAAGCTGAAGGCTGAATACCCTGAGTTCAAGGGCGAGCCCATCACCCCCATGTCCATTCAAAATGCTGCCGGCTACGGCTTGGGGGAGTTCATTCAAAACTTCCTGGCCATTCCCTATGAAAAGGATGGCAAGATCTATGACCGCATGACTGACCCCACCTATGTGAAATGGCTGAAGGTGCTTCGCCAGGCGTACGTTGAAGGGCTTGTGACCGCCGATCTGCTCATTGGCGACACCACCGGTGAAAAAATGAACAACGGCCGCTACTTCTGCATGCTGCAGGAATACACCGGCGCTGTAACTGCCAACACCCTGCTGCATCAAAAAGACCCCGAATCCGTGTACATCGCCGTGGACGGCCCCGCCAACGACAACCTGGATAAGCCCACCAACTTCCCCGGCAGCATGACCGGTTGGCTGCCTGTATTCATCTCCAAATCCTGCAAGAACCCCGATCGCGCCATCCGCTTCATCACTTACTGGGCCAGCGAGGAAGGTCAGCGGGATTTCTTCCTGGGTGAAGAAGGCGTTACCTGGGAGATGATAGACGGCAAGGAAACCATGAAGCCTGAAGTAATTACACAATACCAGACAGACGTAGGCGCCTTTGAAACCAAGTATGGCATCATGGATACCTACTGGCAGCTGCGTAACCCCGTGATCGTGTACAAGTGGCGGCCCCAGCAGGCAGACTATGTCCAGCAGATGCAGGATTGGGCCAACGCCAACGTTGACTTCTCCGGCGGCATCTACAAGAACCTGGATCCCACCGGCGAAAGCGAAGCGGCCATTGCAGCCACTAAGATCAGCACCGATTGGGAGCAGACACTGTCCGCTTTGATCTCCGCGCCTAGTGATGCTGAATTTGACACCGAATGGAACAACTTCCTGAACCGCCGGCAAGAAAACGGCTTTGACCTGGTGGTTGCGTTCCGCCAGCAGCTGCTGGAAGAACGCAAGGCGAAGCTGCAATAAACGCACGTTAAGGCTGAAAATGGCGGAGAGGGGACTTTTGCAAAAACTCCCCTCTCCGCGCCTCTCTCCCTAAAATCTTCATCTTTTAGGTACTGTCAAAACAATACCATATACTTGTAAATGGCGACATAAGTGCCGCCTTTTTTCTAAGGAGCAGTCATGGAACTGGACGCAAAGGTGTTTGAGCCGCATGCGGGTCCCGGGCGCAATCCCTGGCGCGTTCGCCCTGGGGTAATGCTATCCGGTGCGGGTCAGTGTGTGGAAAGCATATATGCCATGTCCCTGGCATTGGGAGACGCGCATAAGCCTGCGTTGATCGCACTGTATGAGGGCCTGTATGAAACGGGCTATCACGCAAACCCTTCGGTGCTGGAGGCGGCACATCTGTTTCCTGGTGCGGTGCTCCAAATTGGGCTGCAGCTTCCGCTGTTCAATACACAAGGGCTATGGGCCATTGCTAATGGTCAGGCCGACAGGCATATTGCCCGCATGGCGGCACGGTATGCCGCTCTGCCCTGTTCGGTGCTTTTGCGCATTGGCTATGAATTTGACGGTGCGCAATGGAACGGGTATGAGCCACCTGCTTATATTGCCGCATATCGCCACATCGCCAAAGGGCTGGAGCAAGCTGTTAACGTGGCGCTGGTTTGGGATTCGTACACCACGGATACGCCCAATATCATGGACTGGTATCCTGGCGATGATGTGGTGGATTGGTTTGGTTACAACACCCTGTCGCCTAAGTTTGACTGCGGGGAAATGTGTGCACTGGCCTTGGCCCATGATAAGCCGCTGCTCAATGGTGAGGCTTCCTTTGCTCAGGGCGCGCAGGGTTGGTCCTTTTCCCGCTGGATTGGGGATTACTTTTCCAGCATGCGGTCCCATGACGTGCAGGCCTTCCAATATATCAACTGGCGCTGGCAGGTGTATCCCCGCAATGCCAATTGGTATGACTGGCAGGATGGTCGAATCACAGAGGATGCAGGCAGGATGGAAGCCTATCGTCATGCTATGGGCGGGCCCGATTTGGTCGTTCGCGGCGAAAGCTACGGTCAGCCGCTGAAGCTGGTTATCGATTGCGCCAGAGCGCTTACAGAAGGCGCAGCAATGGTGCCATGGCGGCCGGAGGCTGACCATCTAACCCATGAAGAGGGCTATAGGCTTTATCCCGAAGGCGCGCAAGCTGTATATGGTAACGGCTGGATGGGCGGATGGACAGGTGATGAAATCACGCTGCATATAACAACCCCCGGCAATTTTTCAGGAGCGCTGCTTGTAAAGCCCCTGGCTGCGAAACCCATCTGCTTTTCTTTGGATGGGCGCAAAGTGCACTGGCAGCCGGAGGATGGATACCTGCGCTATCATTGCCTTCCGGCGGGGGAAACGCGGGTAACACTTGCCGGTGCGCCTGTATTGATTGATTTGGTGGCAATTCTTTTTTATGCACCCAATGTACCGTCCGTCACCGGGCTTGCGCTTGAAGGCAGCACTCTTTGCTGGCAGGAGGTAGAGGGTGCTGCCTGCTACAGCGTATATGTGGATGGGAGCCTAGTTGGCAGAACAGTGGCTTGCAGCATCTTATTATGCCATACAGCAAAAGAAATCGCCGTATCGGCATTCGATGCGTGCCTGGGCGAAGGTAAACCAACCTTTCTCTTTTTGGAGGATTAATATGAAGATAACCGGCTTGCTTATCGCGGCGCTGCTCATTTGCTTGTTTGTATGCACGCTTCCAGCATCCGGAGAGGAGGCAGCACCTGTGTGGCAATTGACTTTTCAGGACACGTTTGAGGGCTGTGAGGTAGATTCTGCCAAATGGCTCTTCCAATTGGGCACCGGCCAAAGCGAAGGCCTGACACAGTGGGGAAATAACGAGCAGCAGTATTACACTTCGGAGAACGCCACGGTGGAAAATGGGTTGCTGACCTTACACGCCAGGCAGGAGCAAAAAGGCAGCCTGCCCTATACGTCGTCACGCCTGTGCACCAAGGGCTTGTTTTCCCAATGCTATGGCCGGTTTGAAGCCCGTATCCGTCTGCCCAAGGGAGAAGGGTTCTGGCCTGGCTTCTGGCTGATGCCCCAAGACGAGGTATACGGCACCTGGGCGGCCAGCGGCGAGATTGATATTATGGAAGCCAAGGGACGCTTGCCCGGGCTGACGTATCATACCATCCACTTTGGCGGCGCTTGGCCCAATAACAGCCAGATCAGTGAGTCCTATATTTTGTCTGAGGGTTCGGCCGAAGAATTTCATGTCTATGCCCTGGAGTGGGAAGAAGATGAACTGCGTTGGTATGTGGACGATGCGCTGGCGGCAACACAGCGGATATGGAACACACAGGGCCATGACTATCCGGCACCTTTTGATCAGCCCTTTTATATGATACTCAATCTGGCTGTAGGCGGCAATTTTGATCAAAACCGCATGCCTGGCAGCATGGGCGGCCCAATGGAAGCACGGATGGAAATTGATTATGTAAGGGTATATACCCGCAAGTGACAACCCAATAGATTTAACTTCCTCACCTGTCACCTGACTATCCCAGTCAGGCGGCAGGCTTTTTCTATGTTTGATACTGGATATGATTGCAAATAATAAACATGAATTTGTTTTATGGACAAATGGGAACATGGAACACTTTGCCTTTTATACGGCTAGACAGTTTACATTTTATTCACCAACCGGTTGCAATCCTTTGTTATAATAGGAATGGTAATTTTCAAAATAAGGAGTATGCATGTTAAAGCTGGAGGGCGTAACAAAACGGTACGGCTCCGTCTTTGCCTTGAAGGATGTCAGTTTTTCTGCGTCGCAAGGGCAGGTGCTGGGGTTGCTGGGGCAAAACGGTGCCGGCAAGACCACCACGCTGAATATTCTGACGGGGTATCTTTCTGCCACACGTGGCTCGGTGACCATCGGTGGGCATGATATCCTGCACGACCCGCGGGTGGCCAAACGGCTGATGGGATACCTGCCGGAGCATCCGCCGCTGTATGATGAGATGACGGTGGAAAGCTACCTGCGTTTCTGCTGCCAGTTAAAAGAGGTTACACGTGGTGCTATTCCCGCCCACATTGCCGATATACTCAAAACCACAGGTTTGGATGAAGTAGCCGGCCGCAGGCTGGGCAATTTGTCAAAAGGGTTTCGGCAGCGGGCTGGCATCGCCCAGGCGCTGTGCGGCGCGCCGGAGGTACTGGTGCTGGATGAGCCCACCGTGGGGCTGGACCCCAAGCAAATCACGGAGATCCGTGCGCTGATCAAAAAGCTTGGCGAAAAGCATACGGTGGTTTTTTCCTCCCACATGCTGCATGAGATACAGGCCCTTTGCAGCCGTGTGGTGATACTGCATAAGGGGCGGCTGATCAAGGAAGCAGACATGCAGGAGTTGACCGGGAACACGGGCGATACGCTTCGCCTGCGGGTTTCCATACGCATGAAGGAGCGGCTTTTGCTGCCGGCCCTTCATGGTTTGGATGGTGTGAAAAGGGTGGAAGTGCTGCCCACCCAGAACATTGAAATCACCGAAGCCGTTTTGGAATGCCAGCGGGATAAAAATCCGGAAGAGAAGCTGTTTACGCTGCTCAGCGGCTTGCAGGCGCCACTATTGCGCCTAATGCCCATGGTCGATACCCTGGAGGAGGTTTTCTTGCAGGCTACCAGCCGGATGGATGATCCGGAAAAAGAGGATTGATAAAATGATTGCTATTTGGAAAAGGGAGATGCAAAGCTATTTTTTGACACCTGTGGGCTATGTGTTTACAGGGGTTTTTCTGGCGCTTTCGGGACTGATGTTTTATGTGCAAAATATCAGTACCTTAAACGGCAATGTGTTGTTGATGCTCAGCCAGATCACCTTTTTGTGGATGCTGCTGTCTCCCGTCTTGACCATGCGCTTGCTGGCGGAGGAACGCCATCAAAAAACCGATCAGTTGCTGCTCACATCCCCCGTGTCCCTGTGGGGCGTGGTAACAGGCAAGTTTTTTGCCGCCGCGGCGGTGCTGGGCCTGACCGTGTTGTTGACGCTGGGATATGTGGCTGTGTTTGCTATATACGGCAAGGTGTTCCTAGGTGAATTGATGGTGGGGTACATGGGATTTTTTCTGCAGGGCTGCTCCTTTCTGGCGCTGGATCTGTATATCTCCGGCTGTGCAAAGAACCAGGTGACGGCGGCGATCTTTGCCTTTGGCGTCAACCTGGCCCTGTGGGTGCTGGAGCTGCTGGGCAATGCGCTTACGCTGCCTATAGTATCCTCTGTTCTGAATTTCATGAGCCTGTACGGCAGGTATGAGCCCTTTTTGCTGGGGCAGCTATCCTATGCCAGCGTTTTGTTTTACTTCTCCTTTTGCGCCGTGTTCCTTTTCCTGACGGTTAGACTTCTGGACGCGCGCCGCTGGCGGGAGGGCTGATAAGATGAAGACGAAACTGTTCTTGAAACATCCCAAATGGCGCTACGGGGGATACGCCGCTATCGTAACAGCGGCGGTAATCGCAATCATGACCCTTATCAATGTGGGTTTTGGCCGGCTGGAAGATACATATGGCTGGCGTACGGACTTCTCCTTTAACAACCTGACAACACAAAGCGAAACGACTAAGAGCGTGCTCAAATCCCTCCCCTATCCAGTGCACATCTATGCGCTGTATGAAAAAGGGCAGGAAGACTTGACGCTGATGGAGATTTTGAACCGGTATCGAGCGGGAAGCAGCCTTGTAACCTATGAAATGATGGAGTTGGAAAAAAACCCGGGCCTGGTTAGCAAATTTCAGGGCGATAGCGAAACCAGCCTGTCGGCTGATAGCCTGATTGTATACTGCGAAACGACAAACCGATACAAAATTTTGCCGCCGGAGGGCTTTTCTTCCCTGGGTTACAATATTGATACCGGTGAATATGGATTGGAAGCAGCCTATGAAAAGCGGGTTACCGAATCGCTATTGTATGTTACGCGGGAAACGATACCAGAAATCATGCTCCTTGAGGGGCATGGGGAGATAAGCGGGGACGGCGCTGCAACACTGGCCCAGGCGCTTTCTGCCAATAACTATCAGGTTAGATCTGTGGACCTGCACAGCGGCGATCAACTAACGCCAGGCGCGCTACTGATGATACTGTCTCCAAGAATTGATTTGGATGAAGAAGAGTTAAAATCCATTACCGATTTTGCTGCGGCGGGAGGCCAGCTGTTTATTACGTGTGATGTTGAAGATGACCTATCGAATATGGAAAGATTTATGTCGCTGCTGCGTTTATACGGTATCGTTCCCCGCAATGGAGTGGTGCTGGCATCCGAAGAGGAAGCGGATACGTTCTTCAATGGCAGCACAGTCTATTTAACGCCATATCTGCTCTCCAGCCAGGCAACAGATTCTCTTCTAACAACCGGACAGAATTATCTCATCATGCCCGGTGCCAGGGCTTTTGAAACGCCTGCAACCGCTGTCAGCGGTCTGACGGTGACGCCCATCCTGGCCAGCGGATATAAGGCATATTTACGTGATTTTACCGACGGCAATGACAAACAGCAGGATACCGACCCCATTGGGCCTTTTTCGCTGGCGTTGCTCAGCACCCGCACCCATCAGGATGGTACCCTCTCCAGCGTGTTTGCTTTGGGAAATAGCATGATGATCAATGATGTGCAGATTTTCACCTATTCTAACAATCTGGAATTTTTGCTTCGGATGTGTGAGCACCAGCTGAATCAAAAGCCAATTTCCTTGGACATTATCTCCAAGCCCTATATGCGCCCAGGGCTTATGGATGCCAGTAGAACAGCCGGTGCAACAGTGGCGGTGGCGCTGCCGTTGATGGTACTTATTTTGGCCTTGGTGGTTTTGCTGCCAAGACGCCACCGCTAAGCAGGAGGAAGCATGGAGAAACCTGTAAAGAAACGGAAAAGGTCCTTGCCGCCCAGAAATATACTTGTTCTTTCCGTTCTTGGCGCAGCTTTTATACTTGGCATTGTATTACTTCTTGTTCCTAGTTTATTTGGCACCAAAGTACCGGAAGTGGAAACGACTTACCGTGTACTCTCAAGCCACAAAACAGAAGAAGTCACCCATGTCACAGTTACCAGGCGGGATGGCACGGGCTACGCGCTGGGAGCAAAGGACGGCAAGCTGTATGTGCCAGAAAAGCCGGATTTTGTGATGGATGAAACCTTGGAGCAGGACGTGCTGACCGCAGCCGCCATTGTTGCGATTGAAGATACCGTTTATGAAGCCAAGGAGGAATGGGAGAAAAACAGGTCTGATTTCGGCCTTGGACCAGCAGCACTTACGGTGGATGTTGGTTATAAGGATGGAAAAGCAGTCACCTATTTTATCGGCGGAAAGGCCCCGGATAGTAATCTATATTATTTTGAGCTGGCGGGCGATCCAGGGCTGTACTTGGCACCGGGTGATTTGATTAACCTGTTTGGAGAGGATGTAACGTATCTTCACAAGGTATCGCAGCCGATTGTCCACTATCAACGCATCGACAAGATCACCATTCAAAATGGCGATGGTGAGATAACGGCCGCATGGGCACTGGAAACGGCGATCACTGCTGAAAACGCGCTCTCCGCCTGGCGGATGACTGCGCCGTATAGCTATCCATGTGATGAACAGGCGATGAAGACGCTGCTTACGGCTATGGGAAAATTGTACCTTGGACGGTTTGTTACCACAGCGACAGAGGAGGCCAAAGCGCAATATGGCTTTTCTCCAGCTCAGCGAGTAATCACGCTGCATCAGGCGGCAGGGAAAATGGCGACCATCAACAACTCGGGGGCATACACAGTAACGGATTACCCTGAGACTACTTTGACTCTTGCCGTTGGCAACAGTGCCGGTGATTATGTGGACTACTGCATGCTGGATGGCAGCATATATTTGGTAAGCAGTCTTTCCCAGCCGCTGCTCAATAAGCTGGTTCCAGAAAGTACGCTGCTAATGCAGCCAGCGGCCATAGCCATGGATGACATTGCCTCTTTGACGGTGGAGAAGGATACCGAGAAATTTACTTACACACTGCGGCGTCAGGAACGTGTGCTGCCAAACAATGAACTGGCGACAGATGAAGCAGGAAACGTGATCATGGATACTTTTGTGGAAAAGGATGGGCAGACGGCAGACTTTGCGGCCTTTGATGCGGCCCTTACTTCACTGCAAACAGTAACTGTATCCGGCAGGCTGCCTGGTGGCTTTGTACCTGCGCAGGTGCCTAATCTCAGGCTTGTATTCACGCTGGTTGACGGCAGGACAAGAACGCTGGAATGCGTGGAATTTGATTCCCTGCAGGATGCACTTTCAGTGGATGGTGTCTTCCTGCACTATTTACCCAAGGGATTGCTGGATAAGGGGTTATAGAGAGAGGTTATCAAAAAATAAGCAGCCGGAGCTTTCCATGCATCTGGCGGCTTTTCCCATTCCTGTTTTTCTTATGCCTCTGGCTGGCAGGTTGGGCAGAAGTATATGTTGCCGCCCAGGTATGCCTGGCGTACAAGGGTATCTCCGCATACAGGGCAGGGCTTGTCCAGCGTATTCTTTGAAAGCAAACAATTGTAGCCGCCGGGGTTACCGAAAAGATCCTTCTCCGTATCCCGGCCGCCTTTTTCCGTCATCTCTTGCAGTGTTCTCCGTACGGCCTGGAACATATCAAGCCTTCGCTTTTCGTTTAATGCGGAAAGCTTTGTTTTGGGATGGATATGGGCTCGAAATAGAATATCCTGCAAAACACCATTGCCAAGGCCGGGTATGCGCTGCTCTGTAGCCAAAAAGGCTTTTGCGCTTAAGTTGGGTTTGGCATCTTTCATCATATTCATGAAATATGTTTCATCAAAGCCATCATTCAGCGGCGAGGGCTTTTGCTTGGCAATTAAGTAGTAGGGGTTGTTATAGGTGCCTGCCAAAAAAGCTTGCATGCCTCCGTACATCTGCACGGTACAGACAAGAGCAGAGCCATCAGAGAGTTCCAACAGCAGCTGATGCTTGTCCGGTCTTTTTGTACCGTCTGTATATAGGCGCATATTGATGCCATCATTGATCACAAGCCGGGCATTTTCCATCACCAATTCCGCATGTCCACCAAACGCCTGCGCATCCTCAATGGTTTTGCCGTTTAGCAGTTCACCATATCCTGCCGGATCACCATGGTAGAAGGCGAAGCCGTGAGGCGTGGCATTGGCCAACGCTTTATTAACACGCAGCCCAGCAACAGAAGTACGAAGTTTTTGCGCCAAGTTCCGGCTTTCCGGCAGCTCCAGCATATAGGTCCCCCCTATGCAATTATTGTTTCCAATATATCACATAAAGCTGTTACAAGTAAAGAAATCATAAAGGAAAAACGGAAAGACACATGGGGGAGTAGCGGAGGGCCGAAGCCCACTCGTTGGTGATGGGTGGACAGCCAAGGAAACCGTGCGAAATCAAGGAAAAGGCTTTGCCATTTCCTTGAATAAGGAAAACCCCGCTTTTTAGGCGGGGTTTTTGCAAACGAATGGGTGCATGCTGGGGGAATTACCTAAGGGAATTACCGGCGTGCTGCGAAGCACTCGCTGCAATAAACGGGACGGTCGTTCTTGGGAACAAAGGGAACTTGGGTTGTTGCGCCACAGTTGGCGCATACCGCCTCGTGCATTTCACGAGAGGCCCCGGCAGCGGGACGGCTGGCCTTGCGTTGCTGACGGCAAGTTTTGCAACGGGTGGGCTCGTTCTGGAAACCCTTTTCGGCGTAGAATTCCTGCTCGCCTGCGGTAAACACGAACTCAGCACCACAGTCTTTGCAAACCAGCGTTTTGTCTTCGTACATGATCTGGTAACCCCCTGAACTTTCTGAATATCGGCTGTTCTTTCGGCTGACCTGGTCTTTGACCCCACACCCGCCGGCTGGAAGGAGTGCTACTAGCGGCTATGCGCCCTCACGCCCATCTCTCGGCGTAAACACCGGCCGGACTTATAACTAGACCGCACCATGATCACCGGCACTTTGGCCGGCTTACGTGGACCGTTTTGCCCGCGGCTGGCATCGGTTTTCAACCACAGACCCGAAATACAACCATGCCTATTATATAGCGTATATTTTAAAAAAACAAGAATAATTTTGCAGTTACGCACATTTCAGGCTGTATTTATGAAGTTTTTTCCACTTATTCCGCGCTGTTTTCCGGTTTCAGATACCTATCCATCCATGCAGTGATCTCTTTTAGGCGCCGGACGCGGTTTTTCGGCTTGCCAGAACGGGATAATTCGTGATTTTCCCCGTGAAACACACACAGCCTGGATGGAATATTGTGATGCCGTAAAGCGTAAAACATTTGATATCCTTCGGCTACCGGGCAGCGGAAATCATTGTCGCTGTGCAGGACAAGGGTAGGCGTCTTGATTCTGTCAGCATATTTTAAGGGAGATTGACGCCACATTTGCTCTACGTCCTTCCAGCAGGAGGAGCCCATTTGGTCTTCGCCAAAGATATCGCCAATATCCGACAAGTTTGAAAATGATGTCCAGTTGGCGATACTGCGTTGGGTTGCGGCGCAGCGGAAGCGGTGGGTGTGCCCAATAATCCAATTGGTCATGAAGCCGCCGTAGCTGCCGCCGGTTACGCCCATACGACCCCCATCCAGAAAATCAAAGGTAGCAAGCGCCGTATCCACAAAGGTCATAATGTCCCGGTAATCCGTTTCCCCATACATGCCCCGAATATCCGCAAAGGCATTGCCGCCCCCGTCGGAGCCTGTGGGGTTGCAGAAGATTACCGCATAGCCTTTTTGCGCCCAGTATTGCATTTCATGAAACAGCACTGTGCCGTACACCGTTTTAGGGCCGCCATGTATGTCCAGAATGACCGGCACCTTTTTTCCGGGCGCAAGGCTGATGGGCGGAATGACAAAGCCGGTGATGCGGCTCCCGTTTTCATTGGTGAAGCTGATCTCATTGGGGGCAGAGAATGGGTAGGTTTTCAGGTCGATGTTGAGATTCGTTAACTGGGTCTCAATACCGTCTTTATCGACTTTATACACTTCCATTCCGCCGAGGCCACGCATGCAAAGGGCATACAGTGTATCCGTACCAACAGCACACTCCGCAACCAAACCGCGAGTATTTGTTATCTTTCGGATGCCCGTGTTCTTCTGCCACAGGTATACTTGTGCATCATGATTAGCAGTTGCGATAAAGGCAAAACCATCCTTGTAAGGATAAAGGCGCATAGCGTCGTTGCCCATTTTCATATCGCTGCCCACACTGTTGCCAATGGCCAGATGGTCCCCGTCATCCAGGAGGGATACCTGCCCATCATCTAATGAAATGATATAGAAGGCGGCGTTTTCATTGAGCCCATATTTTTCGCAGCGGCTGGCGGCTACGGCTACGTAACCCTCCGACAAAAAGGCGGCTGCCATATGGGCAAGCTGCGGGGTAGCGTTCAATTCTTTGACACTCAGCGAGGCAAGGTCCACCAGCATCAATTGGTCGAAGATGGACATATTGCTTTCATAGGTGCTGGCAATGAAAAGTGCTTGCCTTTTATCGGGAGATAGGTCTACAAGCCTTGCGTTGGTATATTCACCGGTAAGCGCAGTGATTTCGCCCTGATTGTACAGATATAGCCGGCTGCGGCGTTTGTTAATGAGGCCCTCTCCGTTCATCCAGAAAGGCAGCTCATCTATGACATCGCAGCTTTCCCTGTCTTCCTTGAGCTTGCTCAGAGCCTTTTCCAAGTCGCCGGCGCAATCCTTTTTGGCTTGTTCCAGCTCATGATCGTACAGCGCCGTGAAAATAAAGCGATCTTTTTCTATGAACAGAAAATCGCTTGCCGCATAGGCAAGGCGCAGGTGTTCCCTGGCTTCGCCGCCCTGATCGGGCAAAAATTGCAGTACGGTAAGAGGCTCGCCCTTCTTTGCCGCCTCTTTATCTTTTTCTTGGCGCATAGCGGGAAAGTAAATGCCATCCTCCATGGGGTAGTAGCTTGATACATCCTGGGAGGAGGTTAGCCGCAGGGCTTTGCCGTTTTTTAAGGTGTACAGGTCGCTTACGTTTTTGTTCTCGGTAAGGTCTGCCCGTTTGATCAAAAAATACAGATTGCCTTGATGGTATTTTAATTGACTGGGGAATTGCACCTTTGTAAAGAGATCTAGTTCAATATGGTTCATGTTAAGCCTCCTGCATGGTTTTCCTAATTATACCTGAATATATGTGGCAAGCAAAGCAAAACAAGAAAAAGGCTGGAGGCACAACGCCGCCAGCCATAGACGAGGATACCGCTCTACGGGGCCAAAGGGATGACAACCGCCTGGTCGCTTACAAATTCCCACAGGCCAGTGTAATAGTTGATTTCCAAGGTTTTTACTTTTTGAAGATCTTCCGCTGTCACATAGGAGACTTGCCTGCCTTTATAATCATCGCTCCAGTATCCGCCCTTTTGCAAAAACCCCTTGGCAAAATCCACACTGTCAAAGCTGACATAGTTAAAATGCAGCGACTCATTGACGGCATCAGCCAGGTCAAAGGAAAGATAATCGTTCAAGGTGTCTACGGAATAAGAAACCAGAAAACCGTCCGGCGCAAGGTCAACAGCTTGAATATATAGCGTCCCTCTGCCTTCCAAAGGAATGACGGCCGGAAGGTTGTCCAAAGGCACATAGGCAGTTCGAAAATGCTTTGGGTATATTTCATCCTCCCCCACCCATCTTGTAGGGATCATGTGAATGGCTTCTTGTATATTGTTTTGTACAAACCACATTTCGTTTTGGGTGAAGGCAGGGTGTTCAGGGCTGGCTGTATCATTGCTGGACCATAGGTCCATGCAAGGGGATAAAAGACGGCCGTTTTGATCGGCAAATGCGTAATTGAAGTGGGTTCCGTTACCTATTTCCTGGTTGGTCATTACAATTCTTGTACCAAAGGGGGTAAAGGATATACGCTCAATCACCGTGGTCAAGCCATACGCTTTATCGCCGGGCAGGGCCAGCGGGTTGCTTTTTACGCCAAGCATGGGCAAATATGATACGGTGGGGTCCTGAAGCCGGCTGCGGTCAAGTTGAAAGGAAACATCGCCAAACTTTATTTGAAGCTCCTTTCCTTCCGGCAAAGGTTCATCAAGAGAACTGACAGCCATGCAAAGCAGTTCCCGATCGCTTACAAGGCGGGCCTCATCAAAGCGAGCGTGCAGGAAGCTGACAGGTCCGCCTTCTTGATGGATGATTATAGGAGGAACCATCTGGCTTGAGAGAAATTGTGATTGACCAATGGGATAGGAGATGGGCTCATCATAGGTCATTTGAAAGAATACAGCGTAAAAATCATCTGTTACGGCAATATTTTGCAGGGTAATGGTTCGGGACATAGGCGTGTATGCACCGCCCATACTTTTAAGCTCAAAGCTTCCTTCGAGCTTTCCTGTAATGCCACAAATTGTAGCTGGATCAGAAATCAAACTGCTTTCAAAACCATCAAAGTAAGGGATAGGCGCACCATCTCCCAGCACTACTGTTTGCGTATCTGCCAGTGCTGGGGTGAAGATAATCAGAAGTAGGAAAAGAAACAATAACGTTAGAGTTTTTTTCATGGATTTGTGCCTCCTTGCTTTGTAAGTGTTATATGCAGCGTATCAAATCGTTCTTTTGACATGCCGTTATAAAACTCTAGGGCGATGCTGTCAGGTATGCTTTCAAAAGCACGGTAAGCGGCAGTGAGTTCTAGCGTATCCTCCTTGTCTTGAATCAGGCTAAACTGGCTGTTGCCTTCTGGTATGGGCTTGCCGCCATCATCCAGCCACCTGAACCAAATACCATCCATAAAGTTGATCACATGTTTGTCAGTGGCGTTTGCATTCAACTTGTACAGGGCGGTAATGTAGGTGGCAATGGGGGTTTGTTCCAGCGTGAGGCTTTCGATTGTCAGGCCAGATAAGGGAAGGCTCATTGGCATATCGGCAGTAAAGACTGTACGGGCGTTTGATTCAGGAACAGTAAAGGCAATCTTTCCCCTTTGCAGCCTTTCTTCATGCGATAAATCGTCCCGGTATACGTTATAGGTGGAAATGGAAAGTGCAACCGCTGCCGCGTCCGCTTTATTTGCCGATAAGGTCAGAGTGTAGAGAATATCTTCTCCATCGTAGCTTATTTCCTTGCTTCGTATTTCTGAAAAGGGGTTTGCGCTTATATCCATATCTGCATCGGCCTGAAGAATATCCCGCTTTGTGGCGCTGGCCTGGTAGGAATAGGTTTGCCCTGCTTCTGTGTTGAAGTCCTTCCACCATTCTATACCCCAAGCTGGTTCAGCGGTGCTGTCCATTAAAAGATACCGGTCAGGCTCTTTTGCATGTACCCGTATCAAGGCGTACACCTGGCGGCCGTCATATAAGGCTTCCTCTACGGTGAAGTCAGTGTCTGGGAGTGCTCCGCCGTTTTGCTGGATGTTTTTTTGCACCATGGTGAAAGCCTCCGGCTGCAAATAAGTGCGCAGATTGTTCGAAAGTGTTTGCAAGAGCCCAAGACGCTCAAGGGCTAAGGCTGTTGCGGCCAGCAAAACCAACACCAAAGCGAGTATGGGTATGAGCTTTCTTTTGACATGTGCCTTGCTGCTTTCCATTTTAGCGACAGTTGTTTGGACACGGTTTTCAAACCCAGGGGGTACATTCCCAAAGGCATTGTGCCAGGCATCCCGGCTAATATTTTCCATGAAATCACTCCTTTGACAAAAGGGTTTTCAGTTGTTTTCGTCCCCTATCCATACGGGATAGTACCGTGCCCTTGGGGCAGCGCAGCATGAAGGCAATCTCCCCTGCCGAAAAACCTTCCATGTAATGCAGTACAATGGGAATGCGTACCTGGGGAGATAAAAGCAGCAGCGCGTCGCGCAAAAAGCGCGCCTCATCATTCTCCTGCGTTATACCCTCAGGCAGCACCTCTGCAGGAATTTCTCTTTTGCACCTTCGGCCAATATTGTGGCACTCATTGATGAGAATGCGTACCATCCATGGTTTCAGTTTTGCTTCATCCTTTAGATTTTTTGCCTTTTTCCATGCTTTTTCAATGGCCGCCTGCACAGCGTCCTCTCTGTCCGCCTCCCTTGAAAGCAGACTGCAAGATACCTTGTATAACGTGGGTGTCAGGCCAATCATCCTCGCTCCTAGGTCGTGCTCCGTCATGTGATCCTCCCGGCTTTTGTTCAGATCTGATACTCTAATGACGTAATTGAACTTGTTCTGATTCACTGATGATAAAAAATAGTGTAAATTTTTTCTTTTTATCTGCTGACGCTATCTATAAGCACTAGAATCTGATGCAAAATAAATCCGAACCTGATATACTATAGCATGGCTGAAAATGCCGATACACCATAAGTTGCGATGCTTCGCTTAAAAAGGCAAGCACTGTAAGCAGCAGGCGGATAGCCTGCGCGGTGTCATTACGAAGGAGGTTTTCATTTTGCCCTCTGACCCAATATGGGGCCAGTTGCTGCTGCAATTGGTCCTCATAGCTGTCAACGCGTTCTTTGCCGCTACCGAAATGGCCGTCGTATCCCTGAACGAAAATAAAATCCGCCGTCAGGCGGCGGATAACGAAAACGATAAAAAAGCACATCAGCTCTTAAAGCTGGTGGAGGCGCCCAACGGTTTTCTGTCTACCATCCAGGTAATGATCACCCTGTCCGGATACTTGGGCAGCGCTTTTGCGGCAAGCAACTTTGCCGAGCGGCTGGTGGGCTGGCTGGTTGCCGATATGGGCTGGAAGCTTACTTCACCTGATACGCTCAATGCCATCTGCGTTATTTTGATCACGTTGATTTTGGCGTATTTTACGCTGGTACTGGGCGAGCTTACGCCCAAGCGCGTGGCGCTGCAAAAACCTGAACAGGTGGCCCGCATGGTTGTGGGGGCGATCACCTTCTTTGCGAAGCTAACGAGGCCAATCGTGTGGTTCTTGTCCGTATCCACTAACGGTGTGCTCCGGGTGCTGGGTATTAACCCCAATGCCCAGGGCGGCAATGTCACTGAGGAAGAGATCCGCATGATGGTGGATATTGGCGAAGAAAAAGGCGCTATACAGACCAATGAGCGGGAAATGATTGAAAACATATTTGAGTTCAACAATTCCTCCGCCGAGGATGTCATGATCCATCGTACGGATGTGGCCTGCATTTGGATCAATGATCCGACGGAAACAATCATCAAAACCATACTGGATTCGGGACTTAGCCGGTTTCCGGTCTATGAAGAAGATATTGATGATGTAATCGGCATCCTGTACACCAGAGATTATCTGCTCAACGAACATGAGGGCGAGCCTAAACCCCTGCGGGAGATTTTGCGCGAGGCGTACTTTGTTCCGGAGACGGTGCAGGCGGACGTACTTTTCCGCGACATGCAGCGCAGGAAGGTGCATATGGCAATCGTGGTGGATGAGTATGGCGGCATGAGCGGTATTGTGACGCTGGAGGATCTACTGGAAGAAATCGTTGGCAGCATTTATGATGAATTTGATCCGGCCGCGGAGCAGGAGATTACACCCATCGGCGAAAACAAATGGCGTGTAGCCGGAACAGTCGATTTGGAAACTCTTTCAGACGCGCTGAATGTGGATCTCCCCCTGGAAGACGAATACGATACCTTGGGCGGATTGATTTTCAATCAATTGACCACCATACCCCAGGATGGCAGCCATCCAGAGGTAGAGGTTTGCGGCCTGAAAATTTATGTGGAGGAGCTGCTGGACCATAGGGTAGAGACGGCCATTATCTCCAAGGTCATGCCGCGGGAAGAAAGCAAGGAGGAGCAGGGCGTATAAGCCCTGCCATACCCATGAAGCAAATCGAGGTCGCAGCAGCCATTTTCCGCCGGAACGGGCGGATTTTTCTATGCCGCCGTGGCGAAGGCGGCAATTGTGCCCACTTGTGGGAGTTTCCCGGCGGCAAGCTGGAAGCAGGCGAAACACCGGAAGACTGCTTGATCAGGGAATGCCGGGAAGAACTGCAGGTGGAAATCAAAATTGACGGACTGTATGAGCAGTTTGATTATGATTATCCGGATAGATCCATACGGTTCTACTTTTTTGATGCCAGAATCCTGCAAGGTGAGCCGCAGCTAAAGGTGCATACGCAAGCAGCATGGCTTTGGCCAAAGGAGCTTGCTTTGTACGAGGCTTGCCCCGCGGATGTGGAGTTGATCAAAAGATTGTCGGGTGAACTGCCGTTTTCACATTATCTGTGGGATTTTGACGGCACGCTGTTTGACACATATCCAAAGATCGCATCCGCTTTGCAAGCGGCTTTTGCGGATTTTGGGCATGCTGTATCGTATGAGGAAGTACTTACGCTAAGCAAGCGCTCTGTGATGCACGCATTGGACACGCTGATGAAAAGGTTTCAAACAACGGCTACATTGCAGCAATTGAAAGATCGCTACCGCCACTATGAAGGCGGATACTCCCAAGAAAATGCTGCGCCGCTGTACCCTGGCATGCTTGAGCTGCTGGACGAAATTGTGCGCCGGGGCGGAAAGCACTACCTGTATACCCACCGGGGGGCATCTGCTTTAAGGTATATGGAGGGCTGCGGCATTTCCCATTTGTTCACTGACTGCATCACCAGCGCTGATGGTTATACCCCCAAGCCGGCGCCTGATGCTGTGCTGGCGTTGATTGACAGGCAAAAAATGATCACCGGGCGCGTGGTCATGGTTGGTGATAGAGGCATTGATGTGGAGGCTGCACAGAACGCCGGGGCGTTTGGCTGCTTTTTTGACCCGGATCATTTTTATGATGATTATGAGATTGAACTAAAAGCAAATACAGTGGAGGACCTTGGCAAGCTATTGTTGGGGGAATGAATACCTGGCTGCTTATAAATCAGAACAGGCGGGAATCACTTACCCCTCTCATGCAGGCATGGACACACATTTTCTGTTATTGATCTGGTACACGGCGCAAGCCTGTACCGGGTCTTTTTTTGTTTGGAAAGCACGATAAAACATGCGCCGTGTGCAAGCCATCCTACCTTCACTCTCCCTTCTGCAGGGTGTTTCGTTTCAAGCGGGTCCTGGTATGGGTATATACATTTCATAAAGGCTTATATGCCTTGTTATTACAAGTGAAAAGGAGAGTGCCTTATGGGAATTATCAGTTGGATTATCTTTGGTGCTTTGGCAGGCTGGATTGCCAGTATGCTTTCGGGCAATAACCCTCGGATGGGTGCTTTTTTGAATATTGTCGTTGGTATTATTGGTGCGGCCATTGGCGGCTTTGTGTTTAGCCTGCTTGGCAGCCACGGCGTAACCGGATTTAACTTGTGGAGCCTGATTGTGGCTGTGGCAGGCTCACTCATTTTGCTTACTGTTGTCAACGCAATCCGAAGATAATGGATGCACTGGTATAAAAATGTAGTTGCTTTTCGGGCAGAAAACGGTGGGAGAAGACGCCATCGATTTCTGCCCGCTTTATATAAGGAGATGATAAAATGAACAATGCCGTAATGATGCAATTTTTTGAATGGAATATAAAAAACGATGGGCAGCATTGGAAAAGGCTGCAAAGGGAGGCAGATCATTTAACCCAACTGGGAGTGGCTGCAGTATGGATTCCCCCCTGTACCAAGGGCTCCCAGCAAAACAGCACGGGGTATGATATCTATGATTTATATGACTTGGGCGAGTTTGATCAAAAGGGCTCTGTGCGCACCAAATATGGGGACAAAGAATCCTTGATAAGCGCAATTCATACGCTTCATACCCATGGGATACAGGTGTATGGCGATGTGGTACTCAATCATAAGTCCGGCGCTGATGAGGCGGAACTGTTTCAGGCCATTGAAGTGGACCCCAACGACCGGGAAAAGGAGATGGGTCCGCCTCAGGAGGTGCAGGGATGGACGAAATTCTATTTTCCGGGACGGGGCGGGAAATACTCGGATTTTCAATGGAATTATACGCACTTTTCTGCAGTGGATCGGGATGAGCTGTCCAAGAAAAACGCCATCTTCAAAATTGCCGGGGAGGGCAAGGTATGGTCGCGCCATGTGGATAATGAGAAGCAGAATTTTGACTATCTTATGTCGGCCGATATTGATTATCACAATGGATATGTGGTCGAAGAAGTGCATCGTTGGGGTGTATGGTTCTTACGGGAGCTGGCGCTGGACGGTTTCCGGATGGATGCACTGAAACACATCGACGAAATGTTTATGCGCAACTTTATTGATCATATGCGCATGGAGGCAGGTACTGATTTTCCTATCATTGGAGAGTATTGGCACGGGGATGTTCAAAAGCTGAACGGGTATTTGGAGAGAATGGGCCATGCTTTGCAGTTGTTTGATGTGGCGCTGCACTTTCGATTTCATGAAGCATCCCATCGGGGGCGGGATTTTGATCTGTCAAAAATATTAGCCGACACGCTGGTGACCGTGGCACCCTTTCACGCCGTAACCTTTGTGGACAATCATGATTCCCAGCCAGGCCAGGCGCTTGCTTCCTGGGTGGAGGATTGGTTTAAACCTATTGCCTATGCGCTAATATTGCTAAGGCAAGATGGGTACCCTTGTGTGTTTTATGGCGATTATGAAGGTGTTGAAGGGGAGAATCCCATTGCTGGGAAAAAAGACATTCTGGATAAGCTGCTCTTAGCCAGAAAGCTGTATGCCTATGGGGAGCAGGAGGATTACTTTGATCATCCCAATGTGATTGGCTTTACACGCAAGGGCGACGGCGAGCATCCAGACTCCGGCATTGCTGTACTTATCAGCAATGGCGAGGATGGAGAAAAGAGAATGTGCCTGGGAGTAGGTCATGCAGGAAGAGAGTTGAAAGACCTGATGGGCGTAAGGAACGAGACTGTGAAGCTGGATGATCAAGGCTTTGGAACCTTTTTTGTTGCTGGGGGATCTGTTTCTGTTTGGGGATTTTCTCAAGCTTGATATTTCATCTTTACAAGCAAACGGGGAGGAGCCTTTACTTGACGGCTCCTCCCCTTTTGTTGCGTTTATGCGGTCACTTCTTTTCTGTGGGAGGGATCATGGTGAGGGAAATACGGTTCTTATCTTTTTCTGAAGAGACCACCCATACAGTAACGATATCGCCAACGCGCACAACTTCACCGGGGTGGTTTACCCGGCGGCGGCTCAATTGGGATACGTGGACAAGGCCATCCCGGTGGACACCGATGTCCACAAAGGCGCCAAAGTCGGCCACGTTGCGGACAGTGCCCTTGAGCTCCATGCCGGGAACCAGGTCTTCCATGGTGAGCACGTCCTTGCGCATCAGCGGCGGCGGCAGCTCGTCACGTGGGTCGCGGCCCGGCTTTTCCAGCTCCTTTACAATATCCCGAAGGGTAGGCAAACCAATACCCAGCTTCTTGGCGGCGCTTTCGACACCCATTTCCTCTACTTTTTTTAAAAGGTTTCCAGGTGCGGTACGCACGGTGAGGCCCGCCAGCTTTAGCAGTTCCTCAGCCGCTTCGTAGGATTCAGGATGCACTCCGGTGTTCTCCAGGGGATTCTTTCCACCGGGAACACGCAAAAAACCGGCGCACTGTTCAAAAGCCTTGGGTCCCAGCTTGGGTACCTTTTTCAGCCCGGCGCGGGTAGTAAAAGGACCGTTTTCTTCCCTAAAGGCCACAATATTTTGCGCTACGGTATTGTTGATGCCGGCAATGTGTGAAAGCAGCGACGGGCTGGCGGTATTCACATCCACACCTACGGCGTTAACGCAATCCTCCACCACGCCGGATAGGGCTGAATCCAGCTCCGCCTCTTTTAGATCATGCTGGTACTGGCCCACACCGATGGATTTGGGATCGATTTTGACCAGCTCAGCCAGGGGATCCTGCAGGCGGCGGGCAATGGAGATGGCGCTGCGCAGCGATACGTCAAACTGGGGAAATTCCTTGGCAGCCAAGGGCGAAGCGGAGTAGACGGATGCACCTGCTTCATTGACCACCATGTAGGAGACGTTCTCCCCCGGCATATCGTGCATGACAGACACAAAAAATTCTTCTGTCTCCCGGGAGGCCGTGCCGTTGCCGATGGCGGCTACCTGCACCTGATGCTTGCGGATGAGCTTTTTTACCGTTTCTTTGGATTGCTCCACTCGGCCATGGCTGGGTAGGGGATAGATCACCGCCGTGTCCAGCACCCGGCCTGTTTCATCCACCACAGCTGTTTTGCAGCCGGTGCGTATACCCGGGTCCAAGCCAATGGCAGCCTTGCCCTTGACCGGCGGCTGCATCAAAAGCGGCTTTAGGTTGTTGGCAAAAACCTTTACGGCGGCTTCTTGGGCTTTGTCGGTCAGCTCGCCGCGCAGCTCATTATCCAGCGAAGGTGCGATCAGACGCCGGTAGCTATCTTCTGCCGCCATCTGCACATATTGCGTAGTAATGCTGCCGTGGCGTACAAAGGGAGACGCCACTTCACGGATAGCGTCGGTTTCTTCCATCGCAAGGCCTACTTTTAGAAAGCCTTCGGCTTCGCCCCGGTTCATGGCCAGCACCCGATGGGAGGGCATTAACCTCAAAGGTTCCTGATAGTCGTAATACATGCGGTAAACAGAGTCTTCTTCCTTGGCCGCCTTGACCTTTACCTGGCAGGTGCGGTGGTACAGTTCTTTCAATTTCGTGCGTATGCTGGCGTCGTTGGAAAAATCCTCAGCCAGGATATCCATGGCTCCGTTTAGGGCGGCTTCCGTATCCGCAACACCCTTTTCCTCAGAAACATACGGTATGGCCAGATCTTCTGCCTTGCCGGATTTGATGTTTTGCATCAGCAGTATATTGGCAAGCGGTTCTAGCCCCTTCTCCCGGGCGATGGTGGCCCGGGTGCGCCGCTTGGGCTTGTAAGGGCGATATATATCCTCCAGCGAGCCGGCCGTCTCTGCGGCGTTCACAGCCTTTTGCAATTCTTCTGTCAGCACGCCCTGCTTTTCCATGGAAGAAAGAATTTCTTCCCGCCGCTTTTGTAATGTACGAAGCTGCTCCAAACGCAGAGAAAGATCACGAAGCACCTGATCGTTCAATTCTCCGTGCTGCTCCTTACGGTAGCGGGCGATAAAGGGGACGGTGTTCCCCTCATCCAAAAGGCGGATCACCGCCTCTACTTGCCAGGGCTGAATATGAAACTCAGTGGACAACGTTTGTGCGAAAGTCATTTTTCATCCTCCGAATAGAATGCTACCCTGTATTGTATCCTGAAAGGACATAATTTTTCAAGCCCTGGTCAAAAAGGCATCCACAATCCTACTGAAAATCCGTTGCGCCAAGCCCCCGGCTATGGTAAGATAGACCGTAATACACAGTGAAGTGTCCAAAGGAGAATGGCTCATGGATATGAAGGCCCGCATCGCTGCATTGATTGAAGAAGGCATAAAATCTGCCTTTGCCGGTATGGAAAACCTGCCCGGGGCCGGTGAGATCGCCGGATTTTTGGAAATCCCCCCGGAAAGGGAGATGGGCGATTATGCTTTCCCTTGCTTCCGCCTGGCCAAGGTGCTGCGTTTAGCGCCGCCTGCGATTGCTGCCAAACTGCAATCAGCCATTGACGCGCCTCAAACCGCCAGGCAAATTGCCGCCGGCGGATATTTAAATTTCTTTTTGAACCGTGAGAACTTTGCCAAGGAGACCCTTGAAAGTGTGCTTGCTGCAGGGGAAAAATGGGGCGCATCCGATGAAGGCGCAGGCAAAACCATTTGCTTGGACTATTCCTCCATCAACATTGCCAAGCGCTTTCACATTGGCCATTTGAGCACTACCATGATCGGCCATAGCCTCAAGCGCATTTTTAATTTCCTTGGCTATACAACCATTGGTATCAATCACTTGGGCGACTGGGGCACCCAGTTCGGCAAGATGATCGCAGCCTACAAACATTGGGGTTCCCAGGAGATGGTGGCCCAAGGCGGCGTGCAGGCGCTGGTTGATTTGTATGTACGCTTTCACGATGAAGCTGAAAAGGATCCCTCTTTGGAGGATGAAGGCCGGGCTTGGTTCAAAGCCATTGAGGACGGACAGGAAGAAGCACTTTCCATCTTCAACTGGTTCAAGGATTTGACATTAAAGGATACGCAGAAGGTATATGACCTGTTAGGTGTTTCCTTTGACAGCTATGCCGGTGAAAGCTTTTACAATGATAAAATGGACCGGGTCGTTGCGGAACTGCGGGAAAAGAACCTGCTCACCGTAAGCGACGGTGCGTCCATCGTTGATTTGGAGCCGTATAAAATGCCTCCTTGCCTGATCCTGAAAAAGGATGGGGCTACGCTGTATTCCACACGTGATATCGCTGCGGCGCTGTACCGCCAGGATACGTACCACTTTGACAAGTGCCTGTATGTGGTGGCCTATCAGCAGGATTTGCACTTCCGCCAGTGGATGAAGGTTGTGGAATTAATGGGTTACCCCTGGGCCAAAGACTTAACGCATGTGGCCTTTGGCATGATCTCCTATGAAGGCCAAACCCTGGCCACCAGAAAAGGCCATGTGGTCTATCTGGAAGATTTGCTGGCCAGAGCACAGGAAAAGGCCATGGCGATTATTGAAGAGAAGAGCCCGCAGCTATTAAACAAGGAAGACGTGGCCCGCCAGGTGGGTATCGGTGCGGTGATCTATGCCGATTTGCAGAACAACCGTATCAAGGATATCGACTTCTGGTGGGACAGGGCATTGAACTTCGATGGCGAAACCGGCCCCTATGTACAGTACACCCATGCCAGATGCTGCTCACTCTTGCGTAAGGCGGAGGAGGTTACCCTGCCGGAGGCGGACTATACGGCCCTTACCGATGACGAAGCCCAGGAGATTTTGCGCCAGCTGTCCCGTTTCCCCGATGTGGTGGCGGAGGCCGCGCTGCGCTATGAGCCTTCTATTATTACCCGAGCCGTTACTGACCTATGCCAGGCATACAATAAGTTCTATTATGAACACCGCATTCTCGATGACGGTGACAGCCTGGCTGCGGCACGGGTGGCGCTGACCAAAGCTGTCAAAAATGTGGTAAAGCAAGGATTGTATTTGATTGGTATAGATGCACCGGAGCGGATGTAATAGCACACCTGTCTTTTCGTTTTACATAAGAACTGCGGGAATCGATAACAAGCGGTATTAAGCCGTACGGGATCGATTCCCTTTTTTTCTTCATCGCGAGCCTTTCTCCTTGTAACGTACATTGAGCAAATGGCTTCACATCATTTTTTAACCAGAATCTAATGCCAAACCACGTTCCTTTTTTTGTATTTGGGATTATATTTACAGTGTTAAAAATGGATGGCTGGAGGCATGTATGAAAAGCAAGCTTTGGAACCGGAATTTTGCGATTTTGTGGCAGGGACAGCTGATATCAGATTTCGGCAATGCCGCCTTTGCTGTTGCGCTAGGGTTCTGGGTGCTGGAAAGAACGGGTGGAAATACTGCGCTGATGGGAATTGTGGAAGCGGCGTTTGCTATTCCGGGAGTGCTCCTGGGCCCTTTTGCCGGCGCGGTTGCGGATAGGGCAAACCGGAAATGGATCATTGTAGCAGCCGATTTTTTGCGTGGAACCCTCTATACGCTGATGGGGGCCATGCTGCTTTTTGATATCTTCCCCTTCTGGGTCATATTCCCTCTGGCCATACTCTCCGGTGCCTGCGGGGCATTCTTCTCTCCGGCCATTTCATCCACGATTCCTGAGATCGTAGACCGTGAGAATTTGTCCAAAGCCAATTCTGCCAGAGGACTTTCCTCCTCGCTTTCCAGCTTGCTTGGCAATTCGCTGGGCGGCTTTTTATATGCTGCCCTCAAAGCACCGCTGCTGATTTTAATCAACGGTCTGTCCTTTTTGTATGCTTCTGTGACACAATTGTTTATGAAAATACCGCCTGTCCGGCATGAGGCAAAAAACCAGCGGATATTGAAAGACATGTTGGATGGGATGAAGTACACCTTTGGCAGCAAAGGCATCCGGGCGATTCTATTCGTCGCTATGTTTATCAATTTTTTTGCAACTATGTCAATGACGCTATTGACCCCGCTTTTTAATAGCACGCCGGAGTTTGGTGTGGCCAATTATGGCTATATGATGGGTTGCATGATGCTTGGTGCAGTCGTGGGGATGTTGGTTTTTTCCGTGGTAAAAATCAAGCCGAACCAGCGGGCGGGCTTGTTTTGCACGTCGCTAATGATCATGGTGTGCGCTTTTGCGCCGATAGGCTTTTTGCGAAGCGTTGTATGGATGTTCCCATTGGCTTTTATTGCGGGGGTTACCAATGCCATTGTCAATATGATGTTTCAAACGATCATCCAATCCACTGTGCCCAGCAATCACAGGGGCAAGGTATTTGGCGTGCTAGGCACTGTTATGCAAAGCCTGCAGCCCATTGCTATGGCGCTGAGCGGGATTGTTGCCAGTATTGCCGGGCTGCGGCCTACCATCATCTGCTCCTTTTTGCTGCTGATATTCGTTTCGGTCCCCTTGCTGTTTAGCCGGAATGTGAAGGAGTTTATGAATACAGATGCTGTACAGGAGCCTGTCTCAATGGCGGATAC
>JAEWSC010000055.1 GCA_023398575.1 Bacillota bacterium | reverse complement strand
CATTATCTCCATTACATGCTGCTTGAACTCTGCCGTATACCTCGCGTTCGGCATCCCTTTTGGCATGAATACACCCCCAAAGTTCTTTCAGTATACCATACTGTCTAACTTTAGGGGTGCAGTTCAGTTTGCCTGTCCGGCTGTTACTAAATAGCTTATTTACATTTTTCGCAAGGCTTGAGTTTTCTCTTTTCCGCTTCAGACTTTTTAATCTGCTTGGCATCCTTCATGCCGTCGCAATCAGAATCGGTGTGGTAAACCTTCTCTTTGCTGACTACCCATACAAATGGATCTGGATCTTGTTTTGCTTGGCCGCTATTCAAAAGGGCCAGCGTTTTTTCGCCCGCAATGCCGTCAGCAAGAAGGCTGTTGACTTTTTGAAAAGATTGCACCGCTGTTTTGGTGCCGTCACCAAATCTGCCATCATCAGAATTCGTTGGCAGGTAGCCCAGTTGTATCAGCTGGCCTTGCATGGTTTTGACCCCATCACCTTTGGAGCCATATTTGAGTACCGAACTGTTTGGATCGGGAGTTGTAAAAGGCGTAGGCGTAGGTGTTACCGGCGAAACGGGGGAAGGACTAGGCGTGATGACCGGTTCTCGGGTTACTACGGTATGATTTGCAGGTGATTTTGTTGGTGTTGTGGCTTGCCCTGTATCAACGGTCTGGCTGCCGGTGACGGTCATGGCTGTTATGTTATCAGGGCTGGCGGATGCTGCGATATTTTGCGGATCTGTCCGATTGAGCGCTGTGGAAATAAGCGCCACGGCAGCAAAGGCCAGCACAATCCAAGGCCATAGTTTAATATTCCTTTTAGGTTCGCTATCCCTGGCCACGTATGTTCCCGTAACGGGGTTAAATCTGCCAGGCTGCCGACGCCGAACTCTCTGGTCATCATCTATACCTTGATAGCTGCTTTGAAACACCTCGTCAAAGTGATCGCCGTGTAACGGCGCTGCACCGGTTGTGCTGTTCCAAGGGTCTGGTTTCTTACTGACTTCCCTGCTATTCTTTTTTGTTTGAAATCTCATATGCTTTCTCCCGCTATGCGTCGTTGGTATGATAAGTGCTCTTGATTCGATTACGTTCGCTATGAATATTCTCATGGTGCACAAACAACCGTGAAAGCGGTAATGTTCTTCCAATAGATTAGATAAGATTACGGCTTTGCTTTTGGATTTTACGAAATGGATATGACCTGTATTGATTATAATGCGTTCTACGCCGTATTTCAAATGTTTTATTACATTTTAGGAAAAATTTGAATGTGTAAATAAAAATTGGACTGATCGGGCGGTTAGGCTTCTAAGCCTTTATACCGCTCTTCATACTTTCTTTCATTCTCCACAGTCCAAAAACCGCCATTTTGCCAAGCTGTTTGTCGATCAAGAATGTCTTTGTATTTGTTCTCCATAGCATCACGCATGCTGTTGAGTACTGTGGGATTTTTCATATGCTCTTCCATATCTGCTCTGAGTGCCTGCAGTGCGGCCATCTGCATCTCAAAAAAGTGCTCCCTGGTCATAAGCGATCCTCCTTCTTATATGGGTATCATGTCCAATTCTATGAGAAATATCATGGTAGGGGGAAGAGGACTTGAAAAGAGGCACACAAAAAAATCGGCAGCAAGTTCGCTGCCGATTTTTGAAACGCTTACTGCCCAGTCTTAAGATAAGGCAAGCCTTATTTTTTCGAGGGAAAGGGTTTCAGCGGATATATACATCAACTGCAAAGTACCGTATGTTATTCTTCCCCGCCTTCTCCGAGGCCTGTGTGTTTTTTATGGGATGGGGGAGGGGGTAAGTCCGCTATACCGTCCTGCAAGGAAACAGGGAGTGGCGCATCGTTGCGTTTGGCCTGTTTTCGGTGCTTGATGGATGCTTTTGCTTTTGCCTCATCCTGTAGACTTTGCAAATCGGAAAGGGATTCCATTGCATGGTTCGCTTGTCCTTTCTTCATGTGTTTGGGCGGGCGGGAAGGTGCGCCGGTATAGTCGGCCTCTGCAGGTGAAGCCTCTTTTGGCGCTGCATCACTTTTGGATGTGGTATTTTCTTCTGGATTGTGCTCAAGGGTTATTATGCTCTCCTTCGATTCCGGAGCCTTTTTATCTGCATCCTGCCTGCGTTTTTTTTCGTGCTTCTCCTGTCCGTTGGCTATGGCGGCTTCCGCATTTTGGTGATCTTTCAGCAGATCGTTGTATAGACGGATGTATTCCGTGGCGGAATGAGTCCAACTGTAGTCGCCTTCCATGCCCCGCTTCATCAATTTTGCAAAGACATCCTTCTTTTCCCTGTAATAGCGCAATGCCCGCTGGATGGTAGCCAGCATGTCATGGGCGTTGTAGTTGAAGAAGGTAAAGCCGTTGCCCTCTTCGGTGTATTTATTGTAGGAGAGTACCGTATCGCGAAGGCCGCCGGTTTCTCTGACAATAGGTACTGTGCCATAGCGCAGACTCATCATCTGGCTCAAGCCGCATGGCTCAAATTGGGAAGGCATCAAGAACATATCGGCACCGGCGTATATGCGGTGGGCCAGGGCATGATCCATGGTAAAGCGGGCGGCTACGCGGCCGGGATATTGCTGCTCGGCCCAGGAAAAAAGGTCCACATACCGGCCGTCACCCATGCCTAGCACCGCCAGTTGTACATCTTCCTTCATAATGTCGTTGATGACATAATCTACAAGGTCTAAACCCTTTTGATTGCTTAGGCGTCCAACCATACCAATCAGCGGCACATCAGGCGTCACTTCCAAGCCCAACTGCTCCTGCAGAGCGCGCTTACAGGCGATTTTGCCATTTAGGTCCTCCGTTGTATAAGGCGCTGCGATAAAGGGATCGTTGCCTGGATTATATTCTTGAACATCGATGCCATTTAGGATGCCGCTCAAGGCCTTATGTCTGGCGCGGAGCAGGCCATCCAGCCGCTCACCGTAATAGGCGGTCTGAATTTCCTGAGCATAGCTAAAGCTGACCGTGGTGATTCGATCGGCATACACCAGTGCGGATTTTAAGAAATTGGCGCTGCCATAGCATTCCAGCTTGTCAGTTGTGAACAAGCTGTCGCCAAGTCCCAGCACATCCTGCACATCTTTGATGTTAAATACGCCCTGATACTGTAGGTTATGAATCGTAAATACCGTTTGAATGGAATGGTAGGAGGGTAGATGGTCATACTGAATGCGCAAAAGGGCTGGAATCATACCGGATTGCCAGTCGTGGGCGTGCAGAATATCCGGCCAGAAGTTTATTAGCGGCAAGGCGTTTAAAATTGCCCGGTTGAAAAAGCCGAAGCGTTCGTACTCGTCGCCTCCCAGCCCATACACGTAGGGTCGGTCAAAATAATACTTGTTGTCTACAAAGTAATAGGTGACGCCACCCATGGTAAGCTGCTCAATACCGCAGTACTGACGCCGCCATCCCAGCAGCACCTCAAAATCGGTGACATGGGTCATTTGGCGCTTGTATTCCTCAGGGATTACGGTATACATGGGCAGCATGACACGTACATCGTGACCGGCTTTTTGCAAGACTGGCGCCAGCGCTCCAACCACGTCGGCCAGGCCGCCTGTTTTGCAAAATGGAACGCATTCACTGGCTGTAAAAAGAATTTTCATACGATGTGATCCTCCTTTTCGGAGTGGGTAGTCGGTCAGGGGAGGGAAAGGCTCTGTAGACAGACAACGGATCAAGCGCCCCGCGCCGCACATAAGAGCGTAAGCGGCGTTTCGGATCAGTGTTTGAATAAATTAATCCTCTGATACTGGTAATTTTCAGGGAAGTATTCCTTGAAGTACGGGCTAAGGAGGTGGGCACTCTATCATACTGCTAATATGAAAGTCATTGGAGGACCGAGGTCTTCTAACTTGAATCGTAAGCAGCAAGATGAGCATTGATTCGTGCGGGAAGCTATCAAAAATTTCTGTCCTACCTGAGCAAGCACCCGCAATTCGCTTTTTTTGTAGTGTGGTGAGTAAAAACTCGAAAAAGTGGCATGGCCACTTTTTCAAAAGCAAAGACTGGCAAGTTAGATAACAACCTTTTTGGCGATCACGATGGGGTATGCAGCCGGGCCAATGAGCCTGGCGTTGCGTTTGATAACCACCTGTTTATCCAGAATGCAGTTTTCTAATTGTGCTCCGCTCATGATTTGTGTATCCTGCATAATGATGCAGTTTTTCACTTGGGCGTCCGGGGCGATGCGCACACCTCGGAAAATGACGCTGCTTTCCACATGCCCCTCGATAATGCAGCCATCGGCCACCAGGGAGTTGATAATTTGGGCATCGTCGCTGTATTTGGCCGGCATTTCATCACGGACCTTGGTGTATACAGGATTGTCGAGGTCAAAGACCTGCTTGCGTACCTTGCTGTTTAGCAGCGCCATATTGCACTGGAAGTAGGCTTGTACCGAGTCCATACGCCAAACCTGGTCCGCAAATAAATACCCTTTGACCTTCAATGTGCCTTCGCGGATGACCCGCTGCAGCACATCGCGGTTGAAATCATGAAAACCATGAGCCACGCCTTGGTCTACCAGTGAGCGCAAGAGCTCCCGGCGCATCAGACACACTTCCATGGATGTGTTTTCGCACTTGGGTTCAGCCGGTTCGATTTCCATGTCCTTTACGGTATCATCACTATCGACAGTCAGGTAACAGCCGAAATCCCGCCTGCGTACGGCAGGGTCTTTGGTGTACAGCAGGGTGATATCCGCGCCGCTTTCCCGATGGCTTGCCACCATGGCCTCAAAATTCGCATTAAAGACCATGTTGCTGTTGCAAAGAATGATATCCTCCTGCTTGCTGCGGGAAAGATAGCCGGCGTTGGAGCGAAGTGCGTCCAGCACACCGCCGTACACACCCACGTTGTCACGGGTCAAAAAAGGCGGTAGAATGAACAAACCGTCGTTTTTGCCGTGCAGGTCCCACTCCTTCCCGGAACCCAAGTGGTCCATCAGGCTGTGATAATTTTTTTGCATGATGACGCCAACATTGCGTATACCGCTGTTGACCATGCCGCTTAGAATAAAATCGATAACACGGTAACGACCGGCCAGGGGTAGCGCGGCCACAGCGCGGGTAATGGTCAATTCCCGCAAAAGCGCATCATGCTCCCCGGTATAAATCATGCCCATAACGTCTTTCATGGCATTCACTTCCTTACAGTTTCTTTCTGTGGGTGAATTTTGGGGATGCTTAAAGGGGCAATGTCTCTTTACTGCAAACCACATTGGTGGGCGCTTCCAGCCAGGCCGTATTTCAAGGCACCGGTACGCAGTTTTCCACCTGTTCGCCCGCAGGTACTTTTACCCCGGCGGGCAGCGACATATTTTGGCCTACGACAGCGATATCGCCTTCCTCCTCACCAACATGGCAGCCTGGTCCAATAACGGCGTTTTCAGCGATAATCGCACGGCGGATTACTGCTCCGCGCTCAATGACTGCGCCTGGCATAACTACGCTGTCAATCACGCTGGCGCCGGGTTCTACCGTGACGCCTGCGAATAAAACAGAATGCTGCACCTGGCCATATACTTCACAGCCTTCGGTGATCAGGCAGTCCTTTACATTGGCACCCTTTGCCACAAAATGAGGAGCCATGCCGGGATTGCGTGCATATATACGCCATTTCTTATCGTGCAGGTCGATGGGCATGGGTGTCTGCAGAAGGTCCATATTGGCCTCCCACAAACTTTCAATGGTGCCCACATCTTTCCAATAGCCGTCAAAGCTATAGGCCACCAGCTTCTCGCCCCTTTGGAGCATGGCAGGAATGATGTTTTTGCCAAAGTCATTGGACGATTTGGCGTTTTTTTCATCCTCAATCAGGTATTGCCGCATCTTTGCCCAACTGAATACATACACGCCCATACTGGCTTTGTTGCTTTTGGGCACCTTGGGCTTTTCCTCAAACTCTATAATCACGTCGTTTTCGTCGGTGTTCATGATGCCAAAGCGGCTGGCTTCGTTCCATGGTACTTCCCTGACGGCGATGGTGATATCGGCCTCCTGGCGGATATGGTAATCCAGCATCTTGCTATAGTCCATTTTATAGATGTGATCGCCGCTTAATACAAGCACATAATCGGGTGAAAATTGCTCGATAAATGAGATGTTCTGAAAGATAGCGTTGGCAGTGCCGCGGTACCATTCGCCCTGCTTCCCCTTGACATAAGGGGGAAGTACAAACACGCCGCCGTTGAGCAGATCCAAATCCCAAGGCGACCCGCTGCCAATATAGGCATTGAGTTCCAACGGCTGATACTGGGTCAAAACGCCAACTACGTCGATGCCACTGTTGGTGCAATTGCTAAGCGGAAAGTCAATAATGCGGTACTTACCGCCGTAGGGAACCGCAGGCTTTGCCATGTTTTTCGTTAGAATTCCCAGTCGGCTTCCCTGGCCCCCGGCCAGGAGCATGGCCACGCAAGTTTTCTTTTTCATCATAGGGGTGTCACTCCTTTTTTGCGGAAATCTTGGTGTGGGATAAGGGCGCAGACTCTTGCAGGCCTGCCTGTAAATGGGGGAAGGATTCCAGTTCCCAAAGTGGTGCTGACTCTTCTTCCAGCATTGAGTCTTTGCTGCTGTTGCGCGGTTTTCGCCTGGGAGCAGAGGGCAGCTGCTTTTTTGGCATCAGCTTATCATAATTAAAGTACACGCAGCTAAGAGGTGGTACACAGACTTCAACTGAATAATCCAGCCCATTCCATGACATTTCCTGAGCGCTGACCGTCCAGGCGTTATACTGATTGGAGCCGCCAAACTCCGCACGATCGGTGTTGAAGATTTCTGTCAGCGTGCCAGGAAGAGGCAGGCCAATGCGGTAAATAGGATGGAATACAGACGTGAAATTTACAACGCAACATACCGATTTGCCATTTTTGTCGGTACGGGCAAAAGCCAAGACGCTGTTATCACTGTCGTTGACCGATAACCACTGGAAGCCTTGCCAGCTATCCTCTACCTCGTATAAGGCGGGTGTCTCACGGTAAAACCTGTTTAGCTCCTTCACACAAGCCTGCACCTGGGGATGCCGGTCATACAAGAGCAGAAACCAATCCAGCTGGTCATCATACTTCCACTCGATAAAATGGGCAAATTCACTGCCCATAAACAAAAGCTTTTTGCCGGGATGGGCCATGGTATAGCCGTATAATGCCCTCAGGCCTGCAAATTTCTGCCACAGGTCCCCCGGATTTTTGTCCAGCATGGAATGTTTGCCGTGCACCACTTCATCATGGGAAAAAGGCAAAATAAAGTTTTCGTTGAAGGCATAGAACAACGAGAATGTAACCTTGTTATGGTGCCACTTGCGATAGACCGGGTCCAGCACTATGTAGGAGAGGATGTCGTTCATCCAGCCCATATTCCACTTGAAGCCAAAACCTAAGCCGCCCAGATACGTAGGACGCGTGACCATAGGATAAGCGGAGGATTCCTCAGCGATCATCATCACGCCCGGAAACTTAGCGTACACTGTTTCGTTGAGTCTGCGCAAAAACGAAATGGCGTCGATATTTTCTCGGCCGCCATAGGGGTTGGGCAACCATCCACCCGGTTCGCGGCAAAAGTCATAGTAGAGCATGCTGCTCACCGCGTCTACCCGAAGCCCGTCAGCGTGAAAATATTCCAGCCAGAAGAGGGCGTTGCTCAGCAGAAAGCTGCATACCTCGCCGCGGGCAAAATCGAACATGCAGGTACCCCATTGGGGCATTTCTCCCCGCCGTTTATCGGGGTGCTCATATAAAGCTGTGCCGTCAAAGCGGCGAAGGCCAAATTCATCTCTGGGGAAATGGGCTGGCACCCAATCCAGAATCACGCCGATGTTGCTTTGATGGCACCTATCCACAAAGGCCATAAAATCCTTTGGCTCTCCGAATCGGGCGGTGGCAGAATAATAGCCTGTGACCTGATACCCCCACGACATATCCAAGGGATGCTCCATCACTGGCAGAAGCTCAATGTGGGTGAAATTCATTTCGGTAAGATAGGGGATCAATTGATCGGCGATCTCGGCGTAAGATAAAAGACGGCCGTCTTCGCCTCTTCGCCAAGAACCCAGATGCATTTCGTAGATGTTGACAGGGCTTGCAAAGGGATTCCATGCCTCCCTTTTTTGCATCCACGCGTTGTCGCTCCAAGAATAGCCATCCAGATCATATATGCGGCTGGCGGTTTGGGGCCGTAGCTCACTAAAAAAAGCGTAGGGGTCGGCCTTTAAATGTACGTGGCCACTTTGCCCCCACACGGCATATTTATAAGCAGTGCTTTGCTCAAACAGTTTGCGGGGAAGGCGAAGCTCCCACAGACCGTCATACTGCTTTGCCATGGGGTTTACTTCCTTGTCCCAGTTGTTGAAATCCCCTGTCAGGCAAACCTTTGCGGCGTTGGGTGCCCATACCGCAAAATGAAACACTTCCTCCAAGTGTTCCAGCGCGGGATGAGCTCCAAGCATTGTATAAGCGCAGGCATTACGCCCGTTGTGGAAATTCTCCCGGTCCAAGGCCGTAGGCGGGACATAGTGCATGTGATCGCCTGCTTTCGTGCGTGTTACCGGCCCTCACAGACATGTGACAAAGCCACATTCAACAGCTCGCCCACATGTTCATCATCCAGTGCGTAATAAACGATTTTTCCGCTCCGGCGGGATTTGACACAATGTACATCGCGCAGTGTCCGCAATTGGTGGCTGACCGCGCTTTGGGACATGCACAGTACGGCGCTTAAGTCAAAAACGCAGAGTTCCCGCTCACGAAGGGCCAGCAAAATTTTTAACCTAGTGGCATCGGCCATGGCGGAGAGGATATCCAGCATGGCCCTGCAGGATGCTTCATCCGGCATTTTTTCTAGCGCTGCTTTTACATCCTCGGGATGGATGATATTGGCGCCGCAAGCCTCCATGTCCTTATCCGGCATACCGCGTCAACACCCCTTTTCTGCATCATCTATATTGGACGGCAGTTGTGCGCCAACTTCCAGACGCTTTCCTTGTCACTATGACACATATATTGTACCCACGAATTGCCAGATACGTCAAGGAAAAAGCGCTTGAAATCAGCGTTTTGGAAAAATTTCCGCTAGCCTTTCCCGAACATCATCTTCAGTCATGGCGGCAGATAGAAAGGGGCTGTATAAAAGGTTCAGCATTTCATAATCAATGGCCGACAATTCCTGTGTTTTGGTATAGGGTTGGTAAATAATGCTCTCTTGCGCAAAGTCGATATCATTGGTCAGCCCCAACATGTTCACAAATTCTTCCCGGATCAGATGGTTGCGGTCCGACTGTTCGGTTACGTCGGTGGCAATAGCGATTAAGCCGTAACGTATGTCGCCGTTGTCGTCAAAGCAGTTCATAAAGCCCCAGTTATCAGGTTCATAGGTGGTCAAGTTTTCAGCCATCTGCGCATAAGGAACAAAGGAGATAATGACCGTGGCCTTATCTGGGGTGTCCGCAAAGGAAATGGCTGGCAGCTCGGGCACCTTGTCTATCAAATCTTTCAAAAAACTGTTTAGCGCATTTTCGTCTTCTTCAGTGGGCTGGCCCTGTATGTACAGTTTCAGCGGCGAGGCCCAACGGATAAGCATATTCCGGCCCTCATCCCCGTATTCCGACGAAAAGGCCGAAGCAAACAGGCCATCCAACGCAAGTTCGGATGGAGGATTGCCTGGCGAAAAAATCATGCCTGCACTACCGCCGGAGCCGGATGCTTTGGCAGAAGGCGCGCTTAAGGATGCCCCAGTGAGGGTGGAGGCTGTCAGGATAAGCAGCGCAAGCAAAAAAGAACAGAGATTCTTTATTGGGGAGCACAATGTATGTCAACTCCAATAGCCCGTATAGCCCGATGGGAGATACCAACCAGGCTATCCGTTGTATTCGACAAAATGCGCAGAAACCCTTTCTCGCATGGGAATAGGACAGGTTCCATCTGTGATTTGAATTGATGGAAACTAAAAACATAATTTACAGATATTATGTTGACGATGCCGGGAGAGCCAATGTACAATGCAAGCAGCTATGGGATGACAAGTGCCAATGCTTACAGGGAGGTGGCTATATGATAGTTAGCATATCCTTTGCTAAAGCAAAGAGGAAAATGAAGCAAATACTGCGGTTGAAAAGGCTTTTGATTAGAATGGCAGCCGCCTTTGGTTTTTTGATGGCTCTTGTGTTTTTCTGTGCTGTCAGCATAGCGGCAGGCGCGGATCTGCAATACCTTTCAAGGTCTTCAGAAGATTATTTCAAATACACAGCCAATGCTCCGAAGCGAAAAATTGAGGATGAAGCACATGCAAGGGCTTATGCCCTATCCTTTCTGGAAAGCAGATACGTACAATGTGCGGATGCTCAAAACGCGGCAATTACATTTGAAAATGGCGAATGGACCGTTGCGTCCCATGCTCCTGCAAAGGAGAATCAGCCCCTTTTGCGCTTTGATGAAAACGGTGTCATTTCCTTGTTTGACCATACTTTTTCCATTGGTCAAACAAGGCCGAGCGACAACCCTTATGACAATAGTGTAATGGACGCCAGGAGGAGAGAAACCTGGAATTTTACCTATCAATTTGCGGACGTTATGCTCCCTGGTATAAGTTATGAGTCCGGTGGCAGTGTAAGCGATGTAACAGATGGTAAGGGCAGATACGTCAGCTTTCCCACAGGCAATACCTTAACCCTGAACGCGCACCGGTTTGTGATGCAGGTGGAGCCGGTTTTGAAGGTGATGGCTTTTGAGTTAATTGCGGAAAAAGGCCTTTCCGTGTACACCCTTTCACAAACCCCTTTACCTGGTCAATCAGTAGGGGATACGCTTACAGACTATGTCATTGGCCTGGAGACTGAAAAAGGCCCCTTCTTGGCTTGGTCTCTTGAGGATAAAGCATGCCTTTCTATGCAGATGCCGGTGCTCTATGCCCAATACAAGGAAAAACTAGGCAACTATACGCTGATTGATGAAGTGACCTCCCATGCTCATGGCATTCCCGATGACGCCGCTATAGCGCAAGAGGATGCGCTGAAAATCGCACAGGATGTGCTGGAACAAGATTTTGCTGTAGACATGGATGATCTTTCACATTTTCAAACCTATTACGGCTTTTACATGGATGATTCTTCTGCCCCGGTATGGGAAGTGATTTTCGCGGCAAGAACAGTACCGCAGTATATCGTTACCATTGCTTCGCGCACGGGGGAGGTTATCAGCCTTTATGGCACAAATCAGGGGCAGATCATCAAAGAGCTGCTGGGGGCCAGCGGGCGGCAGAGCGTGCCCAAGGAAGGAGCCATTGCGCTGGCGCAAAATGCGCTGACTACCTACCTTGGCATGAGCAGCGACGAGGTGGCCGGAATGAAAATTGTCAAGGCAGACCGTATTGAAGATGATTCTTTATGGGCCATGCGGGGGATTAATAGGCCCTTTTGGGTGATTCGCTTCGCCATGGGCGACGGCATGAATTACAGTATATTGCTGGATGCGCAGACAGGCATGATTCTAGTGGTACTTGAGCCGGGGACCATAGGCGAAGGGTGAGAGAAACAAAAGCGGTTTGAACAGTAACGATGCTCTCTCACCCCAATATAAAAGGAGGCAGATTTCATGGAGATTGGTACCCCCCAATATCATACAAAAGGCCGGCTTCACAGGTCCATCCGGGTGCTGGACTTGACCATTATGCTTGTCTTTGCCGCCTGCTCCATAGTCTCCGCCAGTGGAGCTGTCGCTACCCCTGCGCCCCGGGTCGCGATTACACAGGAGACGGAGGCAATCGCATATACACGCCATTTTTTCAAGCAGGAGTATGTGAATATTGGCCCTGTCCGTTCCGTGGATGTTGTTTATGCAGACGGTGAGTGGCACGCAACGGCTCATTTTTTAGATGGCCTTTCGGATGCAGCGCTGCGCTTTGACAATCAGGCAGTGATCACCGGTTACAGCCATCTGGCTACCATAGGGGAAACGACGGACAGCCCAATCACCTATATGGAAAGCACAATTAATGCGGACGTTTATTCGTTTGTGAATAACTTTGCAAAGCTCACACTGCCGGGTATCAGCTTTGAGACCATAACCCTGAAAAGGGATTTTTCGGACGGGAAAGCCCGATACCTTCAATTCTACACCAGCAACAACACAGCAGCGGCGGCCCATCAGTTTATCGTACAGGTGGAGCCAACATTGCGGATTTTGGCCTTTGAGTTGATGGCGGACAAGGCGCTAGCGGTTTATGGTGAACCCGATGCAGACACGGCGATGCCTGGGAACGCGGAAAGCTTGGCCGGGTATGTTGGCGGGATTATGCTGACAAAAGGGCCGTGGCTAATGTGGCCCCTGCCGGATAAGGCTGAACTATCTGCGCGCATGCCCTTGCTCCTAGCGCAATACAAGGATCATTTGGGAAATATGGGAGAGATCAGCAGCGTATGGAGTCATGCCCATGGTATACCTTCCGAAAAGGACATTTCCCTTGGGGATGCGCTTTCTGCTGCTCAAACGGCATTGGCGGAGCGGTTTGCTGTATCTTTTGCAGACTTTGAGGGGCTGACCCCTGCCTATTCGTACTATATAGATGATCCAAACCGGCCTGTCTTTGATGTTCATTTATTAAGGGGCGGTACGATCCGTTACTCTGTGCAAATTGACGCCCGAACGGCAAAAACCGTAAGTATATATGACGCGCTGGCCCCCCGCGTTACACCCACGCCACCACCGGCGGGCGGCGTTCCCGGGCCGGAGGTTATTGCAGAGGAGGCGGCCATTGACCTTGCCCGGCAGGCTCTTGTGGACAAGCTGCAGCTTACCAGTATACAAGCGGACCAGCTTCTAATTGCCAAGGTGGAATATCTAACCTATCATAAGTATTGGATGTCCCACGGTGTCACAAGACCATTTTGGTATATTGGCTTTGTAAGAAAGGAATTTGAAAAGTCCCGTGGAATGGAGTATCTTGTGATACTTGACGCGGTAACAGGCCGGTTGTTTGTGATTCATGACCCAACGAATATATCCAACGGTTGATGCGCGTTAGCACGAAAGTCCCGCCTGATTGATCTGCATGCAGGCGGGACTTTCTCTTTTTATGTTTATGTACTGACGCTTGGGGTGTGGTTCAAGCGGAATCAATTTTAATATAAGCTTTTCTTGCTACGAATATCCGTTACAGAAGCACATCACTATTGGTGCCGTAGAATACATCATCATGGCCGGACAGCAACTGCAATAGTTCTTCCATCCTGTGCCAGTTGTCCTTTTGATCAAACTCATAGCTATGGCCCCAAATATAGAAAAGCAGGGGCTTTTCACTGTCGTCCTTCAAAAAGGCATCCGCCAGCGAAAATACGTGCTCATCATCATGGTGGCAGGTGGGGTTGAGCAAAAGCGGTTCCTTGGGCAGGTCGAACCCATGGGTAGACTTCACCGTGCGGGAATAGGCGATGCCGCAGTCGGAAAGCGTGTCCACCACCTGATTTGAATAGGTGCCATAGGGGTAAGCCATGCCCCGTATTTCCGAGCCAAACATAGCGGCAAGGGCCTTTTTATCGCCCAACACCTCGGCCAGAATATCATCGCGTGTCAGCTTTTCCAAATGCGGATGAGTGAGCGTGTGCACGGCAACCTCATGTCCGCCATACACCTGCCGGGCCTTGCTCAGTGTCATGCGGGAGCCCTTTATATCACCCAGCAATGCGGAGTTGACATTAAAGGTACATTTCACAAGAAAACGGTTAAATAATTCTGCAAGGCGCTCATCTTGATGAACGCCGTCATCATAGCTGAAGGTCAGTGCTTTGCGCTTTCCATGCCAGTTCATATGGTTACTTCCTTTCATTATTCCGTCAAAAGAAACTGCATCTTTCCTGTATAGTATAACACCACATGAGATACGTCAAGGAGGTTTAAACACACAGAACAAAGCCAATAGCCTTTGAGGCCTTGACAAACACTGTCCTTTGCTATACCTTGACATTGCTATTACTTATATGTAAAGAGGTGATCTGTTTGAGCTTTGCAGACGAGCTATTTACCAATAATTGCAGAGAAATATTGCGCAGCGGGTTCTGGGATACAAACCAGCCTGTGCGCACACGCTGGCCGGACGGTTCACCTGCGCACACCGTCAAACAATTCGGCATTGTCAACCGGTATGATCTGTCAAAGGAATTTCCGGCGCTTACACTTCGCAAAACGAACATAAAGGCCTGCATCGATGAAATTCTGTGGATATGGCAAAAGAAGTCTAGTAAGCTGTCAGAATTGAACAGCCATATTTGGGATGCCTGGGCAGATGAAAACGGCACCATCGGCAAGGCCTACGGCTACCAGTTAGGCATCCGACACAAATATAGTGAGGGCTGGTTTGACCAGGTGGACAGGGTGCTTTTCGACCTGAAGAACAACCCCTATTCCCGGCGGATCATCACAAACATCTACAATCATCAGGATTTGTCCGAAATGCAGCTTTACCCCTGCGCATACAGCCTGACGCTGAATGTGCAGGCAGGAAGGCTGAACGCTATTTTGAACCAGCGCTCACAGGATATGCTGGTGGCTAACAATTGGAATGTATGCCAGTACGCAGTACTCATCCATATGTTCGCCCAGGTGAGCGGTCTTCAGGCGGGCGAACTTGTGCATGTGATTGCCGATGCCCATATATACGACCGACATGTGCCCATTGTGGAGGAGCTGCTTGAAAATGAGCCCTATCCCGCGCCTGCGCTTGAGATGAACAGGGGCGTGCAGGACTTTTATCAGTTTACGGTGGATGATTTTCATTTGACCGGATACCAGGCGCACAAGCTGGCAAAGCAGATACCGGTAGCTGTGTGAAAGGAGTTGTGCCTATGAATTTGATTGTTGCGGTGGACATGGAAAATGGTATAGGTTTGCATGGGGAGCTGCTGTACAGAATACCGGAAGATCAAAAGTATTTCAAAAGGATGACCATGGGCAAGGCGATCGTGATGGGCCATAGCACCTTGAAGGCTTTGCCAGGTGCCGCTCCTCTTAAGGGCAGAAAGAATATTGTACTGACCAGAAGCGCAGACATGATGATAGAAGGCTGCACTGTTTGCCATGATTTGCATGAAGTGTTTGAGGCCATCGCGCCATATGAGAGCAATGATGTATTTGTTATCGGTGGGGAGAATGTGTATACGCAGTTCTTGCCTTATTGCAGCTTGGCTTACATCACGAGAATACAGAGCGCTGCGCCGGCGGACAGATTTTTTCCAATACTAGAGAATGACGCGCATTGGGCGCTGATATCAGAATCGGAGCAAAAGGAGTATGATGGACTGCGTTATACCTTTCAAGTTTATCAAAACCTTGCTGTCAAGGATTTTTTCTAGAAGCAGGTCCCCAAAATTATAAGCCGGACATTGAAAAAACCCAATGTCCGGCTTGTACTTTTTGATTCGCGCTTTTAAGATGCTTCCATGGGAAACCTGGCCTCATGTATTTTGCCGTCATCTTTAAGGGTGATCCAGCCGGAAGCGAGTGTATCGCCATCCAAAGTAGGTTTATCGGCTTCTCTGGTGGCAGTTAAATGGTAGGTAGCGCGGCCAAATTGATAGGTAATGGTAAACTCCTGCCATTCCTCCGGCACCTTTGGGCTCAAGCGCGCCTTCTCGCCCCGTTTTTCAAAGCCCAGCAGTTTTTCCAATACGATGACATACAACCAGGCGGCGCTGCCGGTATAAAAGGTCCAGCCGCCCCGGCCCATCTGGTCAGGGTTGGTGTAGATGTCGGCCACGGTCACATAGGGCTCCACCCGGTAGCGGTCGGCTTCCTGGCGGGTTTTTGCGTGATTCATGGGCAGCATGGCCTGGGTGAGTTCAAAGGCCCGCTTTTTATCATTCAGTTCCAAAAGCGCCCAAATCATCCAGGGCACGGCATGGGAATACTGGCCTCCGTTTTCCCGTACGCCGGGCACATAGCCGCTAATGTAACCGGGATTCTCTCCGCCGTCAAAGGCGGGGTCCAAGAGCTTCATCAATAAATGGTCGGCATCATAGAGTAAATTCCATGCGTTATCCACCGCCCTGGCGGAGCGGAAGTGGTTCGCGCCGGCCAGTACACTCCAGCTCTGGGACAAGTTGTCGATTTTGCAGCCAAGACTTTCACGGCTGCCCAAGGGCTTGCCGTTGTCATACCAGGCCCGCAGATACCAGTCGCCGTCCCAGGCGTGCTGCTCAATGTTTTGCAACAGTGCTTTTCGCTGCTCGTATAGCTCATCGCCTATTTCTTTTTGGCAAAAGGCTGCGAACCTACGCAGTACCTCACATAGGAAAAAGCCCAGCCATACGCTTTCGCCCTTTTGCTCGCCTACGCGGTTCATGCCGTCGTTCCAGTCGCCGCCGCCCATCAGTGGTATGCCATGCTCGCCCAGACGCACGCGACGGATGGCTCTTAGGCAATGATCCATTAAGGGCTCGGTGTATTCGGTTTCCTTGGGCGAGCCATACCAATCCTCTTGTCCCTCTGGTACCTGGGGGCCTTTCAAATATGGTGCGTGCTCAAACAACACGCCATGATCCCCCGTTCTTTCCACATAGGCAGCGGTGACATAAGGCATAAACAGTAGATCATCGGTAATGCGGGTGCGCACGCCTAAGACTGGCGGGTGCCACCAATGCTGCACATCACCCTCTTCAAACTGGTGGGCAGCGCAGGTGAGCAGATGCTCCCGTACAGCCATGGGCTTTGTATTGATAAGGGCCAGCATGTCTTGCAGCTGATCACGAAAGCCGATGGCACCGCCGGCCTGATAAAAACCGGCACGGGCATAGAGCCTGGCGGCCCGCACCTGATAGGGCAGCCAGCGATTGAGCATCAGGGCTAAATTCATATCCGGCAGCAGCACCTGCAGAGGGGTAATTTCGGCGGCCCAATAGCGCTGGGTCTCCTTCAGACGTTTGGATGCGCCTTCTTTTTCAATGAAGTAAATAAGCCTTTGGGCCTCTTCCCGGCTGTCGGCGGCACCTAATGCAAAGGTTAGTGCTGCGCTTTGGCCAGGGTTTAGATGGAGCACCGATGTGACAAGGGCCAGGCTGCCATGCTCGCCTTGGGGTGGATATTCCCGCGAAAGCGCCGCAGGCACATTTCCGCCGCTCAAGCCCCAGAAGCCGCCTGTGGACATTACGCTGCTTAAGGTGTTCTCCGATGAGTTGTTCACCGTCAGGAATGCGGTGCCTGAAAAGCCCGGGTTTTCCGCCAGTACCGTTTGGGAGCCATCTAATAGGGCATAGGTGAGCGCACCGGTAGTATCGCTTTCACCCAGCGTGAAGTCGGCAAAGTGGCTGACGCGGATCATTCTTTCACCTTCGCCCATATTGCGAACGCGCACTGTACGCAGGCTGACCATATACTCCGCATCGGTGAATATGGTCATGGCGGTTTCCAAGCCCATGCCGTAGCCGTGTATTTGCGTCATACCGGGGCTGTGGGCCACCCTATAGGCCATGTATTCACCTAGCGGCCAGGGGCAGGGTGAAAACAGTGCGCCGGTTTCCTCATCCCGCAAAATCAATCCTTCGCCGGGCCGTGGGGATACGGGATCGTTGGGCCAGCGGGTCATGCGGCCGTGGTGGCTGTTGCGGGCATAGGTAAACAGCGGCCCGCTTTCGCCGCACAGCGTACCAAAACGTATACTGCTCAAAAGGTTGCACCAAGGCGCAGGTGTAGGCGAATCCTTTGTCACATCAATCACATAATCACCATCGGGCATTACAAAGCCGCCGTAGCCGTTATACATCTGGCGGTTTATATCAGGCAGCGCTGGGATGGGATATTGCTTTTGTTCCTTTTTCCAGCGAACATCCGAAGCTTTTGCACTTGTCTGCAAGGCTCGGAAATGTGCGCCAAGGGAGCCCCGATCACCGGAAAGGTGCAGCCGGGCAATGCCTTTTATCAGCGCTTGGGTGTCGGGGCTTAGTGCCTGACTGTCGATTAAGTGTACGCCGCCGGGCTTTCCAATAAGTTCCCGGGCATGGCTGGAAGCGGTAAGGTCTCGCAAGGCATCTCGCACTGGTTGCTCGTAGTCCGCACCATGACAGTTTAAAAGCACTAAGTCAGACCATACGCCGTGAATACGCCACCAGGCATGAGCGCTTAAAATAGTTCTGGCCAGGGGTAAATGCTCTCGTTTGGCAATCTCTACCGCGATAATTGGCAGATCACCGCTAATGCCAAGCCCCCAAAGTGCCTGCAAGCCTGCAGTCATGGGCTCCTTGGGAGATGCGCCTGGCTGGCCGCCATAGATCAGGCAACCGGCAAGGCGGCCATACAGGTTCTGGCCGCCCACATCAATGGCCAGATACTTGGCGGTAACCAGGCCCTGGGTGATAGCCAGTTCCCTGGCGCGCTTCAAATCATCCGGCGTTTCATAACGCGCGGCCAAGGCCTGGGGCTGTTGATCCTCCTCAGCCAGCATGGTCATAAAGGTCAAGTGTGCCCGGCCATGGGCAGGCAGCAGAAATTGGGTCCGCAGGCTCATGCAGGGGGTTACTACAGCCCCTGTCCGGCCCATGATGGTTTGAAGGTTCTCATGCATTTGCAGGGGTGCGCGCATTGTGCCGCTTCTGCCTAAAAAGGCGCAGCGGTCGGTTTGGCCTACGGTATGAATAAGATTTACGTCGGCTCCAAGAGCGTGCACCAACACTTGCCGGGGATCGTTGCCATCCCTGGGTCTGCGCCTTGCGCAGAGTATGTTTTTACTGGTGCGCTCTGTCTGTATAAACAGGTTGCGGAAGGCGGGATGCGCCGCATCAGCCTTCTGACCGCCCAAAGCCAGTTCAAAGTAACTGGCGGCCTCAATCACACGTTCGCGATTGGAACGGTTTGCAATTTCAAGCAGATGAAGCGCAGCCCCATCCAGCGGGTTTACAAAGCAGGACAGCCGGCTCTCAATACCAAGGTGGGTTCGTAAAAATACCGCCTGGCCTGTTTCAAAGGCTGTTTCGCCTGGTAGGTCTGGGGCGGTGGGCTGCCACACCTGGTCACCCTCGGCGTCACGCAGGTAGAATTGCAGCCCGTCCTCATCGCCGGCCATGCCGCGAAAGCGGGAGATCATAATTCCATCCTTGGCAAGATAGCCTCCGCCCTGGGCGGTAACACAAAGGGTCGTACCATTACCATGCAGCAGATGGGCATCCACTGGGTAGGTGTGAAGGGCAGCCTGACGCCTGGCGGAGGTAGGACTGGCTGCGGCTGCCTTGGGACGCGAGAGGGCTTTTCTTGGATGCAGCACGTTTTGAGGCATTTTTTCCTGCAGCAAAAGGCCATATGCCCTGGCTGGGGGCAGGGCATCGAAATACTTGACCAGGGCATTTTTGCAAAGCAAGTTGCACAGGGCGCAGAGCATCATGCCCTGATGATGGCTCATATGGCTGCGCACCACTTCAAAGGTTTTACCTTCGCCTATGCGCGAGGAATTAAAGTCGGCAGCTTCAAAAAAACCCAACTGGCTGTCCCAACCCAGGGATTTCATTTTAACAAGATTCAATAGTGCTTCGTCGGGAAATAAGGGCAGCGCCAGTCCGCTGGCATAAGGAGTAATCACGCCCTCTGCCGCAATGTTGCCAAGGGCCAGCGCCGGCAGGCCAAAGGCCTGGTATTGGTAGTTGAGGGACGGGTCAAAGGCATAGTAGCCGCTTTCGCTGACACCCCATACGCCTTCTCGTCCATGGTGCATCTGGTTTTTGACCGCTCTGCGGCAGGCGGTATCCAGCAGCGTATTATGGGTCAAGGGCAAAAGCAGGTTTGGCATCAAATACTCAAACATGGTGCCGCTCCAGGAAACCAAGGTAGGCTTTCCTCTTGCCTTAACAAGCGTACGGCTAAGCCTGGTCCAGTGGCGGACAGATACTTGCCGCGTCATTACCGCCACAAAGGAAAGCAGGCGCGACTCACTGGCAAGCAGGTCATAGCGGGAATCACCAGGTTCCTCCTCCTTGACATCCAGGCCCACATAGAAAAGCTCCGCCTTAGCGTCATAGAGCTTGGCAAGATTCATGCTATAGGCCAGCTTGTCCAGCCGCGCCGACAGGCCCCGCTGGGAAACATCCAATGAGGCGGCAAGGGTACGCACCACCTGTGCGCAGCACAACAGGCATGCGGCCAGGTTGCCGCTGTCCACTGAGGATACGTAGGTGGGTTTTAGTGGCTCCAGTGTCCGTGTATCATACCAGTTGTAAAAGTGGCCCTCCCAAAGAGCAAGCTTTTCCATGGTGGCAACAGTCTTTTCCATACGGCGCGCCATTTCTTCCGCTTCCAGAAAACCAAGGGATTGAGCGGCGGCGCAGGATAGGAGGTACAGGCCTATGTTGGTAGGTGAGGTGCGGTGGGCGATGCCTTTGTCGGGGTGAATTTGAAGGTTGTCCGGGGGGAGATAGTGATCGGAGGATGTGACGGTTTTTTCAAAATACCGCCAGGTGGCTTTGGCCATATCGGTAAGCAGCGCACGCTTTTCTTCATCCAAGGCGGTTTCCTTGAAAATGGATTCGTCCAATAGCGGCGCGGCAAAGGGAAACGCCAGCCACAGCGCGGCAAGGAAAATTCCGGGAATAACAAAGCCCATAGTTATGGAAAACACAGCCATGGCCCCGCCCAGAACATATTGAGCCCACAACTGGGTGCTATAGGGTGCGGCGGCGCCCTGTTCGGCTTGCGCCGCTGTTACCCATTGCAAAAGGTGCTTTCGGGAGATGGCTACCCGGTATAAGGTGCGAAAGGCTGCATCCAGCAGCGTGTGAATTTCATAAGGCAAGGCACTTAGCTTGATGAAAAATGCGGTTAGAGACTGAAGGTGAAAAAACGCTGTTGGGTTGGGCACAATCAACAGCAGCAGCAAGAGCAGCGGCCTGCCTGCCGCGGCGGCATACAAAAGCAGTCCGCCCTGGGCAGCGGGAACTAGGCTTCGGCGCAGATTGTCCCAAATCTTGTGGCGGCTAAAGCGGCTTAGCGGATTTTTTATACTGTGAGCGCCAGTACGCACCCTGGAAAAAAGCCAGGGCGTTAATTGCCAGTCGCCCCTGGTCCAGCGATGTAACCGCTTCATCCAACTGCGCAGGGAACCCGGCTGTCCGTCATAGAGCGAAATGTCGCTGAGCATTGCGCTGCCGGAAAGCTCGCCCTCCAACAGGTCATGGCTCAGTATGCTGTAAGGCGCAATGCGGCCTTCCACCGCTTCCACAAAAGCGGCAGGATCATAGATGCCCTTACCGGCGAAGGAGCCAGCACTGCATAAATCCTGATACAAATCGCTGACAGCTGCGTTATAGGGATCTACACCGCCACGACCGCCAAAGATGGCGGAGACTCTGGTTTTTACCGTGTCGGCAGCTACCTCCATGCGTGGCTGCAAAATGCTGCGGCCTCGTATCCTGCCATGAAACACCTGGCGCTTTTGCATGGGGTGGGCCATGGCTCCAATGAGACGCAGTGCGCTGCCGGGAGGCAGTATGGTGTCGCTATCCAGGGTGATTACATAGGCGTATTGATTGGCGTATTCTTCGATAGGCCGGGAGGAGTACAAGAAAGTATCCTCGCCAGGTAAATTCAGCAACATTCTATTTAGGGCTTCCAGCGCGCCACGCTTTCTCTCTCGGCCCATATAGCTTTTTTCCTGCTGACTATAGACCCTGGCCCGCTGCAAATAAGAAAAGCCGCCGCCAAACTCCTGGTTCAAAGCCTCGATACCCGCCTTTGCGGAAGATAGTATCTCCTGGTCGCTGATTTGTTCGGCGGTCAAACTATCAGCAAAGTCACCCAAAAGCAAAAAATGCAGGTTTTCATCGGGGTTTGCATGGCGCAATATCATCAAGTGCCGCACCATGGACATGGCCTGGGCGGCGTTTAGCAAAAGCGTTGGGCAGACCACCAAGGTGCGCCAGTTTTCGGGTAGTTGCTTGATTTCAAGCCGTGGTAGTGCGCGCGGCACGTGCATGCGCCGCACCGTTTTGCGCACTGCCTGACGGGTAAGCTCCGACCATAAAAGCAAGAACAAGAGCGCCATTGGCAGTGGAAGCCTCAAAAGCCAGGCGGTGAAAGCACCTAAGGCCGCACCTGCCCATAATGCAGATAGGTATAAGCCTTTTATGTGCTGGCGGCAGAATTGATGCTCCCTTACCTTTGAGTTGTGCACGCCCAGCCGTTTGATCAGCTCGTTCTGGCCTTCATCTAATAAATAAAAGCCGATGTGCCGTTCCAGGTCTTCTTCTGAGCCTTCCTGTGCGCAGGCGACGGCAGCCTTTGCCACCAGGCTTTCGGGCAGGCGGCACTCACAGCTTAACAGCTGCACCCGGCGCCTATACATATCCCGGCTTTCAAAATCCATGGCGGTGTATATGCCGGAAGGGTCTTGGCTTAAAATGCCATGTACCGGATTCATGGCTTCCAGTGTTTCACCCCAGGGAATTTGGGAAAGGCGTCTAAGTGAAGTGATGGCGTTGCCCATCCACTGCCGGTCGTTGGTTTGGCGGGTGTGTTCCTTTTCCACAATGCCGGATACCCGAAGGTCCATTTCCGCCAGCTTTTCATCCAGCCAGGAAAGGGCTTGGGCATCCTCCGTCTCACGTAAAAGCGACAAAAGCCTTTCCAAAAAAGTGGTGCTCTGCGGCGCGCTTTTAAATTGACGGCGGGCGTTTTCCTTGTGCCGTCCGGTTAAGCGGGCAGCCCACAAGGGTGCTGCATCGCTGTCCTTTTGCATGAGCTTCAGATCTTCGGCTAGGTTGTCCACCAACTGTAAAAGGGTAATATTAATGGCCAAGGGTAACGACCATAACTCTGACTGGGAAAGGGCGGATGACTGCTGCCAAGCGGCCACGGCCGCCATCAGTTTGCCCGCATTTAGGTGGGCGTTAGTATGAGATATTATTTCTTGCGCAAATTTTTGCACACGAATTTCCCCGGTGGCAAGCCGTGGCAGCCTGGTGGAATGCCTCCACTCTTGGTGTACGGACAAAAACGCCTCTTCCAGCATGCGGGCGTTGTCGGTCAGCCATTGGGCAGCGGGCAGCAGGTTATCCCGATCCCGAACGGATAGGCTCTGCACGGTGGCGCGAAGATGCATCAGCATATTGCTAGGCATTTGCAGCCGGCCTGTGCCTTTTATTACCATAGAAGAAGCGCAGGATTGCAGATGGCTATGAAGCCCCTCATCCAATAAAACATCCCGCAGTGTTTTGGGCCGCCGCCTGCGCTGCATCAACACTACCACCGCCAGCAGCAATAGACCGAATACTGCAATGCCTGCCTGCATATCTGCAAAATCCTCCGCAAAAGTCGTGAAGGTAGTTTGCGCATAACAGGCTGGATGCATGCAGAGAAAGGATGGTTTGTAAATGTGCAGGAGGATTTTTTGAACAAAGCGACCTGTGCAACCTATGGTTGACACATTGCAAACCGTTTGGTTCTTGCGGTTTGAGGGGTGAAAGCATATCTTAGTTCATGCTGTAGGGGCTCGGTTGATTTTTTTCGATACCATGCGCTTTCAATTCTTTGTCGAGGACGCCATTGATCCAACGGGCCATCAGCCGCAGTACAAAGCTTGGCATGCGGAATTCTGCTTGCTTGTATACCGCTTCGGGAGAATTTTCCCCCTTTTCCACATGGTCAAAGAACACGTTCAATTGCTTCTTTACCCTTTTTGCGTTTAGCAGCTTATCCAGAGATTGGCCGTTTAGCATTGCACCCATGCCCATGACAAAACCGCCGCCATATGGCAGGCCGCACGCATTGGCAAAGCAATCAAGGGCAGCAAGACCGCTGGAATGGGTATGTGCGTGGGGCATGCCACCTTGTATCACACCATATATCCGCTGACCATGATGCGTTTGAGTATGATTTGCGATAAGCTCCAAAAGTGCGTAGGTATCGGCGGGATAAGTGTTGATATAACAAGGCCCAAGCACCACCAAGGTGTCTGCCTTTTGAAAGGCTTGCACCAATGCATCTGCTTTGTCTAGATGCTTGTACAGGTGCATCAGCGATACGGTATGCCCTTTGTTCAGCAGATACGCGCGCATGGTCAGCGCAAGCAAGGCTGTCGTTCCCTTTTCTCTAGGACTTGCGTTAATCAGCAAAAAATGCTTCATATTGCAGATGCCTCCCTTGCAATTTCCTCCAAAACATGTGCTGATTGGCCCGGAATATAGGTGCATGCCTTCCCTTTTCCCCTAGTAATGGTAATGGTCTCGTGAACGAGGTTGCAAAACGCTTTTGATTCCATTTCGTTGGCGGTATCCTGCACACCTACCGCGAAATAACGGAAAGGACGGCCTGGCATTCCGCCTTTTGTCAGTTCACCTTTTACCACAAAATAATGACGGTCCATGACAAGCCCCAATTTATCGAGAACACGTTTTGTTTTGACGGAATATCCCCCAAAGAGGATGGGGGTAACGACGATCACAGCGTCTGCTTTTGCGATTTTGCTTAAGATCCAGTCGTCATCATCTTGAAATACGCACTTGCTGTAGGATTTGTAGTTGCATGCGCCGCAGTTTATACAGGGTTTGACCAAAACCTCGGCAAGGGATACGTAATCTGCTTCATGGCCCATATTTTCTATGGATTGCTTGATAAGCTTACCGGCATCATGCCTTGTGTCATCCGCCAGAATGGTAATCATATTTGCCTCCTATTGTCTGTACGTCACTTGTGTTCGCCTTGATTCAGTGCTTTAAATGGCCAGGCTGGAGGGGTCACTTCACTTATTTCATCCACCGTTTAGCAATTACTATCTCGATTCTGGAATCGCGCAAGCGCGATATCAATTACTTTTTATTGATTCATAATTCCTTTCATGATAATGCTGGCTTGGGTGTTAAACAATGCTTCTGCTTCATCACGGGACAGATAATCCATACGTGAGATCGTGAGATTGAAACCTAGAAACGAGCTCCAGAGGCAAAAGGCGGCATGGTCTGGATTCATCTGACGTATCAAACCTGCTTCGATATCCCTTTTTATTTTGCCGGCAAGATAGCTGACCCATGGCGACAGGATGGCCTTTTTTTTTGAGTACTTGTGCAATACGATCAGGTTGTATTTTTCAGGCTCTTCTTTAGCCAGCAGCATCACCTCATGGAAGACAGCCAGCATGTTTGCGACGATATCACGGTTTTCATCCGTGGCCCCCTGAATCTTGGCAGCCAGGCGGGCCGTTTCCGATGCCTCGATGGCGTCGATCACTTCCTGCTTGTCTTGAAAGTGATGGTAGATAACACCTGTGGAATACTTCATTCGGCTGATGATTTTGCGGATGGAGACGGCTTCAAAGCCTTCCGCCAGCCCTATTTGCAGCGCGGTGTCCAAAATGGCTTGGCGCACCGATTCGCTGCGCATCTTTTGATCTTCCCTTGACATAAAGCCCTCCCGGTGGAGTGATTTTCGAAAGCACAATCATTTAAGATAACGACGTATAAATAAATAACAACGTTATGTATTATATATCGAAGAATGAATCTGTCAATAGATATTGTGAAAATTTTATCTATAACTCTTATATAGTCCTTTTGTGATTTAAGCTGGATTTAAGAAAAAGCGAAATCTGGCTTAAGCTTTGACAGGTACAATGGCAGGGATAAGACATGGGGAGGTTTTTGCTTGAAGAGATTTTATTGCCTTTTTATGGTGCTGTTGCTTGCTCTGCCGGTTAGCGTTAAAGCTGAGTCTGCCGACTATGATGCCGCCATGAAAATCGAGACCGCAGCCTCGGCGTTGGTGAGAGAAGGGAAGGCTAAGGGGGCTATACTGTCTGTTGTAAAGAATGGGAAAGAGATAGTGTGCCGGGGATTTGGCTATGCAGACGAGTATAATGGCATTGCGGCAGACCCCAAAACGACAGCATTTCGCATCGGCTCCGTTTCCAAAACGTTTGTGGCCGTGGCTGCCATGGTGGCAGTGCAAGAGGGGAAAGTGGACCTGGATAAGGATATTGCACAGTACCTGGGCGCAGACTGCCCGAAGCTTTCGTATCCTGTCACCATGAAGCAGCTATTGACCCATACTGCCGGTTTTGAAGATATGGTGACGGGCATGGCTGTAAAAAATGTAAGTGATACGGAGCCATTGTCGCTCACCGTACACAAGTACCTGCCCAAACAGGTATTTAGGCCTGGAGAAATATCCTCTTATTCCAATTACGGCATTGCTCTGGCCGCTTATGTGGTCGAAAAAGCAATGGATCAGGACTTTTTAGACTTTTGCCGTGAGCGTGTTTTTTTGCCCCTTAATATGAATCATACTACCTTTGCCTATATGCATGACACGGCCTTTGTATCAAAGCCTTACCTGCCTGACGGCCGGGAAACCCTGGAGCCGTACATGAATCTGTATCCTGAAGGCTCAGCTGTATCTACGGCAGCGGATATGGCAATCTATATGACCTGGCTCATGGATTTGAGCGATGCAAGGGTACTCAGTAGCACATCAAAGGAAACGCTGTTTGCACGGCACTTTTCCATGGCTGAAGACCTCACCGGCCTTTGCCTTGGCTTTAACCGCAAGGAACGGAACGGGCATGTGTACTATGACAAAAAGGGAGAAACCCTGCATTTTTACAGCCGTATCGCCTTATATCCCGACAAGGGCATGGGCGTATTTCTTTCGTACAATACCTATCTACCAGAAGAAGAAATCAACGCTGTCATGGGTAAAGCCTTGGACTTGATCTATGGAGAAGACAGGACAGAAGCTATCTCTGAACATGGGTTTGATATCGCAGGCTTGTATGTAAACAACTGGTCCAGTTTTACCACACCAGAAAAGCTGCTGCGCTATATTATTCCCGGCAAAATGATCAGCATTGTTAAAAGCCCGGAAAGCGGCTACACCTTATCGGGCATACCGATAATACCTATTGGGGAGAATCTGTATAGAACACCCGTAGGCAAATCGAAGTTCATGAAACAAAATGGCACGGTTATCCTTGCCACAGAAACTGCTGTAACGTACCAAAAAGTTGCCCCATGGCAGCAGCCTATCTTGCTTTTCATTGTACCGGTGGCATTCCTGCTGGCTGCCCTTTGCGTGTTTCTGCGGGAGGGCGTGTGCTATATGCGCAAAAGCAGGCGTGGTAATCTTTTGCTGCTCACCCTCTCCGGTGTTCAACTGTTCTTTATGGGGGTGCTTTTGTACCTTTTGTACATAGGAATCATGACCTTTTCTCTGCTAAGCTACATATGGCTTTTCAAGCTGTGCGGCTTTTCAATATTGATCGCAGCCGTTGCCGGGGCTGTGCATGTAGAGCACACACGAATTAAGCGCCGCCTGTTTTTGATGCTGCCTACTATTTGGTCGCTGACTGGCATTTTGTTTACTGCCTGGATGGGATGGATGAATCTGATTTAGTTTGCTGCCTGCAATTATATCTCTAATTGCAGGCACACTTTTGGGGAAAGGGAAATCATGGTTTCATGCAGAATCATGCACCATTGACGTATGTTGTCTTTAACAAATACCCGATCAGGGTTTTCGATGGGGGATAACAACCATGGAGCCGCTTTCCCTGTTTCACCCATATACGAAAAAATGGTTTAATGAGTCTATAGGTACGCCAACTGCCGTGCAGGATACCGCCTGGCCGCTGATTGCGGCTGGGGAATCGACGCTTGTATCCGCGCCGACCGGTACGGGTAAGACCTTGTCCTCCTTTTTGGTGTTTATCGACCGCCTGATGCGTGAGGCGCTTGCAGGAACGCTGAAAAGGGAGCTGCAACTGATTTATGTCTCTCCGCTAAAATCACTGGCGGGAGATATACGGGAGAATTTGCGCCGCCCCTTGGAAGGAATCGCAAGGGTAGCCAGGGAGGCAGGCGAAGCGTTTGATCAAGAGCCTATTGATATTGCTATCCGCACAGGGGATACCACGCAAAGCGAGCGGCGGCGTATGCTCAAGAATCCGCCCCACATATTGATTACCACGCCGGAATCATTGTTTTTAATGCTGACAGCCATGAGCAGCCAACCTGTGATATCCACTGCCAAATGGATCATCATCGATGAGCTGCACGCCTTGATTGATACCAAGCGTGGCGCGCATCTGATGCTATCCATCGCCAGGCTGGACAGGCTGTGCAAGGCGCCGCTGCAGCGCATTGGCCTGTCGGCCACCATCGAGCCCCTTTCCATAGCGGCAGAATATTTGGCTCCAGAAGGGGCGTCCATCGCAGCGCCGAAAATGGAAAAGCTGATCAGCCTGCAGGTGACAAGTCCCCTGCCCATGGGTGCCGAGATCAAAAAGAACAATGCTTGGCATGAGATTGCAAAAACCATACTGGAGCGTTGTCAAAATACCCGCAGCGTCATTGCCTTTGTGGAGGGCAGGGCCTATGCCGAGCGCCTGGCCTACCATATTAACGAGATCGCCGGCGATGGTTTTGCCAGAACCCACCACGGCAGCATGTCAAAAGAACACCGGCTGGAGGTGGAGCATGCGCTGCGGGCGGGCACGCTGCGATTGCTTTGCGCCACCTCCTCCATGGAGTTAGGCATTGACGTAGGCGAAATTGATCAAGTGTTTCAGGTGGGCTGCCCCCGCACCATTTCCAGCACCATGCAGCGGCTGGGCCGCGCCGGCCACAACCCCAACCGCGTAAGCGCCATGCACATCTTTCCCCGTACGCCGGTGGAGGGGCTGTACAGCGGCCTCACTTGCGAGGTCGTCAAAATGGGCGGGGTGGAACAATCCCATCCGCCTAGGCTTTGTTTGGATGTGCTGGCCCAGCACTTGGTTTCCATGGCGGCAGGCCGGGGATATGAGCTCTCTGAGGTGCTGGAGATTGCAAAACGGGCCTGGCCTTTTCGGGAGCTTACCCTTTTGGATGTGCGGGAAACGCTGCGCATGCTGGCAGGAGATTATGAACATGACCGGGATATTCCCGTTCGGCCAAGGGTATTGTACGATCGGATACATGATCGGGTGGAGGCGGACCCTTACAGCCGTATGCTGGCAGTATCCGCCGGTGGAACCATCCCTGACAAGGGGCTGTACACCTGCAAAACGGAAAATGGTGTGACCCTGGGTGAGCTGGATGAAGAATTCATCTATGAAACCCGGGTGGGCGACAGATTCCTTCTGGGCAGTTTCGGCTGGCAGATTGCCAACATTCAAAAGGATACGGTGACCGTGATTCCGGCCAACCCCCAGGGGGCACGCCTGCCCTTTTGGAAAGGGGAGATCAAAGGCCGCAGCTTAAAGACCGGCCTTGCCTTCGGCAGTATTTTGCGCAGGCTTACAAAAGCCAGCGAGTCAGGCAAGCTTTTGTATGAGCTTACTCAAATGAGCCTAGATGCCGCCGCGGCGGAAAACGCCGCGGAGCTTGTCAAGCGGCAGATCAGTTTTACTGGTACGCTGCCCGATGACAGAACGATCATTGTGGAGCATTACCGGGACGAGGCCAACAACCCGCAGATGATGATCCACTCCATCTTCGGCCGTCCTGTCAATGAACCATTGGCTATATTGGCCGCGGAGGCCGCCCGGCAAAAGACCGGCATGAATGTCAACTATGTAGCGGATGATGACGGGATGCTGCTCTTTCCTTATGGAGATAGGCTGCTGCCCCAAAAGCTGTTGCTGGGCATATCGCCCGAGGGGGCAGCGGCAGTCATTAACGCCATGCTGCCGGCCTCCCAGGTATACAACATGGCCTTTCGCTATAATGCCTCAAGAGCTTTGATGATGGGCATGAAAAGCGCAGGCCGCCAGCCCCTTTGGGTACAGCGCATGCGCAGCGCCCAAATGCTGGACGCATTGGTTCGGGAGCATAAGCACCCCATTGTGCGGGAAACCAGGCGCGAATGCCTGGAGGACTACTGGGATGTGGAAGGCGTAAAGCAGATTTTGTCCCTGATCCGCTCTGGTGAAATACGGGTGGTAGAATTGCACCAGGAGTCGCCTTCGCCCCTGTCGCTGACCCTTCGGCGGCAGACTGAGGCATCCATGATGTATGAGTATTTTCCAACCCCCATGCGCACCCAAGCTGCGGTGGAGGAAGCACTGGAGAAAGCGCAGATGATTCCGCCGGAGGAGGGAGCATTAAAACGGGTTGCAGAACGGACAAAGCTGCCCGAAAACGAAGTTCAGCTGCATAGCCTGTTGATGATTGAAGGCGATCTTGTACCTGGTGAATTAGAAATCCCTCCCGAATGGCTGGAAAGCCTGGAAGAAAAGGGACGGGCAGCGTTTATTGATCCTGGGCTGTGGATTGCGCAAGAGCAAACCGATCAGTATGAGGCCGCCTTTTCAAGCGGTGTTGGGGAGGCAAAAAGTCAAATCTTCCGCCGTCTATTGCGCTACCGCGGCCCCAAAGCATCATGGGAAATCGCTCAGCGTTACGGCCTTGCGGAGGATGCTGCGCAGGCGGTATTGACGGCACTTTCAGGCAGCGGCGAGGTGGTAGAGCACGAGGGATTGTATTATCATGGCCAATTGTATGAGCGGGCTGTGCGGGAGACGGTCATGGGCCGGCGAACCCGCATTCGCACCCTGCCCCCCCAAAGGTATGCCGCGTTGCTTGCAAGCCGTGTTCAGCGGCCTGCCCCGCCTAAGGAGCAATTGGAGGAAGCACTAAAAGCACTTTGCGGCTTGTACTTTCCGGCCGCGCAATGGGAAAGCCTGCTGCTGCCTCTTCGGGTGGGAGCCTTCCGGCCGGAAATGCTGGATGCGATTTTGAGCCAGGGGCATATCTTCTGGCGCATGCGGGAAACAGGAGAATTGGGCTTTCACTTGTATGAGGATATCGATTGGGAGGGAGAACTGGAACTTCCGCTTGCGGAGCCGAACGAACGGGAAAAGCTGCTGATGAATGCTTTGAAACAGCGGGGGGCCAGCTTTGCCCATAGCCTGTCCAGCTTGATGGGGGAGGCATCGGTGTTTGATGTCCTGATCGGCCTGGCGGTAAAGGGACTGACCCGGGCAGACAGCTTTGTACCTGTGCGCCAGTGGCTGCTATCTGATCAAAACACGCAGGTATCCCTGCGGCGCAAGGTCAACGCAAGGGTAATGGCCACCACCTCCGGCCGTTGGGAGCTCATGCGGCCGCTCAAGACTCTCTCCATGGAGCAGCAATTGAACCGCGCCTTCGAGCAGGTGGGAATTCTCTGCCGCGAAACGGCGCAAAACCTAAACTGGGGCGAGGCGGTCAAGCTGCTTCGGCTTTGGGAATACACGGGCCGCGTGCGCCGGGGCTATTTTATTGAGGGAATGTCTGGCATGCAGTTTATCAGGGACAGCGATTATTCCGGTATCACCCAAATGCTGGAGGCGCAAAGCGTGGATATCGTCTGGCTGCCGGCCATTGATCCCATGCAACCCTATGGCAAATACCTGCCCCATATGCCTGACAGGTCTTTTATGAACCTGCCCGGCAACCTTGTCGCACTAAAGGGAGGCGTTCCAGTGGCAGTGCTGGAAAGGCAAGGAAAGACTTTGAAGCTGTTTGACACAGCAGCTTTGGATGATGCGCTTTCGGCTTTTGCCAAGGAGTATGCCGCACGGCGTGCGTTCCCGGCCCTGAATCGGATTACACTGAAAGAATACCCCAAGGATGCGGCGGATAGCTTGCAAAAAGCGGGGTTCAAAACCGAAATGCAGGATTTTGTTTTGTACAGGGGATATGTGTGACGTGTATCTTGCGGCAATTGTAGGCAGTGTTCGTAGAGCTGTAATGAAGCGATTCTTTTACTGGTTCGTATGTATATAAAAGTTCAAATAAGGCTGCCGCAATTGTTCGCGGCAGCCTCAGACTATCAAAAGAACCTATGGGTGGGCTGGGAGGGCCGAAGCCCTCCCAGTTTGGATCGCAAATTGGCGACATGTGCGGCAATTTGTGTTGGAATTTCGAAGAAATTCCCTCCTTGCCCGAGCAAACGTCCGCGCACGGCGTAGCCGCTGTGCAGTGCTGCGAGGGGAAAACTCAAAAAAGTGGCAGCGCCACTTTTTTGACACGCTAAGGCTATCGCAATTGTTCGCGGCAACCTTTGTTGGAGCGTGACAAGTGGGTAAGTCAGCATATCTTTTGCCTCAATCATCCACAAGGTGTCATTACAGGTGCTTCTTTTGCTCCCTGGCCTTTAGCAGGTTATCCGCCATACCGGTGGCGGACACAGCCACGGGGGCGTTTTTTTCCTTTTTGGGTTTTTCGGGCTTCTCCGTCTTTTTTGCAACCTCCGCCTCGCGCCTTACCACTTGTGCGGCTGCCGCTTTGTCACGCGCCGTAGCCAATGCCTTTGCAAGCACCTGATCAAAGGCTAAACGCCGCAAGGCGATATCGATAAGGAATAGCATAAGGGCCATCCACAAAAGCGCAGTGCGCAGCGCAAGCCGTGTTTCGGCAGTGAGGCCTCTGGCGGCAAACATTTGTGCGGGATCGTCAATTACCCTGCCACCGGTCATGCGGGCAAGGTTTTCCAAGGCCAGGCTGTTATGCTGTCTGCTTAGGTCATACTCCTGGGAATAAGCTGCAACCGCACCGCCCTCCAATTGTCTAACCTTTTGTCCGCCCAAGGTTTGCTCCACGCGGATGGCATAGGCTCCTTGCTGATCGGTGGCCAGGCTGCCCTCATATACGCCCGGCTCCGTTTCAACAAGCTCTGCCTCCGCCTGGGTGCCATCGGGCAGCAGGGCATAGGCTGTTGTTTGCACGTTATCCTCTGCAGTAATGTTGGAAGGCAGTTGATAGCGCACCTTCGCTTGGGTTCCTTCCACCAGAACCTGCAAATCGCCTTCCTGGTTTTCATCCGGCAATACATGATTGATAAGCCCTATAAAGAAAGGTACTGACTGATCCCAGCCCAAGAAACGGCCCGTCCAGGCGCCTTGGCTGTCGCTGGTCCAGGCCAGCACCCGGCCAGCACCATACTGCCACCAGGCCAAAATGGGGTCCTCCCGGTCCGATACCATAGCAATATTCGCTAGTGGTTTTTCCGTGGTTGCCAGATACCCTGCCAGGGTGGGAAAGCCTGGATAATCCGTCAATTGAGAGGTTTGGGTGATCACAGGGGTAAAGATTCGGTTTTGCACATAGGAGCCGGTGGCCAGAAAGGTTTCCTTGGTAAATATCTTGGGCAGATTGTCAAACTCCCCAGCGCTGTAGCTGCGTCCGCCGCCTATCTCCGCCAAACGGCTCAGCACCCGTACATTCGCCCCGGTGCCTACAGCCACGGTGGTCATTGTGATGCCGTTATCGGCCATGCGTTGCACCAGCACATCATAGCCATTGTCCCCGGCCTCGCCGTCAGTCAAAAAGATCACATGCTTTAATTTGGCATCGGCATTGGTGAGGGAATCAAGCGCTTCGGCCAGGGGGGTATAAAACGCCGTACCGCCGCCGGGGCGGATGGTGCCGATCTGCTGCTGGACGGCGGCGATATCGCCGGCACCGCCTAAAGGGACCACCCATTTGGCTGCGTCGTCAAAGGCGATAACGCCTACCTGGTCTTTATTCGTCAGCACTTCTACGGCGCGCATGGCAGCCTCTTTGGCTACCTCCAGCCGTGTGGCGCCAAACTGCGCGCCAGTCATGGAGCCGGATTTGTCGATGACCAATATAAGGGCCAGGGAGGGCATTTCCATTTGGTTGCGCACGTCGATGGTGACGGGCAGCATTTCTTCCAACTTGCTGCCGCGGTAGCCGCCCAGAGCATAGCTCCGGTCACCGCCGATGACCACAAGGCCCCGGCCCAGCACTTTTACATAGGAATCCAGCGCATCAAGCGCGTTTTGGGATACATCGTCTGCGTCCACATTGACTAGAACAGCCGCATCATACCGGCGCAGGCTTTGGCCATCCTCCGGCAGGCGGCCGGGCGTGATAACCTCGTACTGCATTTGGGCGGCGTCCATCAGCTTGCGCAGTTCCCGGCTGGCGTCGTCCAAGCCTTCCACCACCAATACGGTGGGCTTGCCGGTTACCGCCATATATGCACCCATGCGGTTGTTTCGGGTTTGCTCATCGCCGTCGGCGATCAATTGTGCCTCATAGGTAACCACACCGGCGGCCTTGGCTGTATCTTGGAACACAATGGTGTTTTCCCCCCGGCGCAGCGTCACTTCCCGTTTTTGTACCGGCTGACGATTGGCATATAAAATCAGGGTGCCATGTGTGTCTGCCGTAGCATCCATGGTCACGGTCACCTGATACTCCTGGCCTTCAAAGGATTTGGAGGGTAGAGTAAGCTTCGTCACCTGGGCATCCATCTTCGGCGTGCCGGAGATTTTCATCACATCTACGGCGATGCCCCGGGCGGAAAGCAGTGCGGCCTGGGTTGTCACATCTGCAATCTGCCCATCGCTGATGAGCATCATGCGCCCTGCTGCGTCGGAAGGCAGCAGCGCTTCAGCCAGTTTCATCGCCTTGTCCGCATCGCTACGCTTGGGATCTACGGAGGTGTCGGCATGCGCAAACGAAATCTCTGCAGCAAGTGGCTTTTCCACCATGGCGTCGGCGCCAAAGGCGATAACGCCGATAGAAAGGTCTTTAGGCGCCGCCGCAAGACCCTTGCTGAGAGAGGCTTCCATGTCATCTCTTGCCGGGAGTGTGGAGTCGGACACGTCCAGCAGCACCCAAGTGGCAGCCTTGCTGGAGGCTTTTAATATAGAGGGGGATGACAGGGCCAGCACAGTTAGGACAATGACCAGAAAACGAGCGGCCAAGACGAGCATAGCGTGGCTGTTACCCCAAATTCTGCGGAATGAATAACGTTTGTATAGGAAAAGGGATAACAAAAACAATACCGGAATCAAAAGCAGCATTATCGGCTGCGCAAATTCAACCCGCACGGCAGCTCACCCACCATTCCGCCATCATCAGGGCCAGCAATGCAAAGAGCAAAATGCCGGTCAGCTCCAGGCCATAATATTGCGTGCCGGCCTGCGCCGTACTGCCCTCTGTGCTATTGGCAACAAACCGCACGTCGCTTTCCGATACGGGCACGTTAACCGCAAAAGGAGCGTCGGCTGCCGTATCATTCACCAAAGTCTGTTGGAGTGCGTATATGCCGGGGATATTTGTGCCGGTAAAGGGCAGTGCAGGGTATGGCGGGGCAAGGGGGAAGCTTTCACCGCCAGGTGTAAGCACGCTAGCCGCCTCTGACCGCCCATCCAGGTGAAGGGCCAGAATATCGCCACATTGGGCGTCATGCACGTCTGAGAGCGTATCGGGCATCAGGTAATTAAGCCCGTGCATCATAAAGATAGGAAAGTCATACTTCATAACCCAATTGCTCTCATGCATATCAAACCCCATCACCATATACCGGCGGCCATTTTCCTCCCCTGCGGTGATCAAGGCGTCACCGCCGCTTATCAAAATCGGCTGTCCACCCGATAGCGGCGCGTATTGCTTGACCGCTACGTCTGTGAAGGTAACGTGGTCAGAAAACTGTGTGGCAAACGGTTCAGAAGAAATGCGCAGGGAGTATTCAGGCGCTTTCTTTTCGCCCGGTGTAATTTCAAAGATAGGCGATGCCGGCTGAATAATCAGCAGTGCGCCATGCTCTGGCATTGGCTCAGGCATTACCCCATCATACACAAACAGGGCAGCATCCGATATGGCCGCTGCGTCCGCCGCGGAGGCACGCACCAAATCCATATTGCCACGCTGCAAAAAGGCCTTTTCCAAGAAGATGTTGTCCCGACCTACCAGGACAATTTTTTGACGCGTTTGATCACGAAGGGCTGTATAGCGGATGTTATCGGCTAAAAGCCCGTCATCTTCTACAATCTTGGCCCGTATATTCGTGGCGCCAGCCGGCAGGTCAAACCGAACGCCGGCGGTGCCGTTTTCTGCAATTTCTGCGGTGCGGACATCACTTATAATTCCATCGGCATAGCATTCCACTGTTACGGTCGCGGCCTTGCCATAGTTTGCGATGCGGGCCAGGGCGGCCACGCCGTACTCCTGACGAGCCGCCGTGAGGGATACAATGGCACGGTTTGCGACCCCTGCCCCTGCCGCCACATATTGAATGCCTTCCACGCTGCCATCATAATTATCTGAAAACAGTATGATATTCAAGTCCTTAATTTCCCTGCCCATGGCCTTAGCCAGGGAAAGCGCTCCATTTGTGTCGGTCCGGCCGTTTTCCGCTTGTATAGACCGCAGCACGTTCCATATCGCTTGCTTGTCTGATGAGCGTGAAAGGAGATTTTTGACCGATGTTCCAGCGGTCAATATCGATACCTTATCTCCCGCCCTCATCCCATCCACCATGCGGCCGGCATCGTTTACTGCCCGGTCGATGCGGCTAAGCCCAATGGTTTCTGTCTGCATGCTAAGGGATAGATCAAAAATCATAACCATCTCTCCGCCCTCCTGCTGGCCCGGAAGCAGAGGACGAAGAAGGGAGAGCGCCAGCAAAAGCACTATGAGTAGCTGCAGGAACATCAAAAGATTGCTCTTCAAGCGCTGAAATGGCTTACTAGCCGTTTGGTCCTGCAATGTTCTTTGCCATAAGTAGGTGCTGGATATTGGAAACTCCCGGTACTCCCGGCGAAGGATATACAAAGCCAGTACGGCGGCAAGCCCCATCAGCGCCCAGCCGCCTGCCGGATAAAGCCATTGCATGCTTTGCCCTCCCCTTTTAGGCGATTACGCCGCCGCGCATAAAATGCGGCAGTGCATCGCGCATAAGCTCCATGTCTGAGCGCAAAAGCATATATGGTATGCCCCTGCGGTGGCAAAAACCTTGTGCGCCGTTTAAAAATGCGTCCAGGTTTTTGTGGTACAGGCGCAAAAGCTCTCCGTTGACTGTGACATCAATGGGAGGTGCGCCTTCTAAGTCCACAAGCCTAAGCGGCCCGTTCATTTCCGGCTCCATTTCCTCTTTGGACAGAAGATGCACTAATACAGCCTGCTGCTTTCTGTATTGAAGGGACAAAAACGCGCTTTCATAACCGTCTTTGGAAAACAGGTCGCTGACAACCACGCACATACCCCTGCCTGATGGCAATGGCACGCGGCTGACGGCATGGCCCAAAGCGGTTTCTCCCTCGGGGCTTACGCTTTCCAGAAAGGCCGCCCCCTGGGCATACCCTTGCCTGCCTGCGTATACGGGGCTTTTGAGCAGCTTGTCCCCTTTCAATACACATATCGCGGCTCTATCACCGCCGGTGACGGCCAAATAAAGCAGCATCTGGGAAAGCTGCACAGCCAGGTCCCATTTTTTTACCTCGCCATAACCCATGGACGCACTGGCATCCAGGATAAGGGTCAGATGCATCTCCTGCTCTTCCATGAACAGCTTCAGAAATAGTTTATCGAACCGGGCATAGGCGTTCCAGTCAATGCGGCGGGGATCATCCCCTGGCGCGTATTCCCGAAAGTCGGAAAACTCCGCCGAATCGCCCAGCGCCTTGGACTGGCGTACGCCGCCGGCTCCGCCGCGCACCTGGGCCTGCATGGCAATGCGCAGGGAATCCAGCCGGCTTAAGGTTTGATCGCTCAGCATGCGTGCACCTACTCCGTTTTCAAACCATCCATGATGGTTTTCAAAATTCCATCCACCGTGTGGCCTTCCGCCAGGCCTTCGAAATTCAATGCCACCCTATGGCGAAGGCATGCCGGAGCCACAGCCCTGACATCCTCAAAGGCCACGTTATAGCGGTCATGCATCAGCGCCCGCACCCGGGCGGTCATCAATATGGCCTGTCCGGCCCTGGGACTGGCCCCAAAGCGCAGGTATTTGCGGGCGATTTCAGGGCTTTCATCGATTTCTGGATGCGTGGCCAGCACCAGCTTTAATGCAAATTCCTGCACAGCCTTAGCCACAGGCACCTGCCGGGAGATGGCTCGAAGCGATAGAATGTCTTCGCCTCCGGCTGCCGGCTCCGCCTGCATGGCTCCATCCGACACCGTCATATCCATGATGCTGGAAAGCTCCACAAGGGTGGGGAAGGGCACAATGAGCTTGAACAAAAACCTGTCCAGTTGTGCCTCCGGCAGGGGATAAGTTCCCTCCTGCTCAATGGGGTTCTGGGTAGCCAATACAAAATAGGGTTCGGGCAGCTTGTGAGTTATGCCGCCCACGGTAACACTGTGCTCCTGCATAGCCTCCAGCAGTGCCGATTGTGTTTTGGGCGTGGCGCGGTTGATTTCATCCGCCAGCACAATGGCGGAAAACAGCGGCCCCTTCTGAAAGGAAAAGCCATTGCCAGTATCGGATTTGACGATGATGTTGGTGCCGGTGATATCGGCGGGCATCAAATCCGGGGTAAACTGTATGCGGGAAAAGGGCAGATTCAACACCCTGCCCAGGGCTTTGACCAGCCTGGTCTTGCCTAAGCCCGGTACGCCCTCTAATAAAACGTTGCCCCCGGCTACCAGGGCCATCAAAAGGTGGTCCACCACGTCTTTTTGCCCGACGATTTCTTTACCGATTTCCTCCCGTATGCGGGCAACTTTCCCCTGGAACGATAAAATCTGCTCCCTGCCCGCCTCCATGGCTGTGGTCATATACATAACCTCCTGTTAATCGATCAATGACTGAAAATAGCCATCCACCCACTTCAAAATGGCCTCGGGCAAAAGTGCCTGCTCGGCAGCTCTGGAGGCAGCATCCTGATAGGTATAGATTACCTGATGATAGGGCACCTGCCCATATGCGTCGCCCAGGCCGGGGTCCAGTTGTACCTGCTGGGATTCTCCTTCCCCCATTTGGCCGGTTACCTGATGGGTTTCATCATTCACATTCAGCCGGGTAGGATCATAAATGGTTTCATATTGCCCTAGTTTATACTCCGGAGCGCTGGCACCCTGCCCTCCAGATGATTGCTGGCCTTTGCCTACGCCGGCATCCTGGTTGGTGCTGCCCTTGCCTGCGCCGGAACCGGCGCCTTGGCCCTGGCCGCCTTGCCCACCGCCATTCCCTTGTCCGCCATTGCCCTGCCCTTGGCCGCCAGCGCCAGATGCAGAAGCGGAAGCTGCCTGAGCACCCGCCCGAAGCTGGCCGAGCAACGCGCTGATGTCCCCTGTCAATGTGCCCGAAGAGGCGCTTTGAGCGGCGCTGGACAGGCTTTGCAGCGCTGCCTGAACACCTGCAGCGTTGCCGCTGTTTAACGCGTCTGCCGCTGCCTGTGCAGCCTCTTTCAGTGTGCCATCAGGCAAAGACTCCGCGGCCTTCGCAAGAGCCTTGGCGCTTTGTGCTGCTGCGCTGCTTTGAGCAAGCTGCGAAACCGCCTGGGCTGCCGCCGTGGCATCGCTGTTTTTCAACGCCTCGGCGATATCCTTCATGCCGTTTTGCTCAAAGGCTTGCGAAACCGCCTGTCGGGAAGCATTTGTTGCCTTGCGGCTGAATTCCTCCAGGTTTCGCTGGGCTTTGTCCATGGAGAGATACGCTTGCTGGGGTTCCCTGGCTTTCCGAAGCTCCAAGGCCAGATCGCCCATCATCTTGCGCAGCTCGTTTACCTGCTCTTTGGTATAGGGCGCCTTCTCCAGTTCTGCTGCCGCCTTTTCCACCGTTTGAGCTTTTTCCGCCATGACCTTTTGAAAGGCGTTTTGCCTTGCAATTACCTGATCTTGCGGATTGGGAATGAATAAAAGCGCCGCTGCCAGCACTAAGGCCAGCGCACCTGCCGCTATCAAAGGCAGAGGGGATGCGCGCATAGGCAGTGCGTGTTTGGCCAGCAGCGCCTGTAAGTGCTTGAGCGCATCCTCCCGCTGAATCATTGCCATGGGGGAATCCTTTGTAAGTGAAAGGGCTGTTACAGCCCGCTCACAAAGCCCGGCTTCATCTGCCGCCCTGGCGGCCCGCATCATGGATGCGGGCTTTGCAAAGCCTAGCAAAACGCCTATCGCCAGGGCCACCGCTGCGGTCCAAGCCATATACACGGGTACTTGTACGATGGGCATAAAGTACGATGCCACTGCCAGCAAAAAGCAGGCTACAGCAGCTGCCAGCATGCCCCAGCAGCCGCCAAGTACCGCGTTTGTTAAGCGCAGCCGAAGGCGAAACGGCCTTAATGCCCTTTGTATATCCGGCTGTACCTTGCTTTTCATGCAGATAACTCCTTTTGAACCTTTCGCGTTTTGCGCATGCGCATGCGCATGCTGCGGGGGCGGATGAGCAGCGCCGACAACAGTATGAAAACCAGTGACAGTCCAGACATTAGCCCCATATTTACCCAGGCAAAAACCATGAAGTCTGTTTTCATCAGCTGGTATAAGGTATAACCAATGGGAATGATGCCGAATGTCCGTTCCAAAATCCCTGTCTGGCCGGCAACCAATGACAAAAGTCCGATCCCGGGGTTGAACAACACCGTCTTGGGGATTGCCGCAAGCACCATGCTTATGTCAACGGGATTGCCAGTATTCGCGGAATCGTTCAGCAGCGTAACCAGCGCCTTGCTGTTAAGCCCCAGAGGGATCAGAGTCAGAATGCCGATAGCAAACACCGCAAGGTACGCTACCACTGTGGCCGCCGCCGTGCGCTTGAAAAGGGCGGAGGCTAAAAGTCCCACACTTAGCGCGCCAAGGGCAGAAACCAGCATGAACAGCATCACGGTCAGCACCTGCACAAGGCCGATGCCGCCAAAGAGCAGCACCACACTGAGCATGGGTAGCCCGGAAAACAGGATCAGCGCAACAAAACCAAAGCTTTCCATGAGCTTTCCAAGGGCGATGGAGAACGAGCCGGTATGGGTGACCAAAATTAAATCCAGCGTTTGCCGCTCCCTTTCGCCGGCTATACTGCCGGCCGTCATGCCTGGGGCTACCAGCAGGATCATGATGAACTGCAGCGCTACAGCATAAACATAGTAGTCAATGCCCTGGCGCATGCTGCCTATGGTCATTGTTTTTTGATTCAGAACCGACAGGGAGCTTAGTATGGCAAAAGCCAGCATGAATGCGCCGTAGATGGTAAAGATCATCACTGTACGCATGGAACGCATGCGCCGAAGCGCGCTGGAAGCCAGAATTGGATTCATCATTCCTGCGTCACCTCCATAAACACCTTTTCCAAATTCACCTTCGCCCGATGAAAATCTACCACCGGCAGATCGTTTTTCAAGAGTGTATGCAATAGCCCAGCCGTCTCTTTTTGTGTTCCTTCATACTCCACTTGAAGCAGGTGCTCCTCGGGCTGCAAGATGCCGGTGACGCCGGGAAACTCCTTAAGAATTCCTACTGCGGCCTTCAGCGCATCCTCCGGTGTATCCTCCGTCAAGCGGATCACAATGGGCGATTGTCCTTGCATGTGCTTGGAAAGGTCACCTACAGGGCCTGAAAACACCAGGCGGCCGTGGTCGATGATCGTCAGAGAATCGCACATTTCGGAAAGCTCGGGCAGTATGTGGGAGGAGATGAGTATTGTTTTGCCCATATCTCGCAGCGTACGAAGAATATCCTTCATTTCAGCCCTGGCCCTAGGGTCCATACCGGAAGCCGGTTCATCCAGAATCAGCAGCTTTGGGTCATGGATCAGGCTTCGGGCCAGACACAGCCGCTGCTTCATGCCCCGGGACAAAAGGTCGATATAGGCATTCTTTTTGTCGGTCAGGCGCACGATTTCCAGCAGGCTGTCCACCATTTTTGCCCGGTCCTTAAAGCCCAGGGAGTAGCATCTGGCATAAAAATCCAGGTATTCCCAGGCCTTCAGTCCATCGTACACCCCGAAAAAGTCGGGCATATAGCCTACCATACGGCGAATCTTTTTTCCTGATCTGGACACCTCCACGCCATCTACAAAGGCTTTGCCGGAGGTGGCGGGCAAAAGTGTTGCCAAAATACGCATGGTAGTGGTCTTGCCTGCGCCGTTGGGGCCAACAAACCCGTGAAGCTCTCCATCGTCAATGCGTAAGCTCAAGCCGTCCAAGGCGGTGAATCCGCCGTACCGTTTGGTCAGATTTTCGGTGACAAGCATTATTTTTGCCTCCCTTCCAGCGTGATGGAGGGTGCCATGACGCTGTCATACTCCCGCGATGCCTTGCCGGGCACAAAGCGGACAAATAGTTCGCCTTCCGCGCCGACATAAGGCAGTATTTCCTGGCCGTCAAAAGTGGCGCTGATGGTCTTCTCTTCATCCCAGACACTTGTCTTGTGGTTATAGATTTGCATCACCGGCACGGTGTCGTAGGAAGCGGCGATGATATTGATGTCCGTCAGGGTAAAGCGGTTCAAGTCCGGCAGCTTGAAGCAGAAGGCCGGCTGCTGGGCGATTTGATAGGACATGTATGGATCGATGGGCTTGTCGTCCTGTACCATAAAGCTTCCGTCTATGTTGACCAGCATGGGGTATACCGGCAGCGTGCCTAGGGGGTAGGATACAATGCCGGTAGGGCCGATAGGCTCATAAGACAAAAGCACATCCACTACGGCCTGATGGCCGGCGCGTTTGATTTCCTGGCCGTTTACCGACAGCTTGCTCTGCCCGATATCACTTTGAAATGCTATGTAGTGATAGGGGCTGACCCATGCGCTGCTGCCGGCAGCGTTCATGTTGACGGCCTGCCCGATAGCGCTTTCAACAAAGTTGCGGCGGGTACTTTCATCCTTGGTGATGGAGGCCCAGAAGGTCTGAGTCGTAGAATCATCTATTTGTGTCTCTGGATACACGTAGGCCCGTATGAAAGGATACATATCCAGATCGCTGTTGCGCATTACATTGGAGCTGATCATGACACCTTCTTTGATCTTCGCCTCATAAATATTGACCGATGTAACGGCGGCCTTGATGCTGTCGGCCTTTTTGGGCTTGAGAATCGCAGTTTTAGCGCTGCCGCCAGGGGCCATCGCACCGACTTTGGCAAAACCCAAGTTGGTTAAAAGCACTCCCTCTGAAAAAGTGTAAGGGGTGTTGTTGACAATTTCGCCATGCAGGCCATCCTCTTCCATCCACACCTTGCCGGTGAGCGCACCGATTTCCGGCGCCGCCCCGCCAAACGACATCAGTCTGCGGTCCCATGGTGCGCCGGCCGCATAGGCCACCGCCTGGTCATCCCCCATCAGCACCCGGAACTTTTGCTGCTGGGGCACAGCATTCTCGGGCATATCGTAATAATACCCTTCGGGGTCAATAGGCGTAATTGCAACACCGTTTTCCGCCCTGATTAGCACTTCTCCGGAATCGGGGCTGGCGACAGAACCAATGGAAGATACCTGCGCTTCACCCTGCATGTTGATGCGTACGGTGGTGAATGTGGCTGCGGTAGGTTTGTTGAAGGATTGATTCTCCCCAACCACATACAGAGCCAGCATGCAAACAAGCGCCATCACCGGCACGGTGAACCACAGATATTCGCGCTTATCCAGCTTTTTTAGCAAAAGGTAACTGCCCACGCCCGCCAGCAAAAGATATACTACCAAAAGTATGATCATGGGCACCGTGCTGGAAACGGTTTCGATAGGCACGTTTTCCAGCATGTAGGTATTGCCGTTTCCGCCGTACATGTTGTTGGATACTTGGTTGTACAATGCGTTGTACTGGCGGTTGGCACTGGACAAAAGCACCCTGGGCCACAGGCCGGCAATGCCTTGCCAGGTGGATAAGGGCTTCGCGCCAAGCTCAAAGGCCGCGGTGTAGATGAGCCCGCTGCCTGCGCTGTGCATATAGATCAGTGGGAACTCGCCTTTTGCCAGGGGAAAATCGCCGGAAGTGATTTCGTTGACAAGCACCTTTTGCATGAGGGGTTTGCCGCCCACATAGGCAAAGGTCTGTAATAGCGCAGGAGTGATATCCTCTGCCTCTTTTATGCTTCCGGCATTCAGGCCTGTATATTTGCTGAAATAGGGGTAATCGGTTGCCGCTTGGGCACCCCCGCCAATAATGACGATGCCGCCGGCGCTGATCCAGCGATCCAGCACCTGTTGTCGGTCAGCGGACAGGGTAGATGCATCAAACCCATCCACCACCAGAATCATGAAGGATTTCATCAGTGATTCGGCGGTTGGAAAGGTATCGGCGTTCAAGGATACCAGCTGCCAGGCCTCATATCTGTCGGACAGCAGCCCGGCCAAGGTATCCTGATTCATATACGAAACTGCCTGTGGATCAGCGGACAGTACACCAATGAGAACAGCTTCGGGCTTAATCATGCGGGCGGGTGTTTTAATCACCGATGCCAGCACCGTGCCGCCGCTTGAAAACTCAATGACATAATGGTCTTGCCGCATTTTCAGATTGATAGGCATAACAATTTGCTTTTTTGCTCCGGAGGCCAGAGATAGGGAATATTCATACCGGTCGTAAAACCTGGTGTTTCTGTAAAGGTTTACGCAGATGGCACCTTCCACATCCGGTCCTTTGTTTTCAATGGTCACCGTCAACGGTATATCCCGCATGTAGGTGATGGCACCGGAATAACCAAGCTCCGCCTCTATGGATAGGTTGGGGTTGACTACCGCCTGCGGCGCGCTGCTGGCCTTTGGCGCATCCGTAGACAGAACCTGTCCAAGGGCAGAAATGGGGAGTAACAGTATCATTGCGCAAGCCACCGCAAGCAAGATATGTTTTTTATGCAAACCCTTCCGCTCCTTCCTCACACGGCCGTCTCATATAGTACTGCTGTTGAGCCGCTGTATAGACAACGATAAACCCATGGGAAAATCATCCATACTTACTCTGTTACAAAATAAACATTTTTTGCAATGGAGCATTTCGTTGGATATTTGCCCATTGATACCTCCATATAACTATCTATTCATCACATCATATCATTTTGCTGTTATAAAAAGAAAGAGGGATCCAAACAAAACAAGGGCTGCCGCAATTTTGCGGCAGCCCTTGTTTTGTTTGGGATTAGTTCACATTGTATGAGGCGATGAAATTGTCAATCTGCTTTTGCAGTTCGGTCTTCACGGCGTCGTTGCCGGCGGCGGTGGACTGCTCGGTCAGCTTTGCGATGTCACCTGCCACATCGGTGGATACGCCTACAGACAGAGGGCTGTAGTACTGGGCATACAGGTTCTGCATGGCGGCGTACTCATTCTTGATGGGGGCGGTGTCCATGTTGAAGGAACGGAACTTGTTGGGCACGACGGCGTCTTCCAAGGCCTGCTTCTCTTCATAATAGGTGGGCGGAGCGCCTGCACCTACGCGGTGGAATTTTTCCATACGGAAGCCCCAGGTACCAGGTTCTCCGCCAAACTCATCGGGATTGGTGGTAACCATGAAGCCGTTTTCATCAAAGGTGTAGTCGGTGCCTTCAATGCCGTAGGTCAGCATGTTGTAGTACCGCTCATCGGTGCGGATTTTATCCAGCAGCATGAGGGCGCGCTCGGGATGCTTGGAGGTAGCGGGAACGACCATGGAGTCTTGCATGTAGGACAGGTGGTTGAGTTTGGGTACCAGGTTGAACCAGCGGATGTTCCACTCTTTAGGATTGTTGCGGTAATCGCCGGTGTAAGAGTCAAAGTTGTGCAGACGGGAGGCAGCAACGCCCATACGGATCTGAGTGCCGCCGTCATCCTGGATGGAGAGGACGGACTTGGGCCAGTATCCGGCGTCGGACCACGTCTTCATCGTGTCGCACATTTCCTTGAATTCGGGCAGCTCGTGAGCGGCCATGACAACGGGCTTTTCGGCGCTGGGGTCAATGTAGTAAATGCCGCCTGTGGAACCGGTGAGGGGATAGTAGCCCTTGCTGAAGAAGAATACTTCTTCAAACAGCGGATCACTGTAGCCGGCAGCGGGGTTGGTGAAGGTGGGCTCATTATTCTTGACTGCCTGCAGGTAGGCGGCATAGTCTTCAAAGCTCTTGATATCCTTGATGCCGTATTTGTCCATCAAATCACCGCGGACGATGGCGCCATAAGCGCTGTAGGTTTTGACATTGCTGGTATAAGCATACACGTGACCATCTACCGTGGCCTGATAGAGAGCCTCTTTGGGGTGGTCCTTCATGCTTTCGGCGCAGTAGACGGGCAGCAGATCTTCCAGAGGAAGGAAAGCACCGCGCTTGGCCAGGTTGGCGTAATCCACCCAGGTGGCCGCATAAGCAAGGTCAAACTCTTCGCCGGAGGAAAAGAGCAGCGGGTACTTGGTCATGTACTCGCCCCAGCCGATGAAGTACACGGTCAGCGTGCAGTTGAGGTCCGCCAAGGCCATCTTGTTGAACTCTTCCAGCATGGCCTGGTAGCGGGGAGGCTCGTTGCCCATCAGGTACATGACGAGGTCAACGCGCTCGGATGTGTCCAGGGAATTCGTTTGGGCCGCGGCCGGTACTGCGCCAATGGCCATGAGCAGCGCCAATGCCAATGCCAGGATACAGGATACGGTTTTCATGTGGGGTCCTCCTTTATATTTCTCCACCGGTCTTATCAGCCTTTGACGGCGCCGATGGTGATACCCTTAACAAAATACTTTTGCACGAAGGGGTACATGAGGATGATGGGCCCGGTAGCGACCACCGCCATGGCCATACGCAGGGATTGGGATGGCAGGTCCCTGACCGGCACGCTGGAGATGGACGACAGGCGGGTGAGTGCCTGGGCTGAGGAAATAATGTTGTACAACAGGTATTGCAGGGGGTACATTTCCCGCTTGCTGACATAGAGCATGGCGTTGTACCAGTCATTCCAGTAGTCCAAAGCGATAAACAAGCCGATGGTGGCAAGGCCGGATGTAGCCAGAGGAAGCACCAGCTGTAGGAAGATGCGGAACTCGCCGGCACCGTCGATTTTGGCAGACTCAATAATGGAGGCCGGAACCACCGACATGAAGCTGCGCATGATAAGCAGGTAGAACACGTTGAACAATAACGGCAGTATCAGCGCCAGCGGACTGTTTTTTAAGCCTAGGTAACGGATGAAGAATATGTAGGTGGAGATCATGCCGCCATTAAAGAGTGTGGTGAAGTAAAAGAAGAAGGAGATTTTGTTGCGGTATTTTACATCCTGCCGGCTTAATACATAGGCCGTCATGGCGATGAGTAAAAGCCCCAGTACCGTTCCGGAAAGTGTAATGAAAGCTGTCATGCCGTAGGCGTTTAGGATGTCCACCGGATTTTTGAAAAGCGTTTGATACGCTCTTGTGGAGTATTCTCCCGGCCATAAACCAAAGCCATTGACCGCGATAAATTGCTCGGAGGTGAAGGAGGCTGAAATCAGCATAATGAAGGGCAACAGGCATATCAGCGCTACAAGCCCTACCAACAGCTTGCCGATAAGATTGAACACCACATAGGAGGCAGGAACTCGGATGGCATTTTTACCTTTCCGCATCTTGTATTTCTCCCTCCTCAAAACAGCGCGTAGTCGGAGTCAATGCGTTTGACAATGCCATTGACACCCATGATGATCAAAAAGCACAACACCGATTGGTAAAGGGTGGCCGCCGTGGTCATGCCCACATCACCGCCGGAAATAAGGGCGCGGAATACGTAGGTATCAATAACGTCTGTAGCGTCAAATAATTGGCCGTTGGAGCCGACCAATTGATAGAACATCTGGAAGTCGCCCCGCAGGATGCGCCCAACGTTCAGCAGGAAAATGATGATGATCGTAGGCCGGATGGAAGGAAGTGTAATGCGGCCGATTTTCTGCCAGATGTTGGCCCCGTCGATATCCGCTGCCTCAAAGCACTCGGCATCGATGGAGGTGATGGCCGCGATATAGATGATGGAATTGTAGCCCACCCACTTCCAGGCGTTAAAGGCCATGATGATAAAGACCCAGGCGGAGGGCATGGCGTACAGGTTGATTCGCTGGGCCCCCAGCGTTTCCAGAAAGTTGTTCAGCGTTCCGATTTCAAAGTTGAATATGTTCAAAGCAAAGGTACCCACAATGATCCAGGAAATAAAGTAGGGCAGGAAGATTACCGACTGGGTAATACGCTTGAAAGTTCTGCCCCGCATTTCCGTAATGGCGATAGCCACCATCATGGACAAGACCTGGGAGGTGATGAGGTTGAACAGGTTATAGAAAATGGTGTTGCGGGTAATGCTCCATCCTTTTCCGGAGATAAAGAGGAAACGGAAATTTTCAAAGCCCCCGAACTTGGCCCACGGGCTGTCAAATATGCCAAGGTTATATTGATAGTTCTTGAAGGCTACCAATAAGCCGCCCATGGGCATGTAGGTGATGACTATGACCAGCAGTATGGCCGGTAAGGCCATTAGATACAGTGTGCGGTTGCGCTTCAGTTCATGCCACACCCCCTGTTTTCTCTGCATGCTAAAGCAGCCTCCTTTCAATAAATGGATGGTATCATAAGAAATTATTAAAGTATATGGGATAATGTTGGTGGTTACGCGCAAAACTTTCCTGGATAGTTTTTTCCAGTGCGGATCTGCCTTTCTTTTTTAGAGCTTCGCTTCCAATTCCTTTACAATAGCAACACTGGCGGTGGAGCCGATGCGCTCCACACCCATGTCAATAAACAGCAGTGCTTTATTCAGGTCCCTTATGCCACCGGCAGCCTTGACCTTAATCCGGCCCTTGACTTCACCCACCATCAGGGCGATGTCTTCTACCGTAGCCCCGCCTGTGCCAAAGCCGGTAGAGGTCTTGATAAAGTCCGGCCCCACATTTAGGGCAATGCGGCAGAGAGTTTTCTTTTCGTCATTGGTTAAAAAGCAGTTTTCGAAAATCACTTTGGAAATAACATTCTTTGCACGGCATGCCTCAACAATTGCTGCCATCTCTGCCTCGATAAAGGCATAATTTCCTGCTTTGAGTTCGGTTAGATTGATCACATAATCTATTTCATCCGCGCCGTTTTGCATGGCATCAATGGTTTCCAGGCGTTTTACTTCCCTGGTGTTCTGCCCTAAAGGAAAACCTACCGCAGCGCCGACATGCACGGTACTGCCGGACAAAAATTCTTTGCACAGCTTTACGGGGGCTGGATTGATGGCGACCATCTTAAAATGATATTTGCGGCTTTCTTCGCACAGGGCTTTAAAATCCGCCTCTGTGGCGTTGGGGCGCAGCAGGGTGTGGTCAAAGTACTGGGCCAGACGCTCTGGGGTGGGATTTGTCAGTGCGGGCATGGTTTTCTCCTCACTTTGCTTGATGAAAAAATGGCTTCTATGCTTTGGCGTCAAAGGCTACTTGATGGGTGCAATTCAGGCAAGCTTCTACTACAGTACAGCGGATAGCCTTGACGAATAGGATGTTGGGTCTGTTAGGAATCAGAAGATTTTTTATTCAAATCTGGATTTCTTACGCCATTCCGACTCCATTAAAAGGTAAAATGCCTGGCCTTCCGGAGCTACACCTGGCTTGTCAAAGGTGGGGGCGCCGCAAACGCCTTGAATGAGCCCATATCGATCTATCTTTTTTTGCACTGCGTCATGCAGCTTGTGAGCAAGAGGAGAGAATTCCTCTGCGCTCAGCCACCCATCCCGTATGCCTCGCAATATGGCATAGCAAAGCATTTGAGATAGGTTTGTTTCCACAAAAGTGCTTTCGTCATCCACCACATCATGGAACAGCCCATCTTCACGCATGTAGGGAATCAGTGCTTTGATCAGCCGCTGCGCCTTTTCGATAAGACCTGACCGCTCATTTGGCATGGATTTGGGCAAAAGCGCAATCACGCGGGCTAAGCCAGCCACCGTCCAGCCGTTGCCCACGCCCCAGTGTGCAGCGCGCACAAAGCGCTTCAAACCGTCATCCCACATGTGGGACATCAACCCGCAGGGGCGATCGTGCAGCGCATCATAATAACCTTCTATCTGCCGGATGGCCTCCTTACATTTTCCTGCCACCGCAAGGTAGGGGGGCAGCATATACATGGAATCCACCCAGAATTCCTTTTTGCCCGTCAGGTGATAAACAATGCCGCTCTCGCTGCGGGGAGCCGAATCAAGTGCCCAATGAAACAGCCTTTCGCAAGCGGTTACCAGTTCTGGGTCGCGGGTTTCCTTAGCGGCCCATAACAGCGCCTCGCCGGCACAGCAGGGGTCGGTGACGCCATCGGTGACGCCAATGGTGGCCACCCTGCCATCCGCCATGCTGCGGTAGGCGGCCTCCTTGGCCAGGGCGATCACCGTATCACCTTCGCCAAGTTCTAAAAAGGCCTGCATGGTCACGCCCTGCTCCCAGGAATGGCGCTGCATGCAAAGGAGCGCCAGCTTTGCTTTATCTAACATTGCTTTCACCTGTACAGTTCCACACTGAATTCGTTGCGGTCGCCACGGTAGCGTGCCACGGAATATTCCACCGGTTCGCCGCTGGCTGTATAGGCTACCGTCTTTACCAAGCAGACCGGCGCGCCGCGGGCGATATCCAGCAACTGTGCTTCGGCGCTATTGGCGATCACGGCTTCCAGCTTGCGAATAACACGGCTGACACGTTTGTCGTACAGTCTTTCCATGTATTCATATAAGGAGCCGTTTGTAAAATCCTGCTTTAGTAGAAGTGGAAAGCTGTTGTAGGGAATATAGGTTTCCAGATAGACCAATGGTTCGCCGTCGGCACAGCGCAACCGTTCCAGATAAATCAGCGGTTCGCTTACATCAAGGCGCAGCTTTTCATTGATATGGCGTACGCCTTCCAGCACCTTAAGGTTCATTAAACGAGTAGAGGGCACAAGCCCTTTTTGGCGCATCTCTTCGTTATAGCTTTGCAGCTTGTTCAAAAACCGGGCATCGATCTTAGGCGCGGCTACCACCGTGCCTTTGGCCCGCTGGCGGGTTAAATACCCTTCCATCACCAGTTCGCTAAGCGTTTGACGGATGGTGGAACGGCTGATGTCATGCATAGCACATAAATCCAGTTCAGAGGGAATCATATCGCCCTCTTTTAAAGTACCATCGTGTACGGCCTCCAAAATCGCCTGCTTCATTTGATAATACAGGGGAATGGGACTTGATTTATCTATGTGGATTTTTTGCCGCCAGAAATCACTTTGTGTCATAACATATCCTCCGCCCGGATTTTTACAAGGGCTGCGTCCGCTTCCCGCAAACCATGATAAGCCATTTCAAAGGCTTTGGAAAGTTTTTCATACAGCCGGGCGTTATTTTTGCTGGGTTTGATCTCATTGACATAATTTGTGAAGCGGGCGACCGCGTCAAAGCTTTTGAAAGCGCCAATGCCCACGCCGCCGCACACGGCAGCGCCCATGCTGGTGGCTTCACCGGGATTCGCGATGCACGCAAGGGGCTTTTGCCATACATCGGCAAGAATCTGCAGCCACAGCGCGCCTTTGGCTCCGCCGCCGATCATGGTGACTTTGTCAATTTCACATGCGCCGTTTAAAATGTCCAGTATGATTTTCAGATTCAGCGCCACACCTTCCATGACCGCTCTGGCCATATCACCCCGGCTTGTGGATACCGACAGCCCCACATATGCGCCCCGGGCACCCAAATCCCACCTGGGTGACCGCTCACCCAAGAGATAGGGGAGGAAGAGCAGGCCATTGGCGCCGGGCTGCGATGCCTGCGCCAGTTCGTTGATGTCGTCGAAGGACATATTGGGGCACAGTGCGTCTTTAAACCAGCGGTAAGAATAGCCGGCCGCCTGCATGGTACCGCAGGGGGTGTACAGATTTTTATCCAAATGCACCCAGGTAAAGGTGCGCATGGCGTCGTCGTACACGGGTTTACCCGAAGCCATGGAGATCCAGGAGGAGGAGCCTAGTACGTTGTAGGCGCTGCCCTCCTTTACCACGCCGGCTCCCACGCAGGCGCAGGATCCGTCACCGCCGCCGATGATAATAGGCGTGCCTTGTAAAAGACCCAATATCTCAGCAGCTTCTTTATTAAGCCCGCCAGCAATGTCAGTGGACGCGTGCAATTCGGGCAGTAGTTGTGGCGAAATCTCCAATGCATCCAGGAGTTCTGATGACCATTCCAGCCGGTTTAGGTCCAGCAAATTGGTGCTGGAGGCATCGCTGAAATCTGTGACAAAGCACCCGGTCATCTTGTACAGAATATAATCCTTGGCGTTTAAAAGCTTATACGCTTTACGGTATGCCTCGGGTGCATGATCGCGAAGCCACATAAGTTTGGCGGCGGAGTAAGAGGCGCTGGCCCTGTGGCCGGTTATACGGTAGAATCTTTCCATGCCCACCCGGCGTATGATTTCCGCTTCCTGCTCTGCGCTCCTGGTATCAGCCCAAATCAACATGTTGTGAAGCGGCTTGCCATGGTCATCCACAATCAGGCAGCCCATCATCTGAGCGCTGAAGCATACACAGGCGACATCCGTGGGGGCTTTGCCGCTTTTTTCAAGCAGTTCCCGGGTGGATAAAACCACCGCTTCCCACCAATCCTGCGGGTTTTGCTCTACCCAGCCGTTTTGCGGATAAAAGGTTTCGTATTCCTTGGTGACGCTGGCAATCAGCGCACCATCTAACGAGAATAGCGTGGCCTTGTTACCGGTGGTACCCAGGTCATGGGCCAGAATGCAGGCACTCATAGGGGAAAGCATGAGAGCGTGGCAGGCATCTCATGGGCGGTGTTCACCTTATCCGGGCCGGTGACCAAATCAAAGCAAGAGGCAATCAATAGCCCGTTCCACACAATGGGCTCTCCCGGCTGGTCCAACCCACCGTCCAGCCCATTGCAGTCTGGGCTTTGGGCCAGACGCTCTACACGCCCATCGGGGTAAACCTTGGCAATGGCGTTGGCCGAGAAATCGGCAATATACAAGTTGCCTTCCGTATCAAAGATCATGCCATCGGTCGTCTGTAATTGCGAGGAGTCCTTGGCGTAGGATTCCTGGGAGACATAATCTCCTTTTTCATCTACCAGAATTTTCACAACATGGCCATCGCCAAAGTTGCCCACGAACAGGTTGCCATGCTTGTCAAAAGCGATGCCGTCGGCTCCGTATTGGCAATCAGGATTTTCGGTAACAAAGGTAGCAAAAATATGCTTATCATTTAGGGTGTTGCTGATGGTGATATCGCGCTCCTCAAGACCGAAGCGGTACACGCAGCTTACAAGCTTGCCGGAAGGATGCTGTATCGGCGAGCACAGGCTCTGGGTTACATACAGATAGCCGTTTCTAATGCGCACGCCGTTGGGATGTTCCATGCCGATGGCGACATTGTGCCATTCTTTGATATGGCCTGCCTCGTCCACCGTTACACAGAGCATGCGGCCTTTGTTTTGCAGTTCGGGTGATCCAGACCAGCCCTGGTTATCGCAGAGATATACCCGATCCTCATACAAGGCGATACCCATGTTGCGGGCCACGCCTGTTTCGGGGTGCACCGGCACATCAAACCACTTTGTAACGCGGCGGTCTTTATCTATCTTCACCACGCAGCCGGAAGCGGTTTTTTCAGCAAAGTTAGGGCAGGAGAGGATTAAATTGCCCTGTCGGTCGATGTCCATGCTGTCGGGAGTGCAGATGTATTCCGGTAAGGCGGCAAACAATTGCGGCGTTTTCATACGGCTTCTCCTCAAAATTCAATCACGATTTTCTTGGTGCCGGGGCGTTTTTCCTCAAGAATGCGGAAGGCATCTAGTATATTCTCAAAAGGAATCACGTGGGAAATGAAGTCCATGGGGTTCAAAACATCCATGTTGATCCAGGCCATGACCTGGTTGTGGGCCTGGCTTTCCTCTGCCTTGGAGGGCCATTGTACAAAATCCAGCGACCAGTTGTAAGGCGCATTGGTCCAATCAAGCTCCATGCTGAGCTTGGGGGAAATGCCATAGCAGCAGATTTTGCCATGGTCTGCGATCAAGCCCATCGCCTGATTGATCAAGGCATTAACGCCCACCGCGTCTACCACGTAGTCAGCGCCTTTTGGCAGCCGGTCTTTGATTTCTATAATCACATCACAGCTTAAGCTGTTAAAGGCTTCGTCCGCCCCCATGGCTTTGGCGGTTCGCACCTTTTCCTCATCAATGTCTATGGCATACACTTTGTCCATGCCCAGGAGCTTTGCAAAGCGGATGAAGCATAATCCTACTGGTCCGGCGCCGAACACAACAAGATTTTTGTTGGGCTGCATACCAAAACGGCGGACGGCGCTTAGTACTTCCCTGAAAGTAATAATCATGGCTGCGCTAACGTGATCTACCTTGTCCGTTAGGGATAGTACCGTTTGGGCCAAGTACGCCTCAGACGGTACCTGCAGGCCATCGCTCTCATATGCCTTGGCGTCGCCTACCACCGCATAATCGCTGTAGGCGCCCCAGCCGCTGTAAAATTCACCGCTCATGCCTTCCAGAAAAGGTAATAATACCATATCGCCGATCTGCAGGGATGTCACCCTGCTTCCCACCTCTACCACCTCAGCTACACCTTCGTGGCCCAGCACGGCTGGATAGGTATCAAAGTTCTTGAAAGCACGGTGGATCAGCTTCATATCCGTGCCATTGCACACGCCGCAGGATTTCAGCTTCACCAACGCCTGATAGGGATTGATCTTTGGCATGGGTAGTTTGACAATGGATAAAAGGCCATTTTTGTCCACAACAAGCCCGCGCATACGGCCTCGCCTCATTTCATGTACAATCATTCGGTAACATGTCATAATGTAATGACATTCTATCATATGTACGATATGCTGTCAACATACTTGGTAAAGGGAAAATGTTTTGTGGAATTTGGATAGGTGTGACAGGCATACATATTGGCATTTCGTTCTTTTTCTTTTGAATGTTCGATTATAACTCGTTGTCAAGAGACTGGGATAGGGCGCTTACCCAGGCAAGCCGCACCTATCTAATTGGCGGCGCTTGACAAAGCAGATGATCCCCTGCATAATATTGCGGAAGAAGCAACCATAAGGTGGCGTGGGAGGGCCGAAGCCCTTCCATGAAGAATCGCGAACTGGCGGCAAGCCGCTGATTCGCGTAGGAATGGCGAAGAAATTCCTTTCTTGCCTGAGCAAAGGTAGCAGGAACAAGGTCTGTTATTGCGATGTGTAAAGGCAAAACGTTAAAATGCATTAGTGAGATTTTGGGATACTTTATATAGTGATCTCATGCCATGAAGGCATCGAAGGCTCAAGAAAGGGCTTGGTGTTTTCGTGGTTTTTCTATTCAATTAAAAAGGGGGAACTTCCTATGCATATGGCAGACGCCTTGATTTCGCCGGCAGTCGGCGGCATGATGTATGCCGCAAGCGGTGCGGCAATAGCCCTATCTGTAATCAAAGGCCGGAAGGAAAACCAGCTGGATGAGAAAAAGATTCCCGTAATGGGAATCATGAGTGCGTTTGTGTTTGCGGGGCAAATGATCAACTTTACCATTCCCGGCACCGGCTCCAGCGGCCATATCGGGGGCGGCATTCTTTTGGCTGCGCTGCTGGGCGGTGGTCCGGCGCTGCTTTGTATCACCGCGGTACTGCTCATACAATGCTTGACTTTCGCCGATGGCGGGCTGCTGGCACTGGGTTGCAACATCTTTAACATGGGCGTGATTCCCTGCCTTGTTGCCTATCCGTTATTATTCAAGCCCTTCCTGAAAAAAGGGGTATCGAAAAAGAATATTACCATTGCCTCGGTGCTGGCAGTAGTCATTGGCCTGCAGTTGGGGGCCTTTGCGGTGGTTTTGCAAACCCTTTTGTCCGGTATTACCCAGCTGCCCTTTGGTTCCTTTGTTCTTTTAATGCAGCCCATTCACCTGGCCATCGGCATCGTGGAAGGGCTTGTCACGGCAGCAGTGCTTGTGTACGTGCACAGTGCAAGGCCTGAGCTTTTGGAGAGCGTTCAGGTCAAGAAACACCTGTCCAGGCAGCTTTCGCTCACCAAGGTGCTGGCTGTATTGGGCGTGCTGGTCCTCTTAGTCGGCGGTGGCCTGTCGCTGTTTGCCTCATCTTATCCGGATGGACTGGAATGGTCTATTGACGGGGTGTTGAAACAGTCTGATGCCATTCCTGCATCCGGCGAAGGTGAGCTGCGAGAAGTAAGCGCAGAAGGTGGCGTCTATGATGCCTTCGCAGGTGTCCAGGAGGCAACCGCTGTCATGCCGGATTACGCCTTTAAGGATTCAGGCAGCGCTGCTGGCACCAGTGTGGCCGGCATTGCGGGCAGCTTCGTTGTGCTGCTGCTGGCGGGCGGCGTGGGGCTTATTATCTCCAAAACAAAGCGGAAGACCGCGTGAGATAATTGGGATACCATCACTCTTTGGATACTGGAAGGGGAGTTCCTGACAATCCTTTGAACTTTTCTTTGTTATCATTATTTTTATGAGAGGATGTCTATGCAAAAAGCTGCCGGAGCGGTCAGCCAGATGATGGCACTGGAAGAACTGACCCTGAAAAATACCGCCCTGCACCGGCGGCATCCCATGGCTAAGTTGATCACAACCATTCTGTACATAGCGGTGGTGGTTTCTGTTGGACGGCTGGATTTTATGACCCTCAGCCTGTACTTTTTTTATCCGGCCATCCTGCTGTCTGTTGCTGAAATTCCTCTTGGTATGATGGCAAAACGCGTCGCCATTGCGCTGCCCTTTGTGCTCTTTGCCGGCCTCTCCAACGTGCTGTTTGAAACGGCGCCCTACATACAGTTATCGGGCTTCGCTATATCCCGCGGCGTTGTTTCGCTGGTTGTGCTGATAGCGAAAACGCTGCTGACAGTCAGTGCCATTCTGATTTTGATGGCCACTACCAAAGCGGCACAAGTGTTTGCCAGCCTTCAAAGAATCGGCGTGCCCAAAGTGCTGGTTACTGTGCTCATGCTAAGCTTTCGGTATTTGTCCCTGCTGTTTTTAAAGGCGGATAGAATGACAAAAGCCTATCACTTAAGGGCACAGACACCCAAAGGGATTGCCATGAAGGACATGGGTTCCTTTGCCGGACAACTGCTTTTGCAAAGCTTTGGCCGGGCGGAACGGGTGTATAAGGCGATGAAGCTTCGGGGTTTTGAGGGCAGCTTTTTAGCCAACAAGCCTGAGCCGATGACAAGTACTGATATCCTGTTTGCAGCCTTCATCAGCGCGCTCATACTGGCGGCCCGCTTTCTGTCCTTGGGACATCTGCTTTCTTGAATGCTTTTACGGAGATGAAACGATGATCGATGCAAGGGATGTGCTATATGCTTATCCTAACCAGGTGGATGCCCTAAAGGGTGTCAGTTTTAGCCTTTCAAGCGGCAGGAAGTATGCGCTGGTGGGGGCCAACGGTGCGGGGAAATCAACCTTGCTATCGCTTTTGTGCGCGTTGGAATACCCGCAGGGTGGAAGCTTGCATGTCGGCGGCCTGCCTCTTGACAAAGACCATACCCAGCAGATTCGCGATATGGTGGGCATGGTATTTCAAAACCCTGACGATCAATTGTTTATGCCCACCGTGTACGATGATGTTGCCTTTGCCCTGCGCAATCGTGGTATGAACGAGAGTGAAGTAGCAGCACAAGTTCATGCGTTGCTAGGCGATATGGGCATATCCCACTTGAGGGACCGGCCTCCCTACCGGCTATCAGGCGGAGAAAAGCGCATGGCGGCCATCGCCACCGCCCTTGCCGTAAGGCCCAAACTGCTGCTGATGGATGAACCTACGGCCTTTTTAGATCCCCGGGCCAGAAAGCAATTTGTTAGCATGATCGGCCAATTGAATGTGGGTATGCTTATTGCTACCCACGACCTTCATTTGGCCAGGGAGCATATGGACGGTGTGCTGATATTAAAGGAAGGGCGCATATTTGCCCAGGGAGAGCCAGCCCTTTTGGATGACCCGCATCTTTTGCAAGATGCACTGCTGGCGTAGCAAATGTAAGCCCCTTGGGGCGGCAGGAGGAATGTCATGGACAAGCAAGCTATACTACATGCACTGTATCAGGTAAAGCAGGGGGAGATAAGCCCTGAGGAAATGCTGACGCGGCTGCGGCTCCAACCCTTTGAGGATCTGGGATATGCCAAGGTGGATCATCATCGGGCCATGCGCCAGGGTGCGGCAGAGGTGATTTACGGCCAGAACAAGACGCCAGAGCAAATACATGGTATTGTAGAAAGAATGATTGCAAACGGTGCTGTGAACATACTCATCACCCGCATGGCAAATGAAGCAGCGGAATATGTATCCGCCCGGCTTTCGCTGCAGTATGATCCCATCTCCCGGATCGGCATTGCACAAAAGAAGGAGCAGCCTCTGGTCGGCTCCATTGTGGTGGCTTCCGGAGGAACCAGCGACATGGCCGTCTGCGAAGAAGCGGCCCTTACCGCGGAGACGTTGGGCAGTCAAGTCACAAGGATGTATGACGTAGGGGTTGCCGGCCTGCATCGGCTGCTTTCAAGGTTGGATGATCTGATGCGTGCCAGGGTCGTGATTGCAGTGGCTGGCATGGAAGGTGCTTTAGCCAGCGTGGTAGGCGGATTGGTAGATTGCCCCGTGATCGCAGTGCCCACCAGCGTGGGGTATGGAGCGAGCCTTGGGGGGATTGCAGCCCTTTTGTCCATGCTCAATTCCTGCGCCAGCGGCGTAAGCGTGGTGAACATCGATAATGGCTTTGGAGCCGGATTCCTGGCCAGCCGGATCAATCAAATGTCGGGGCTTGAACCCCAAAAATAATGCTGAATTATTCTCACATTCATTATTAAAGGAGAACTTCATGAACGCATTTGAAAAAAAAGAAAAACTTGTCGCTTATTTGAAGGAGCTTGGCAGTGTGGCCGTTGCCTTTTCCAGCGGAGTGGATTCCACTTTTTTGCTGAAGGTTGCCCATGAAACGCTTGGGAATAAGGTCATCGCCGTTACTGCCCGTTCCTGCTCTTTTCCCGAGCGGGAGTTGAAGGAAGCCCAGGCGTTTACAGCAAAGCATAACATTCCTCATGTGATTTGCGATTCTGAGGAGCTGAACATTGACGGCTTTTCCTGCAACCCTAAAAACCGCTGCTATCTGTGCAAAACGGAACTGTTTACCAAGATTAACGCCATTGCGCAAAAGCACGGGCTGAATCATGTGGTGGAAGGCTCCAACACAGACGATATGGGTGATTACCGTCCCGGCCTGCAGGCTGTGAAGGAACTGGACGTAAAAAGCCCTCTGCGTTACGCGGAATTGAGCAAAGAGGAAATCCGGGAGTTGTCCAAAGAAATGGACCTCCCCACATGGAAAAAGCAATCCTTCGCCTGCTTGTCTTCCCGTTTCGTGTATGGAGAAGAAATAACGGAGAAAAAACTGAAAATGGTGGACCAGGCAGAACAACTGCTGCTGGATCTTGGTTTTACGCAAGTGCGCGTGCGCATTCACGG
>JAEWSC010000025.1 GCA_023398575.1 Bacillota bacterium | reverse complement strand
GCAAAAAAAAACGGAAGAACCAATTTTTGATTCTTCCGGCTGGTGCCGAAGGTCGGACTCGAACCGACACGGTATCGCTACCAATGGATTTTGAGTCCATCACGTCTGCCATTCCATCACTTCGGCTTGGAGCAAGGTTGTATCTGACATTGACTTTAGCTTGCAAAAGCCAATTATCAACTTAGGCGCAGGTGTTATTATACTTATTTCTTGTTGGCTTGTCAAGCCCTGAATTCTTTATTTTATCAGTCACGGTATAGATAATGCATATTGCAGTCAAGTTGGAATTGATATAGTATGATTCACCCAGACAATGTCAATTTTTTTCACTGTACTTAATCTTCTTTACTTTCTACTTCGCAAAATCATGTTCATAAGTACGGTTCCTACTCCAGCAGTTGCCATAAAACCTAAGAAAGCCGGCCATGGGATACCGAACCACGCAGGCACTATGTCCGTCTGGCAGATCAATGCAGAAGTGATCAGCAGCGCACAGCATAACAGACACAGAATCAAGCGGTTTACCATTCTGCTGATGTTTTGCAGCGGCTTTTCGGATCCTGTAATTTCCAGGTTGATCTTTCCCTGACCTCTCACTGCTGTTTTTAAGAATTCCGATAGCTGATAAGGCAGCTCCAGCGCTTTTTTTCCCGATCTGTACAGTGTCTGTGCTCCCTGCTGAAGCTCTCTGCCAATATCCAGTTCCTCAAACAATCCCTCCTTGATATTGGCAGCCATAGCTGACACAAAATCCACCTCGGGGCATAATTGACTGACAACACCCTGTATGGTGACCATTCCCCGGCTGAGCATAGCCATGCCCTCGGGCATTTGCAAGCAGTGACGGTTGGCGATGCCAAGCACCTCCTCCATCATGCGGCCCAGGTTCATTTGCCCCACTTCCATACGGCTGTAACGGTTCATGACCGTTTCTATGTCCTCATACAAGCGGGCGTGGTCGATAGGGTGGCTGTGAACAGCCAGCGACAAAAGAGCTTCCTTTGCCTCTTGAACGTCGTTTAGCACAACCCCCTTCACGGCGCGCTTAAGCAGCTGTTGTTCTCTTACTGTCAACCGGCCAACCATACCAAGGTCCAAGTATATAATTTTTCCGTCTCGTATGCTTATATTACCCGGATGCGGGTCAGCATGAAAAAAGCCATCCTCCAGTATCTGCTTTGCATAGTTGGCGCACAGCAGCTCTGCCATTTCCCTGAGATCATAACCTGCTTCAAGCAGCTTTTTTTTCTGATTGATGGGAATACCTTCCACGTATTCCATCACCAGCACACGCCTTGTGGTATAGTCAGCAAATACTTTAGGGCAGGCAACATAGGCCACCTCGCGATTAAAGGCAGCAAAATTCTCTACATTCTGGGCTTCTGCCAAAAAGTCCATTTCCTGCTGGGCGACAAACCACATTTCATCCAAAACTGCCCGAAAGTCCACTGCACTTCCTGTAACGCCGGAAAGCTTGATAAGCCCTGCGGCCTTGCGCAAAAGGGCCATATCGCTTTGCATCCGCTCATCGATACCGGCCCTTTGTACCTTAATAACCACTTTCTCGCCAGTCATAAGCTGCGCTTTATGCACCTGGGCAATAGAGGCGGCACCAATCGGCTCTTCTTCCACAACGGAAAATACCGTATCTGAAGATACGGCATATTCAAGCAGGATAATCTCTTCCACTTCCGCAAAAGGCATTGGTTGTACACTGTCGCGAAGCAGGGAAAGCTCCCGAAGAAAAGCCTCCGGGAGCAAATCTCCGCGCATGGATAGTATTTGGCCGATCTTTACAAATGTCGGCCCCAGGTCCTCAAGAATCAGACGCAGCTTTTGCGGTGTGACGCCCTTAATGACTTCATGTCGGTACAGAACAGCCAATATCTCCCGCAGTCTGTGGCTTTGCACACCCCTGGGTGCTTTATTTATCTTCGCCGCCGACGTCATCCCCATCCCGTGTTTCTTCATCGGCCTTCTCCATAGCGTCAATCTGGTCACGCACAGCCTTTAACTGTTCTTTTGTCATGGTGCGCAGGTGATCTACGACATCTTCCATTTTGGTCTTACTTTCGGTGAAAATGGGCGCTACCTTTTCATCGAAGGTCTTTTTCATTTTCTGGGTCAACTCTTCATTTAAAACCCTTCCCTGCTCCCAGGTAATCTCACCCTTTTTAGCCAGCTGGTCGACCAGCTCTTTGGATTTTTCTACAGTGGTAGCAACTGCCCCGAGGCCAGCCATCAGTACTTTTTTCAAATCATCGCCGATGGTATTACTCATTTTTCATTCTCCTTTACACTTGATTCAAAATTAGTATATCCCTGTTTATTCAAGTCGCCCATTCCTATTTTCCCAAAGATTCGCTGTCATACTCAAACAGTCGTTTTTTCCGTTTCATTCTCGTTGACGGCTTCTTCTAAGCCTTCGTCAGGCAGAAACAAATCCGCCTGATTTTCATCCAGCGCTTCCACCTTACGCAGATGACGCTCGATGGTTTTGGTTCGGTTAAAAGCAAGGTCAACAGAATCTGAGGCCTGTTTGAGCCTCCTTTGCGTATTTTCCAGCATTGTGGCAAACTTGCTGAAATCTGTTTTCACCGCACCAAGCAGCTTCCATACCTCTGCAGAACGCTTTTCAATGGCCAGCGTTCTAAAGCCCATCTGCAGGCTGTTGAGCAAGGCTGTCAATGTGGAAGGCCCCGCAACCACCACCCGCAGGCTTCTTTGTATTTCTTCCACCAATCCCATATCCCGCATGGCTTCTGCATACAGCCCTTCCAATGGCAGAAACATGATGGCGAAATCGGTAGTGTGGGGAGGCTGAACATACTTGTCTGAAATCCGCTTTGCCTCGGTTTTTAAGGCCTGCACAAGCTCCTTACGTGCATCTGTGACCTTCTGCACATCGCCCGCTTCCTGCGCCTCCACAACGCGGATAAAGGCCTCTTGCGGGAACTTGCTGTCGATGGGCAAATAGACAGAGGAAGCCTTATCCTCCTGCCTTCCGGGTAGCTTCAGCGCATACTCCACACGTTCCTGCATGCCGGGCACAACTGCCACATTGGCTTCGTACTGGTTAGGCGACAAAACCTGAGCTAGCAGATTCCCTAGCTGCATTTCCCCCCAAATCCCTCTGGATTTAACATTGGTAAGCACCTTCTTCAAATCTCCCACGCCGCTGGCCAATGCCTGCATTTCGCCCAATCCTTTATATACTTCCTCCAAACGAGTGGAAACCTGGGAGAAGCTTTCCCCCAACCGCCTATCCAACGTTTCATGAAGCTTTTCATCCACAGTGCGACGCATTTCTTCCAGCTTTTGCATATTTTCCTTTTGAAGCTTGCTCATGCCATCCGCAAGTGTATCCCGCATTTTATCCAGCCGGTCTTCCTGAACCCTGGAGACGTTCTGCATCTGCCTTTGCAGAGAATCTAACTGCATGGTTTGATTGGACAATATCTGGCTCAGGGTGTTAATAATGCTATCATTCATCCCCTTGTGCAGCGATGCGTTTTCAGAGCGCTGGGCGCCGATACCCTGTGTGATGTCATATATCACGTCCACCAGATACTGCTCCCATTGGGCTATTCTTGATAACAACTCCTGATGCCGCTTTGAAGCTTTTCTTGTTTGCGCCAAAGCAAGGATGAGGAGGATGATCAATAATACCGCGATGGCGACAAGCAGAATCAATTCGTAATCCATATACCCAACGCTCCTTGGTATTCTTCTTTGCAAAAGGGGGCAGCGTGCCGCTGCCCCATCTGTTATATTTCTCTGCGGCCTTCCATTGCCTTGGCCAGTGTAATCTCATCTGCATATTCCAAGTCGCTGCCTACTGGCACACCATGGGCAATACGAGTCACCTTCAAGCCCATAGGCTTTAAAAGCCGTGCGATGTAGGTGGCTGTGGCTTCCCCCTCGATATCGGGGTTGGTAGCCAGTATAACCTCTTGAATATTCTCATGAGCCACCCGGGAGAGGAGTTCCTTGATGCGGATGTCCTCGGGTCCGATGCCATCCATGGGTGAGAGCGTTCCATGCAGCACATGATAGCCGCCCTTGTATTCCCGAATCCGCTCCATAGCCGCAACATCCCGCGGGTCCCTGACTACACACAGTTGACCATTGCGGCGTTTATCATCTGCACACATACCACATGGATCATCTATGGTATAGTTTCCGCACACACCGCAGTAACGGATGGACTTGCGACCCTGCCATATGGCGGCAGCCAGCTCGTGCACATCCTCCTGGGGCAGGCTGATGATATGGTACGCCAGCCGCTGTGCCGTTTTTTGCCCGATACCAGGCAGCCTTGCCAGCTGGCTCACCATACGGGCAATGGGCTCCAATTGCTGTGCCATACTTAAAACATGCCGCCCATGCCTGGGTTCAGCCTGTTCATTTCCGCTTCACGGGTCTCTTCAGCCTTACGAAGGGCTTCGTTCACAGCTGCCAGAATCAAATCCTGCAGCATATCCACATCCTCCGGATCAACTACCTGGGGATCCAGGGTAATGGATTTGAGTTCCCGCTTGCCGCCGACCAAAACCTTCACCATGCCGCCGCCGGAAGAGGCTTCATATTCACGATTGTCAAGTTCCGACTGTGCCTTTTCCATCTGCTCCTGAAGCTTTTGCGCCTGGCGCATCAGCTGCTGCATATTTGCTCCGCCGCCAAAGCCGCCGAAGTTATTTCTTGCCATGCCGTCATCCTCCAAGTACCTGTGATTTTCATTCCCCTTATTATACAGGATTTCGGGCAGGCTGCCAACTGTTTTCCACGGTTTATGCTTTTGCGGCCTTATCAAAGGTGGAAATGATGTTCAGATCTCCCGAAACAGAGCTGCAGCGGATGGTGCTGCCGCCATCCTTCAGCTTGATGCCGGAGGTATGGACATGACCGCTGACTGCCTTCAAGGATGCATCCAGCGTATCGGTGGGAATAAGCACTTCCAAATCTCCCGAAACGGTATTAGCATCCAGCCGGCTGAAGGGGGCGCGGAATTCCAGCCATATATCGCCGCTGACACCATTGGTTTTGATCTGATCAAAGGCAATGCTCTGCAGCCGTGAATCCCCGCTTACGGTACGCAGCGTCAAACGCTCGCCGGTCAGGTCGCCGCCCTTTACATCGCCGCTGACGGTACGCAGCTGCAAACTGCTGGCCGCAGTAGCCATAGCCCGCAGATCACCAGACACGGTGTCGAAGGTAACATCCGTTCCCTTGACACCCTTACTGTTAAGCAATCCGCTAACGGTATGCGCATCAATGACACCGCGCCAATCGCGTGGAATGCGGATGCATACCTGCGTCCACTTATGAGTGATGAAATTCAGCGAGAAAATCAGCGCCGGCTGTTCCACCACCAGACGGCCATCATGCTCTTCGATGTGCAGGTCGTTTACCGATTGGTCATCTCCCGCAGCCAGAATTTGTATCTCCTGCACGTCATCTGCAATCAGCTCCAGCTGCGCCCATGTCAGCCGGCAGTACAATTCAGAAACGCTCTCCTTGGGAAAGCTTACATTCTTCTCCATTTGTGTTGACCTCCTTTTCAAGTCACACACATCATACCACCACTGCCTGGCAATTACAAATTAGATCATAATTAGAAATCGAATGGAGATTTCTCATTTATTAGAAAGCAAAAAGCCCGTGTGTTTTTGCGATACACACGGGCTTTTGAGTGCAAAGTTCAAGCCACAGTCGAGTGGTAACTCACAACTCCCACCCAAGATAAACTTCTACGGGGAGCAACGAGAGGGCCAGAGCCTCCTCATTTGAAACCGTCCGGGTGGCTTTGCCACCCGGACGGGGGTTTGCGGAGCAAACATTCCTTACACGGTTTTCTGGCCGTATCCCTGAAATCGTCCAAGTGAAGCGCGGGACGGTGCACAGGGATACAAGAAAACCGTGCAAAAAGTCGAGGAGATGACGCTTTCGCGTCATCTCCTCGAAAGAGCGCAGCTCTTAGTACATTCCGCCCATTCCGCCGCCGGGAGCCGCAGGAGCAGGTTCGGGAGCGGGGATGTCAGTCACCAAAGATTCGGTAGTGAGCAGCATGGCCGCCACGCTGGCTGCATTCTGCAACGCAGAACGGGTTACCTTGGTGGGGTCGATAATGCCGCTTTCCACCATGTCCACATACTCGCCCTTGAGCGCGTCAAAGCCATAACCAACCTTGTGGGCATTCTTGACATTTTCCACGATGACACTGCCTTCGATACCGGCATTGGCAGCGATCTGGCGAATGGGTTCTTCCAAAGCGCGAATCACGATCTGCACACCAGTCTTGGCATCGCCGGCAAACTGGCTGAGCAGTGCCTGCACCTTGCCCAGCACGTTCAGCAGAGCGACACCGCCGCCGGGCACAATGCCTTCTTCCACCGCAGCGCGGGTGGCAGCCAGGGCGTCTTCAATGCGCAGCTTGCGCTCTTTCATTTCCACTTCGGTAGCAGCGCCGACCTTGATAACAGCTACACCGCCAGCCAGCTTGGCAAGGCGCTCCTGCAGCTTTTCACGGTCATAGTCGCTGGTGGTTTCGGCGATTTGCGCCTTGATGCTGGCAACGCGGCCATCAATCTGGGCTTTGTCACCATTGCCCTCCACGATGGTGGTGTTCTCTTTGTCCACCTTCACGGTTGCGGCACGGCCCAGCATATCCATGGTGGTTTCCTTCAGGTCCAGACCAAGTTCGTCGGTGATAACCTGGCCGCCAGTCAGGATAGCGATGTCACGCAGCATTTCCTTGCGGCGATCGCCAAAGCCGGGAGCTTTCACAGCCACTGTGGTCAAAATGCCGCGCAGTTTATTGAGAACCAGCATGGCCAGCGCTTCGCCTTCCACGTCTTCGGCGATGATCAAGAGCTTGCGGCCGGTCTGGGAAACCTGCTGCAGAACAGGCAGAATTTCCTGGCTGTTGGAAATTTTCTTATCGGTGATCAGAATGAGCGGATCATCCAAAACCGCTTCCATCTTATCGGTATCGGTGACCATGTAAGCAGAGGCATAGCCGCGGTCAAACTGCATGCCTTCCACGGTGGTCATTTCCGTCTTCATGGTCTTGCTTTCTTCCACAGTGATGACGCCGTCTTTGCCGACAGTTTCCATAGCGGTGCTGATCAGGCGACCGATTTCTTCATCGCCGGCAGAAATGGAAGCAACCTGAGAAATAGCCTGCTTGCTAGAGATGGGCTGGCTGATTTCTTTCAGGCCTTCAACAGCGGCTTCTGTGGCAGCCTCAATGCCCTTCTTCAAAACCATGGGGTTGGCACCGGCTGCCAGGTTCTTAAGGCCTTCACGGACGATGGCCTGGGCCAGCAGGGTGGCGGTGGTGGTACCGTCGCCGGCCACATCGTTGGTCTTGGTGGCGACTTCCTTTACCAACTGAGCGCCCATGTTTTCAAAGGGGTCTTCCAGTTCAATTTCCTTGGCGATGGTCACGCCATCGTTTGTGATGAGGGGGGCGCCGAACTTCTTATCCAGCACCACATTACGGCCCTTAGGGCCTAAAGTGATCTTTACGGTATCTGCCAAGGCGTTGAGGCCCTTTTCCAGCGCGCGACGTGCGTCCTCGCCGTATTTGATTTGCTTAGCCATAGGTATTTCCTCCTTTAATTCGGCAAGTGGGATTATTCCACAATAGCCAAGATGTCGCTCTGACGAACGATGATGATCTCTTTGTCGTCAACCTTTACTTCGGTGCCGGCATATTTGCTATAAATAACCTTCTGGCCAACTTCCACCTGCATCTTGACTTCTTTGCCATCTACCAGGCCGCCGGGGCCAACAGCCAAAACTTCAGCCATTTGAGGCTTTTCCTTGGCCGTACCGGGCAAAAGAATACCGCCTTTGATGGTCTCGCCTACTTCAATGTTTTTGATGACAACCCTGTCACCCAAAGGCTTAACGTTCATGGTAATCCTCCTCGCTGCATCGATTCTTCATATTGTTAGCACTCGAATTAAGTGAGTGCTAAACCGCACGTGCATAGTTTACGGCATTTCCCATGGGATATCAAGTGATTTCCATTTCCGTATTTCTCTAAATAGCTCAATTTCCGTTCATAATTGTCATTTAGGGCAACAATTTCAAACATTGCTCTCGTTATCTCCATATATCTTCATTTTTCATATATCTAAAGATTTTTAGCTAAACCCATTGCCTTATGGTACAATAATAGAAGTCTATATAGCAATTGCTTTTTTGAGAGGGTGCATTCCAATCGAGCAACACTTACCCATTTCTCAATTATTGTTAACTTGGTATGATATGCATAAGCGCTCTTTACCTTGGCGAGACATTAACGACCCGTATGCCATATGGGTTTCAGAAATTATGCTGCAGCAAACGCGGGTAGATACGGTTCTTTCCTACTTTCCACGTTTTATGACTCTTTTTCCAACCGTTCAGGCCCTTTCAGCGGCCTCTGAGCAGGATGTGCTAAAGGCATGGGAAGGCCTTGGCTACTACAGCCGCGCCAAAAATCTGCAAAAGGCTGCAAAGCAGATTACGGAATCGTTTGGAGGGCAACTACCGCCAACGGTATCTGAACTACTAAGGCTCTCAGGTATTGGCCCCTATACAGCTGGCGCGATTGCCAGCATCGCTTATTCAGAAAAGACACCAGCGGTGGATGGCAATGTCATGCGTGTTATCAGCCGCTTAAGAGGCATCCGGGAGGATATTACTATTCCTAGTGTCTCACGGTTGATATATGGGGAAGCTGCCTCCATGGTTCCAGATCGTCGTCCTGGCGATTTCAACCAGGCATTGATGGACCTGGGCGCCACTGTTTGCATTCCCGGAACACCTGTGTGCGAAAAGTGTCCTCTTTCTGGTTTTTGCGATGCTTATCAAGCCGGTGATGCAGACCTATTACCCATAAAGATAAAAGCCAGCGCCCCCAAACAGATAGAAATGGGCGTTGGCCTTATAACCTTTGACAATATGGTTCTTGTTCAGCAGCGTCAAGAAAAATTATTGGGTGGTCTGTGGGTGTTTGTACTATTGGAGGACAGCATCTCCTCAAAGATCATGAAAAATCACTTGCGTTCTCTTGGTTTGAATGCAAATTATCAGGGAGATTTGGGCGAAGCAAAGCATGTTTTTACCCATAGAGTCTGGAAGATGCACCTGATGCATTTTTCTGCTGACTGCGCTGAACCCGTTAAAGATGGCCGCTGGATCACGCTGGACGAGTTAAATGTGCTTCCTTTTCCAACCGCAATGAAAACGGCAAAAAAAGCTGCTGAACTGGTGCTAAGAACTCATTAGCAAGATAGCATCCTACTGTCTATTTCGTAAGGAGCCGCCTATTTCGAAATGTCGCTTCTCATCATGATAACCAAATAAGCTGAATGCATCGCCATTTATCTGAAGCGTTAGCTTCACTTCCTGCTCAGGGCGGACTTCCGCATCATAATTGATGCAAATGGATGACAGGCATTTTTTTCCCATCACGCCTGCTCCCAGTGCATCACTTAGCCAGTCCATGTAACGTGCGTTGTTCACATGATTGTTTACATCCAAATCAGTGTAAGCCGGCTGGCGGATTGTTTCTATTTCCTCGCCGCCTGCCTCTGCAACCGTCGAAGGCAGCCCCATCGGCGGAACCAGATCACTATTATCAGGAATCATGGAAAGCACTACGTCAGGCGGAGCCATTTTACGGCTGTTTAAATCTAGTAAAACCCACAAACTGCAGGCATGACCTAATTTATTCCCCTGCGCATCCTTAAAGATAAAGTATCTTGGAAAGAACCAGCGTCGATTTTTTACAGGGAATGTCTCCACCGTCACCCTGTCGCCAATGAAAGGATACTTCTCCATTTGTACTTCCACCCTGGAAAGCACCCAAACGATCCCTTTTTCGATAAGCACATCCCGCTCGCAGCCTAAAAGGTAGGAATGCATGCCGCTTACTTCCTGCATTGTTTCAAATATGTCACTGGGGCGCCAGGTTCCCTTGAAATCGCAGTTACATGTTCGCAGCAAAAAGGTTTCTTCATATTTATTATACATCTTCTTCACCTTTCAAGCTAACAGCCTCATTCAAATATTTCAGAATCGAGTCCATATAGTGTAATTTCCATATCCAGAACAGGGAAGGATTCTCCAATTCACGTTTCAATTGTTCCATCGTCACCCATCGGACATCATCCACTTCTTCCCGCTGAAGATGAAATGCATCTGGCGATATATCCTGACGAATCAGCCATACATCCTTATGGCAGTTGCCCATTGTATGCTGCAAGATCATTTGGGCATGTTTCATATCCGGCATTATGCCGAGCTCTTCCGCCGCTTCACGCTGGCATGTCTGCTTACTGTCTTCACCGGCGATAGCCGCACCGCCAGTGCAGCACCATAGGCCTGCCCCCGCTTCCTTCTTGCTTGAGCGCTTCTGAAGAAGAACTTCCCCATCGCTGTTTATGATCCATATATCCACAGCCAGATGATATTGTCCCTGTGCCAATGGCTCTCCACGATACCCAATCTTCCCAGTTTTATTTCTGTCTATATCATACAAATCCCAAGCTTCCATGCAGCTACCTCGTCTTCTGCTTTTTATCTATCATTGTATGGCTTTTATCATTGTATGGCAATCGGCAGAATCTATAATTTTTCCCTGGCCTCGTAATGGATTATGCAGAACTTGGTCTGTTGCGCAGATAACACTTTCATCACGTAGATATTACAATCGGTTTGTAAACTATATCTGGGCAAATTATTTACAAAGGACATGCTTGCATGAGTCAGTTCAAAGCAGAATACAGCCTGATGGAACAATTTTATAGCATACTTGCCACCAGGCAAATTAGGACTGTATTTCAGCCGATTATCTCACTCACCGATGGGTCTGTATATGGCTATGAGGCGCTCAGTCGCGGGCCTAAAGGAACGGATATGGAAAACCCTTCTATGCTCTTTTTCTATGCACAAAAGTACAATAAACTATGGGAATTGGAGCTTCTCTGCAGATCAAAAGCCATTGAGACAGTTCATGCGCACAAGGCACAGATGAAGCTGTTCCTAAACGTAAATCCCAATATCATGCGAGAGCCGAAGTTTATACAGGGATTCACGAAGGACTACTTAAGTCAATATTCTATCAATCCTGAAAATGTGATATTTGAGATTACAGAAAACGAAGCCATCAACAATCTTACTGATTTTCTACAAACCATCCGTAATTATAAGGATCAAAACTATAAGATCGCTATTGATGATGCGGGAGCTGGTCACTCAGGGCTTAATCTGATTTCCGATGTATGTCCCCATTTTATCAAAATTGATATGAACCTAATCCGCGATATCGACAAGGAGGTGACCAAGCAATCCCTGGTGAGAAGTATGGCCGAATTCGCTTCACTTTCGCATACCTATCTTATCGCCGAGGGAATTGAGACTGAAAACGAACTGGTGAAACTCATTGATATTGGTGTCCATTATGGGCAAGGTTTTTTCATCCAAAAACCTTGCGAATCGTTACTACCTATCAACAACGCAGTTGTACAAATAATTGCACAGGCAGAGCAAATCAAAAAGAACATACTGTGCAACAGACTTTGCAATATTCATATCGGCAGTATTTCCAGGCCACTGAAAACCATCAGTCTGGATACCCATGTTGACCATATCCTTGATATGATGAAAAGAGATGGTACATTGCCAGGTTTTTGCATTACCAGCAATGGTTCTGTGATCGGAGTAATCACACGAAATGACATGTTTAGGTATATCTCAGACAAGTATGGCTATACACTATACGCCAATAAGCCGATCAGCGTAATCATGAGCCGTGACTTTTTGAGCGTTGATCACCAAAGTAGTATTGATTCCGTCGCAAAAAAGGCGATGAACCGGCATCACGATAAAATATATGATTTTATCACTATATTGAAAGAAAATCGATATCTGGGTATCGTCACAGTAAAAGATCTTCTTGAAAAAACCATCGAAATTGAAATCATTAATGCAAAGCATTTAAACCCGCTATCGGAGTTGCCAGGAAACATGCTAATTGAAAGGCAATTGGAAATGTGCATTCGTTCATCAACAAATTACTATGTCCTTTACTTTGACATTAATAAGTTCAAAAGCTATAACGATGTATATGGCTTTGAAAACGGTGACAGACTGATTAAATGCCTGGCACAGTTACTGAAGGATCATGTACAAAAAACAGACTTTATCGGTCATATTGGCGGGGATGATTTTATAGCTATACTCTCAGACAGCAATCCAAAACTGCTTTGTGAAAAGATAATCCGACAATTTGACGCTGCAGCGCAATTATTCTTCAACAAAAACGATTTGGATAAGGGATATATCATTGCCTTGAACAGAAACGGAATCGAAGAGAAATTTCCGCTACTGTCTATTTCTATCGCGGTCACATCCAGTTGCAGGTATAAAAGCATTTATGATCTTTCTGAGAATTTGGCGAAGTTGAAACATGCATGTAAACAACACCAGGGCAGCAGCTATTTGATAGAACCGTGAGTACATGCACTGCGATGAGCTTGCGTTACTCATATTCTTGAAATGGAACAGATCACCCCATAGCTTTAACCATGGGGGCCGGCAGCCTTGTTACATATATTCTCAGGATGCAACACCACGCGTAGTATGAACAAGCCCTAAAAGGGCATATTACCAGCCCGCCTCTCAATAGGCATCGAACAACTACCAATCGTTACACATACATGCCCCTCGACTGCTAAAGCAGTGGTTACCGGGAAAAGTAGCACTTTGCAAGCAGATCGTTATCAGTTCGCTTCGCTCAACGCAGTAAACTAAAGCTCTTTCTTTCACCAGCTTTGTTGGTGGTTTTTTCGGTAAAGCCACAATAGAAAAAGAGTATCTAGCTTCTTAGATGCTCTAAATGGAATCCGACTGCGACCTACTCTCCCGGGCCGTGGGAAGCGGAGTACCATGGGCGCTGAAGGGCTCCGTAGCCAAAGCGCCGCCTGTGGCGGGTGAAGCGAGGCGGAGGAGGCTGGCGAAACTAGCAATGCGAACGGCAGTGAGCAGTGCGACA
>JAEWSC010000020.1 GCA_023398575.1 Bacillota bacterium | reverse complement strand
CAGCATTCACCATGGCATCTGCAAAATCCCAGTCCCCTTTGCCTGTATTGTGCAGCATAATGGATTGCAAGGCGGCCACCTTCTCCTCTTGACCCTCGAGAAAGGACACACGGCCTGTACCGATCACACTTAAAAAGCGGGCAGAATAATCGCAGGCCGTTTCCCCTTCGTTCAGCTTATAGTTTGTATCCATTTCAAAGCCAACAATCTGGCCCTTTTTGATGAGATCAATCTTCCGCCCCTCTTTGGCGCTGTGAAAGTAAAAAGTCCTCTTACCATCCTTTTCTTCAAACCCAAAGTTTAAGGGAACGATATACACTTCTCCCTCATCACAAAAGCCAAGCCGTATGCAATGGCACCTGCTGATAACCTCGTCGATTCTTTCCCCGCTTGTCACTTCCCTGTCTTTTCTGCGCATACGTTTCCCTCCTATTTTTTTGTATTGTCAAAGGCACTTGCCCCAAGCTTTTTAGATTTCCAACATTTGCGGCTGATACCCCTTGGGCAATTCCTCTTCGCTTAAAAATGCAAAACCATCGTCGTTGAGTATCGGCAGAAATGCCTCGTAAGGTATCCTTTCAAACTCACAGGCATAGTTGCTGGCGCCAAACCATTTTCCCTCTTTTGCACTCAGATTTAAACCCCTTGCGAACTTGGTGTAATTGGAGCAGTCGTGCACCACCAGATCCCACTGCTCCTCATCGGCAATTTTCATCAACTTCAGCGTCAGTTCACGACTCCAAACAGGCGAAACATAGCCATGCCTGGAGATGTACATGTTTTCTCCCGAATAATTACCTATGTTGTTTTCGTTTAAATGCAGCTCCGCGCAATTGATAAAATCTATACCGGTAGCAAGGATGGCCTGTTTTTTCTTAAAAAATGCTTGATATAATTCAGGGGTCATGGGCGTTTCTATTCCTACGTAGGGGATGTATTTTTTTGCTATGCCCATATTCTCGATCACCTTGTCGGAGCACTTGGAAGCACCCAGGTTGAAGCGGAGCTCATTAAGCCCCGCTTCGCCCAGTGCCTTCAAGTTCTCTTCCGTTGCCAAGGTACCGTTCGTGTACATGTGCTGATGTACGTTTGCTTTGCAAAATTTTTTGATTATTGGATAGTATTTCTCAATTTCCATGAATGGCTCTAAGTATACATAAGAGATACCAGTGGGCTTTTGCTGTATGGAAAGGAGCAGGTCAATATCTTTTTCATAAAACTTCGTGCCGCCGATTTCCCACATACCCTCTCCTACCGGAGGAATATCATCCAGCTGGCCATAGTTATAGCAAAACTTGCAAACAAGGTTGCATTTGTTTGTTTTGCGTATGGCGCTAAGGCCTGTACCTGTTAAGCAGGAGCGGCAACCCTGGGAAAACTTGCCGTCATTACCGACATAAAAGGTTCTGTTCTCCAGTGTTTTCAGACCTTTGATGGAGGACTTCAAGGCATCCATTCGTTGATCGACTGCCGCCTCAATCTGTGCAAAAGTGGCGTATATAATTTCCTTTTGCTTTACGGTTGGTTCTTCATCCTCAGGCATTTGAGAAAAAGCATCAAACCAAATCAGCGCGTCACTTTTTGATATTTTCATCAGTTTTCCTCCATGATTACATGCGTTCTTTTATTTCTAAAGGCATGCTGTATACAGCAATATCCGGCTCACTTTTGAACGTCAAGGATGAACAGGGATGCGTCGCGGTTCATGAACATTTTGCTTCCATGATAAAACGTACGGGAGCGGACGTTTTTATATCCCATCTCATTTATGATGTTGGCCAGCGCAGCTTGATCAAAGCCATTGTGCACCAACTCTGAATCGATTTCAACGTTCTTGTCAAAATCAACGATGATCAAATGCCCGCCGGGATTCAAAACGTCATACAGCTTTCGCAGAACCGGCTGAAAGTCTTTGATATGCAGCAGCACCTGCGCCATAAATATACAGTCAGCATGCACATCTGCCAAGCTGTCCTCTTCAAAATCAAAGCAAATCGTATCTGCGTTATGTATGTTGCCTTCGGATATTTTCCGTTGGACTTCTCGGATCATATTTTGTGATGTATCCAGAAACAATATAGATTCAAAGTCTTTGAGTAAATACATGCCGACAAGGCCGGTTCCGCATCCAAAATCAATTGCGCGTTTATTTTTGCCATCTTGGATATAATCGCAAATGGCATCGGCGATTCGCTTTGCGATTTCAATTCTTTGCGGGGTATCGTAGCTGCCTGCAATCAAATCAAACTTTTCTGTGTTTCCCATGTAGGCCTCCAAATCCATAGATTACGCCAATTTTTTCAATGCTTATGCAGATGCCCTTTTTGATGGAAATGTGCGTATGGTGCGAATAAGCAATTTCCCTATCCCCACCAGCACCAATGCCGCCATAATGCCTAGCAAGCTAATATTCGTCTGAGGATTTGAGGCCAGCAGCCAATCCCATTTGCCATCGTTAATTGCCGGGACAAAAATGATCCAGAGCATGGGAAGGCCAAGATAGATGGATAGCATAATAGCATCTTTGAAGACACCCTTTTGGCGGGAGCTTGCTTTTATCTCACGGCAGATCATGAAGCAAACAAACCAAATTAACCCAGCAAATAAGCAGGCCAGCCATATCACATCAGAATAATCGTAGGAGATAGGCTTTCTTTCAGGAAAAGTGCCCTCCGTCAGGTACGACAAAATATCCTCTGCCATCCCCCAAGGCGCCGGTTCGTTTAGCTGTATTCCCCACTGATCATAGGAATTTGTCAGCACAACGATACCGTATCCAGAATCCGCATCTAGCGTTAATGTAGAGGAATATCCAGGCCAGGAACCATTATGAATAAACCGGAGTCCTGGTTTCCAATCAGCTTTTGTCCAGTAAATGTCGTAATACCCGTTGTCAGCCGCGGATTCCCACCCCAAGACTGTGCTTGAATCAATGAGTTTGTCTCCATCTATACGGCCGCCTTGCTGATAAAAAATCATTAAGCGGCAAATATCCTCTGCCGTTGATATAAATCCACCAGTTGGCATAATGCTGCTAGAAAATGCATACGAAACCGGCAATGTTGTGCCATAAAACGGTATATGTCCTTTCATATAGTCTCCAGTTTGCATACTAGCGGCGTTAGGATTTGTACCGGTCATGTGCAAAGGTTTCAGTATTTTGTCGTGGACATACGCATCATACGGTGTTTGTGAGACAAGCTCTACAATACGGCCCAGCAGTAGATAATTTAGGTTGGAATAGTTATATTGCACACCCGGTTTGCTGACCAACTTCAAATGCATGGACCTTTCCACAACCTGCGAAAGGTCATGTCTTGTGTTGTAAATGAAGGGTCTTCCGCCGTCTATTGCCGATATGCCGCTTGTATGACGAATCAATTGTCCGACGGTAACGGATGCATTCTTCCCCAGGTATTCAGTACGAAAATGTGGCAGATAACGTTCAACAGGAGCATTTTCTACCAGCATCCCGGCTCCAATTAACTGCCTGGCTGCCAGGGCAGTAAACACCTTACTGATTGAACCAATCGGGTAGGCTATTGCTTTACCTCCCAGGGCATTTTTTTGTTTCTCCCCAAAGTCTCGTAGGTACAGCACCTCCCCATCTTTTACAATACCAATCGACACATTAGGGATTGTCAGGGAGGATGCAACCGACTCTACATATATATCTATGGCATCAGTCTCCAGTTGCAGCGCATAAGCCCCTATACATACTGAGATTAGCAAAACGCAAATGATAAGGGCGATTATCCTTTTCATATACCCTCCAAAATACACCATGCTTTTTGCTTCATCTTCTTCAACCATCCTTGTTTCGCTTAAGCCTGCTATCCCCTTGCATCCAAAGCATATATTCACCGATGCTCCATCCTCCACTGATATTTAACGTCCGCCAGATTTTCTTCGTTTTCATATCCTCTGCCAATCACTTTAAAACCATGCTTTTCATAAAACTGCTGAGCTTTATGGTTGATCTCAAACGTATAAAGAGTCAACGTACCGCCAGAATTGCTTTTTGCAATCTCCAGCAGCCTTGCACCCAACCCTTTTCCCTGATAGTCTGTATGGATATACAATTGATTAATCTCTGTTTGATTGCATGCCAACATGCCTGCGACGTTATTTGTACTGGCATCAATGGCCAGATAGATTTTATTATCCACTGAAAGAACATTATTCAAAAAATGTATTTGGTCGTCAAACGTATGCAGCTCCGCCTGACCTATGGCATCCTCCTTGCTTTTTCGCCACATATGAACCGTTTCCTCGGCGTAGGTGGGATCGTAAGTGACGATCCTTATGTCCGCTGCCATGCCTAAACCTCCATTGCCACCAATGCGCAGTACCATTATCATTGTACAGGAGATTATTGTAGCATTGCAACAAACAAAAAAACAAGCGCATGATATCCATGCCATTGATGGACATGAATTCTGCGCTTTGGGATTAACAGTGAAAGGCCATCTGGCATAGGATACGCAATGCCGATAGATCGTGCTATATTCAATCGAGTTTCAAATACATCGCAGGGCGTACGCCGGTGTAGGCATAATCCACCCGGTAGCCATGAGCGTTGACAAAGCCGTCGCTGTACACAAACGCGGCATGATTGCTGATGCCGGGCGAGCGCAGCCACCACCAGCGGGCTGCGCCTTGATAGGCGGCTACACGCTTTGAATTCGTAGAAAAATATCGGTTTGCCTCCTCCATGCTGAGCAAGAATACTTTGTCGGTTGTTGGGTTTCCACCGTTTGTTCCATATTCCGGATTATTGCTATTCGAAACAACCGTCTCCAGTATGCGTTGCTTCTCCTTCTCGCTGAATCCGCTGTAAAATGCTCCATTTAGATATGCCCTGAGTGTACACTGCTCCCAAGTGGTCACTTCATGTCTTGCATGAAAGGCCTGCTTTTCAATGACTTCTTTTGTAATCATCAGCGTCCGGTCACATTGAATATCCAGCACGGTCCAGTCATAGCCGCCAAGGGTGACCGTATCATTTTTTGTGATGGCTGTTTGCTGGCAAAACTGATTGTTCACTTGATTGCTCCTTACAAAACCAACGCCCAATTCATTCACGCTTCACTGATTTTTGGATGGCAGAATTTTTCGTATGAGTAGTAGGGGCTTTCGCTGAATCCACAATTATTCTTTTCTTTCATGAAAAGGAAACAGCAGCTCCATATACGTGGCTTCAGGCGAACTATTGTAATACATCTCAGGGGCAAAAGCACCCATCTCAAGGCCATGCTTCTCAAGCCATAAGCCGCTGTAACGAATCGCCTTATCAAGCGCCACAGTAACAAGCTCCTCGAAATTGCTGGCTTCAAACCCACAGACAATATACTCCCGGGCTGGGAGCTGCCATATGGAAAAACGCGCATCACAGGCTCCCGGCGCGACCTCTGCTCCCGCAAAATAGGTAAAGCACCCTTCCGGCGCATCACCCATATACGCAACACCCAGTTCACGCCCATCAGGCGTGCGGGGAATGAGGCTCTTTTCCTGATGGAAACGCCTCCATATTTCACCGGGCATATCCACCCCCGTGGCTTCGCCTACAGGCAATTGCCCCGCAATAGAAACAAAGCTCTTCACACCCATAAATTCAATAGGTTCATGAATAACTTTGCGGTTCATCTCCAGCACAAGACCATCGCTGATCAGGGGTACCCCCTCATCTATCATGGTATACCCCAGCAACAAATCTGGCTTATGAAATTGATTGAGCGAAATTGGCTTACCCCGGTATTGCTCCGGCGTCATACCATATGTCTCTTTGAATGCCCTTGTAAATGCTTCATGGCTGCCAAAGCCGTACGCCAAGGCGGCATCCAGAATACGGGTGGCTTTGTTTTGAAGCGCGGGCAAGACCATTGCCATACGCCGCAGTTTTATATATTCCCTCACTGGCTTTTTCACCAGCCGGCTGAATAGCCGCTGATAGTAAAAAAGCGACAAGGCGGCGGTTTCCGCCAACGACTCGATATTGATATCCTCTGCGATATGTTCCTCAATATAATCCAGTGTTTTGCCTATTGCTTCCCATGCATGCATCGTATGTCCCTCCTATATGGACATACTATCATATATCCTTATGTTCTGCTTGATTGTGTCTGCCCTTTTTTCGGATGCTTGGTGGGTCATCCCACGATATGTAGCTATTTCGGATGTTTTGCATTATCAGCATAGAAACAAAGGCGTTTTTTCCATTATTCAAACACTTGGCGCAATTCAATTTGCCCCTCCCCATATCCCTGTGGGTCTGGCATCCGCAATGCCCACTTTACAGCCTCTTCCTGCGATTTTACATCAATCAAAATGAACCCGGCAATCAATTCGTTTGTCTGCGCAAAAGGGCCATATGTAATCTTAGGTGCTTCGCCCGGTGTAAGAAACGAAATGCGCATGCCATTGGAACTTGGATGAAGGCCTTTGGCCATTACACGCACACCTGCCTCCACCAATTCTCGATTATACTTTGACATGGCTTCCATCAGTTCTTCGCTAGGGAGATTCTCCCCCTCTGAATTTTTTGAAGCCTTCACAATCAGCATAAACAGCATACATCGTCCTCCTTGCATTACATTCAACTTGGAAAAATCACCGCCAGGCGCATAGCTTTGCGGAAAGAAAGTCCACTGCCTCAAACAAAACAAAACCAGCAATTGAGATGACAATTATACCACTGTACATACCAATATAATCAATTCGTGACCAGGCGTCAACAATGTAATACCCCATCCCGAATTTTGTTCCATAAGCTTCTACAAAAAAGAGCACGGATATGGCCGTTCCTATGGAAATGCGCAGGCTGGTCAGCAGCTCAGGCAAAATCGCCGGCAGCGTAATATGCCAAATAATCTGCCGTTTGCAAGCCCCGGCGCTGACGGTCACCAGATACAGCGAAGCATCAATATTTCGTACGCTGTCACGCACTGCGACGATAACTTGAAATACGATAATTAAAAAAATGATGGCGACTTTCGATCCATCCCGCATGCCCCACAAAAGCATGGCAATGGGAAGCAACGCGGTTTTAGGAATCGGGTAGCTGAGATAGACCATCGGGTATAAGATTTTGTCGGCAGTATGGGAATATGCCATGAGAATGCCTACCGGAATACCAATCAGCAAGGACAGGCCCAGGCCCTGCCCGATTCGATTCAGGCTATAGAGAATGTGCCTTATAATATCATTGGCAAACACCGTGCCGAAATTCTGGTATACCGTTATGGGATTGGGGATTACGGTTGTGCGTACGGTCAGGTATCCGATATACCAGATCAAATGAATCAGCAAAAATCCTTCCAGAAAAAAGCCCGTCCGTTTTAGCAGCTTTTTCATGGCACTTCTCCAACACCAGCAGTTTTCAGCAATCCATACAGCCACTGTCTCATCGCAAGGGCATCCTCACGGCCCACCTCTGTCTGTCCAAAATGCGGGTTGTCCGCTTGATTGAGCAATTGCCCCTTCTCTTTATCAAGCACCGCGACTTTTTGGCCCAGGTACAGCGCTTCCTCCATACTGTGAGTAACCAGTATGGTCGTTGGCCGCTTTTGTGCCCATACCTTCAAAAAGAGCTCCCAGGCATCAGAACGGGTCATTTCATCCAGCGAAGAAAAAGGCTCGTCCATCAAAAGGAGATCAGGGTTCTGCAAAAATGCCCGGGCAAGCGCCGCCCGCTGCACCTGGCCGCCGCTAAGCTCCCGTGGATACCGGTTCAACAAGGAATCTACCTTTAAAGATTGGCAGGTTTCCTGAAGTTCGGCAAGTATCTCCGCATTGATTTTCTGGTTATGCAATTTCAAGGGGAGCAGGCAATTTTGATACACCGTTTTCCATGGCAGCAAACCGCAATTTTGTGGTATTACGGCGATTTTGTGCGTTTTTGGGTGCAGCGGGATTGAGGTCTCACTGTCGGCAACCTCCACCGTACCGCTGTCGACTGTAAGCATGCCGGCAAGCACCTGAATCAGCGTCGACTTGCCGCAGCCGGAGGAGCCCAGCACCGCCAGAATCTCTCCCTTTTCAAGCTGCATGGAAAAATGGCGAAGGACCGGCAACTTTTCCCCCTTGATACGATAGCTTGCGGAAATATCATTTATTTTCAGCATCGTCCTCACCAAATCAGTTGGATTCACGATACACGTCATAGGTCATTTGCTCATACGTGAGAGATGGCTTGCACAGGCCTTTTTCACTGGCCCACTTTACCGCCGCCTCAACATCTTCCTTGGGCGGAAGCTTGCTTTCGCGGAACGCCTTGATGGTGATCTTCCCCGCCATTTCTTTGGGATAACCCACCGCATGGATCACCGTTTCTTCAAACTTGCGGATATCTGTCTGATTCATATACGCAACAGCTTCATTGTACGCCTTGTAAAGATTGCGGATGGCCCCAATTTTGCTGTCCAACGCACTTAGGGAGAAGGCGGAGACAGCCGGATACAGGCCGTATTCATTGGCAGTGCCCAGCTTTACCGCCCCGTCATTTAGTGCGAGGGTGGCAAAAGGCTCCGGCATCAGCCCAAGATCGATTTTGTCGTTTCGCATTAGTTCCAGGCGGTCGGGAATGCGGGGAACGATCTCCTTGATTACATCTGTGCCTTGTAGACCGTTTTTCTCCAATATTTGGTCCAGGGTATATTCAATCAGCGTCTTTTCCGAAATGGCAATGCCCTTTCCTTTGATCTGGCTAATATCGCTGATACCGCTGTTCTTGCCCGCCAGCAAAATATAATCGCCATCCGTGATACCGGTGATTTTCACATCAAAGCCCGCGTTGTTGTACATACATATGCCAACATAATCGGTCAGCACACCATCCAATTCACCTGCCTGAAATGCCGCGTCCCGATCCTTGGCGGATGTGAAGACCTGCAAATCCAGCTGAAATTGGTATTTATCTGAAAGCTTGTTTTCATTGATAAGGACATAAGGAATGACATCGGAAGAAGACATCATACCGATCCGGATAACCGGCTTTTCCGTGCCAGAGGATACCACCCCTGCTTGATTTGAACATCCGGCAGTTATTATGAGTAAGAGTACCAAAACTATAGCCAATGCCAGCTTATTCCTCATATTCGCCCTCCCACCTTTTATAGCAATCATTTTCAATCTCCAAAGCGTCAAGGGTCTTGCCTACGACAAAATCGATCAAGTCGTCCATTGATTCCGGTTTACCGTAAAAGCCGGGCATGGCAGGGAGAATGGTTGCCCCAAGCTGTGATAGCTCCGTCATGTTTTTCAAATGCACAGTAGATAGTGGTGTTTCCCTGGGCACCAGCACCAGTTTGCGGCGTTCTTTTATCATAACGTCTGCTGCGCGGGTTAGCAGCGTTTGGGTCATTCCATGGGCTAACATGGCCAGTGTAGACATGGAGCAGGGAACAATGGCCATTGCATCAAAGCGGCTGGAACCGCTGGCGGCTGCAGAAAACAGGTTGCTGTTATCTTCCAGCAAAATGTTGGCGCCACTTTGTCTCCAGCTTTTTACCTGGTCTTCCAGCGTGACGCCGGTTTCATAATGCAGCACCTTTTCCCCTTGCGCAGAGGCGACTACATGCAGCTGTATTTCCTGCTCTAGCAGCCTTCGGGCAAGCCGCAGAAAATAAACGCTTCCGCTTGCGCCGGTTAACCCCAGTATGATTTTCTTCATCAACTAACCATACCTTTCCGCAATTCAATAAAATCACTCGTTGCATTAGATAAAAGCATCCAGCAGTCCGAACACCAGCAAACAAAAGCTGACGATCTGATTCACGCTATAAGAGGCAATATTCACATGCTGAAGGTTCGTTGGTGAAACCAACTTATATTCCACCGCAAACAGAGCCGCTATGATGCCAACACCAACAAAATAGATCACTCCAAATTGCGGCGCTAAAACACCAATGACAATCAAGCAGAGCAGTGTAACGATGTGAAATAGGCAGGCAATCAGCAGCGCACCTTTCACGCCAAACCTGGCCGGAACAGAATGCAATCCATTTTCCCTGTCAAAGTCATAATCCTGGCAGCCGTAGATGATGTCAAACCCGGCCACCCACAAGGTATTGGCGACACCCATCACAAACGGGAGAACAGCAAATTGCCCGGTAACCGCAAGCCATGCGCCCACAGGCGCGCAGGCACAGGTAACCCCCAGAACCACATGACACAAGTTAGTAAAGCGTTTACAGTAGGAGTAAATAATCAGCAGAAACAGCGCCACAGGGGAGAGCAAAAGGCACAGCCCATTCAGCTTGTAAGCGCCAAAGAGCATAATCAGAAAACAAAGACATGAAAAGACAATTACTTCTTTGACTTTCATTTCACCCATTGGAATCTGCCTGTTTGCCGTGCGCGGATTTTTAGCATCAATCTTTGCGTCGATTACGCGGTTGATAGCATTGGCCCCTGTGCGAGCGCCCATAAAGCAGACCATAATCCAAAACAGCATAGAAATATCCGGCAGCCCTTTTGCCGCGACCACCATGGCGACAAGCGCAAAGCTAAGCGAAAAGATGGTATGGGAAAACATGACCAGCTTACCGTATGCGCCAATTTTTTTTCGGATTTTTTTACTGATCGTCAAGACCATATTCGCTCCATCTCTCACTGACAGCCTGCTTAATCTCATCCGTCATCACAATATCATCCGGCCAGTCTCGTGACAGTCCCTCTCCTTGAAATTTTTTCGTGGCATCAATGCCTATTTTTTGTCCCATAATCACCAAATCCCTGGCCGCGTCAATATTATTGAACACCTTCCACATCACGGTAGGCAAATCAGCTGGATCAACGCTTGCATCCACACAGATCACAAATTTCTCCCGGTGCCCGGGCAAATACTCCTCCAGCGTCTTTCTGCCTTGAAAGTCTAACGTCTTGTCTATTTGAATTACGGTAAAGGCATCATCAACGCCTTCCTCCACAGGTATATCCCCTTTTGTCGCATCCACACCCAGCCGGCAGCCGTACAGGGCCCTACTGGAGGAATGATCCAGGGCATCCAACGGTCCGCTGCAAAAGAAAAGGCAGTCTCTGCCCCGTACATTTTTCAGAACTGCATCCCTAACCTCCGAAAGATTTTGCACATTCACCGACGCATCGACTACAACAATCATTTTGGTGTACATCATCTGCCCCAAGCCCCATATCGCGTTCATCACCTTTTGGGCCGCGCCGGGGTAGCGGGTTTGTGCGGAAACAATGGCGCAGTTGTGGAAAACCCCTTCAAGCGGTAGGTTCAAGTCTACCAGTTCAGGAATCTGTAAGCGCAAAAAGGGCAAAAAGATACGCTCCGTGGCCTTTGCCACGTAGCAGTCTTCCATGGGCGGCTTGCCAACAACGGTAGCCGGGTAGACCGGCTCGTTTTTACGGGTGATACAGGTGACATGAAAGCGCGGATAATCATCCGCCAGAGAATAATAGCCGGTATGGTCGCCAAAGGGGCCTTCCCTGACCAGGTCCTCCTTCGGGTCAATATAGCCCTCCAGCACAAATTCCGCGTCGGCCGGCACGTAAATGTCATTGGTGATACATTTTACCATTTTCACACGGGCACGTCGTAGCCAGCCAGCAAACATGATCTCATCGATCACTTTGGGCAGCGGGCTGGTAGCCGCATAGGTGATGGCAGGATCGCATCCCAGCGCAACGGCCAGCGGCATTCTATGGCCGGAGCGTGCATACGCCCCATATATTTCCGAACCATCCTTATGCTTGTGCCAATGCATGGCGGTACTAGTCTTATCTATAACCTGCATGCGGTACATGCCGATATTTTGCCGGCGGCTGCCTGCCTCTTTTGTAAAAACAAGGGGAAGCGTAAAAAAGCGGCCGGCGTCCTGCGGCCAACATTTCAGCACGGGCAGAGAGGATAAATCAGGTTCATGCTCAATCACCTGCTGGCAAGCGCCCCTTCGCCTTGACCTGCGTGGAAAAACATGCAGCAGTCGAAGCATGCGGGGTATGCTTTTCACAAGCCCGCGAATGGAAAGGTATTGTTCAAAGTTCAGATACTGCGAAATTTCCTCTCCAATGTCATCAAGATGCTTCACGCCCAGTGCCATGCTCATGCGTTTTTCGCTGCCCATGGCATTCATGACCACAGGATACGCAAACCCTTTTGCGTTTTGAAATAAAAGTGCCGGACCATGCGCCTTGCTGACACGATCCGCAATCTCTGTCATTTCAAGCTCTGTGGATACGGGAATCTCTATCTTTCTCAATTCATTGCACGCTTCCAATTGCGTAAGAAAGCTTTGCAAATCATGATACGCCATGCAGGGTCTCCTTCCGGTCAGTGATGTTCACTGCATAATGAGGCATTGATTATATCGTATCATTATATAACGGATCAAAAACGAAAGTAAACTGTTTTGGCGTGTTATAGCAAAAAAGCTATCCGCTGTGAGAGTACATTCGTTGTACCATTCGGTTCAGCGTGATAGCATAGCTTTGGTAATATTTTTATTGTTTGATAATCATAATCGCCTAGACACCGCGGTTAGCTCTTACAAGCATTTTCTGATATGAATAATCGACACCCATTGCTCCCAGCGGAGCGGTAATCAGTATGGCCAATACGGCAACAGTCAATATGGTATTGCCTGCCGCAACGCCTGCCGCCAAAGGGAGGCCGCCAATTGCAGCTTGCACGGTCGCTTTTGGCAAATAGGCAATGGCACAGAACAATCTTTCTTTTGCGCTTAATTCCGTTCCTAAAAGACAGGAAAACACGCCGCAAATGCGAATAACGAGAGCAATAAGGATAAGTGCCACCGCCGCAACTCCCGCCTTTGCCGCATAGCTGATATCTACCGTCGCACCTACCAACACAAATAACATTAATTCGGCTGCCACCCATATTTTTGAAAACTTCCCCGAAAGACGTTTTGCCAAGATGTCATCCTGTTTTAAAATGGTGCCGCCCAATGCCATCACGGCCAGGAGTCCAGAAATAGGCACATACGCTTTCACAGCTGTTTCTAGCGTAACAAGCAGGAAGGACGTGCTAAGCAACATTAATATCTTTACGGTATCCCGTATTTTGATTTTCTTAAATAGGTAAACCAGCGCAAGCCCAAGCAAAACACCGGCCAAAAACCCCAATACAATGGCGATCGGAATTTTGACAAGACTTCCAATGTCAAAATTACTCCCGCCATACATCCCCAGAAATGATGTGAAAAGTACAATCACATAAATATCATCAACTGAAGCTCCGGCCATAATCAACTGTGGTATACTTTTTTCTTTGCCGTAACCGCTCTCCATTAGTTTTAGCATTTTGGGGACGATCACAGCCGGCGACACAGCGCCTAGCACGGTTCCCAAAATAGCCGCTTCCAAATGCGTGATGGGAAAGAACATGGGCGCAAATATTGTCGTGGCTGCTATTTCAAAGGTTGCTGGAATAAAGCACATCAGGACTGCTGGACGACCCACCTTTTTCAGGTCGTTTATATCCAATGCCAAGCCTGCTCTTGTAAGAATAACGATCAAAGCGATTTCTCTCAAATCCGCAGAAATGTTCAACAGTTCCGGTGCTATCAGGTTTAGTGCATACGGCCCTAACACGATGCCCGTAAGAAGCATGCCCACAAGACCGGGCAGCTTTAATTTTTGCATGATTCCGCTTAAAACAAGGCCGCATAGTATCATCAGGGCAAGACTGAAAAGCATACACCTTCTCCTTTTTGCAGAAATGTAAAAAAGCCTACACTTCCGCAACCAAATAATTGCAGAAGTCATCAGCTTAAAAGCGGTTTGGCTTTTTTATCAGCACTGGGAGAACTTCATTCCCTTAATGACGCACTATAGCACAAGGTAATACAATAATCAAACAATTTTTTATGCTTGTTCAGCATACTGCCTCATGCCAAAGCCACGGTGGACATCTTTGCGCAATTCAGATGGTGTACTTGAGGATCACGCCGCGTATTGTCACCGCGAGAACCGTTTCCAATGCCCCTGGGAAATCACATCAACTTTCCCGTCAACCACCTTGATAGCGGTTTGATCATCAATTGCGTACGCCTGTCCAGGCAACTCGGCCGCCCATTGCTCTGCCGCCGCCATGGTGTTATGCGGCAGTTCCTCATGATCCAAGTGCGGAAAAATGGAAAAGTCAACGAGCCCCAGCGTCTCGTCATCCCCGCTGGGCGGCGTCCAGCCAACAAAGAATTGTCCGATCTTGGGGGCCATCACCATGCTCCCGGCGCTTAAGCCTACATATACCGCCCGCAGCGACGGCAAGAGATCAGCCAAGCCGGATTCACGCATCCAGTAGCACAGATACAAGGGGTCGCCGCCATTGACCAGCAGAACATCGGTCTCCTTGACCACGGGAACCCATAGCGCTTTATCAATGCTGGGCAGCGCCGTCAGCTCCAGCACCCCCATAGACTTCCAGCCCAGTTCACACATGGGCGTCGTGGCTTGTCCACTAAAAAACTGCCAGGCATGGCCTGGGCCGCCGGGTATGGCGTATATTGCGGTAGGAATACAAAGCGCGCTGCATTCCGAAATAGGCTTTCTCAGCATGTCAACCAATGTGTTATGAATACTTTCGTTCTTAATCCCCGCGGAGGTAAGCAGAAATTTCATTTAACCAACTCCTTATCCTTGTGAACAATATTCGACTCGTTGAATAACCGTGAAACAGCATCCTGATAATCGTTCAGGCTTTGCGCTTTTTTGATTCTCTTTAGGTGTTTTGCATGGTCTGAAAATATCAATGCCATGTAGCTCCAAACATCCTTCATTTTATACAAAATGTTCTTATCCCCAAAGAGTATTTTCGTATAGCCCTCCAATATCGCATCGTGAAAGTTTTTCAGCACATGCTTATCCAGTTTGATATCATACAAAAGCTCCTGGACAAGGCTTGGATTCATCAATAGCCCCCTGCCAAGCATGACTGTTTCTACGTCTGGATGGCTTGCCAAAAACCCATTATACTCCTCAAGCGAAAACAGATCGCCATTATAGCAAACCGGGTTTTTGCTTTTGTGAAAGGCCGCCGCAAAAGCTTCCATATTAGGCTTGTTTTTATAGTAGTCGGTTTGAACCCTGGGGTGTATGATCAATTCTTCCATGGGGTATTTGTTGTATATTTCGATCAGTTCAAGAAACTCTTCCGGCCGCTCCTTCCCTAGCCTCGTTTTGATGGATATCCCAGTGACCTGACGGCTGAAAATGGCATCTAAAAACACATCAAGTTCCGCTCTTTTTGCAAGAAATCCTGCTCCCCTGCCTTTTGAAACCACCGTTCCCGATGGGCAGCCCAGATTTAAATTGATCTGGTTATACCCCAGTGCCTTGATTCTCTTTGCCGTATGAACAAAATCCTCTGCCCTATTGGTTAATAATTGGGGAACCAGTTCGATCCCCTGATTGTTTTCCGGTAATATATCATTCATATCCCGTGTTTTAAAGCCGTCACCTTGATTAGCAATAATGAACGGTGAAAAGTATTTATTGATGCCTTTGGGAAAGAATGCATGATGTGCTTTTCGATAAATATATCCGGCCAATCCTTCTAAAGGGGCGAAGTAAAATTTCATCTATCAGCCTGCTTTCTGCATAAGTCCATTTTGATTTTACATCTGCCTGACATCATAAATCAATACCCTCTCTCAAAGGAATGGGGGGATTATCGTCATTGAAAAAGCGCATAATAGCTTTCGGATCAAAATCAAGCAAAGGTGAGATATATGAAAAAGCTGCTATACATTATCGCAAACTCCAAGGACGAACAACAATCAACCAGCCGGATGGTAAGCCGAAAACTGGTCAATGCTATTTTAGAAAAAGTATCTGATGCGAAACTGGAAGAGCTGAATCTGTATGAAGATCATATACCGCAGTTAAAAGGTTGCTATTTTGAAAGCAGAAGCGCAATTGTCAGTTCTCAAGCCCGAAGCAAGCTTACATCGGAAGAGCAAAAGGAGGTTGCTACAATAGAACGGCTCTGCGACCAGTTTCGGGCAGCCGACATCTATGTGCTAGCCGCACCGATGTGGAGCTTATCATTTCCGGCACCTGTAAAGGAGTATCTGGATTGCATTATCCAGACCGGCAAGACAATCTCTTTTGAAAACAATAAACCCCACGGCTTATTGAATGATAAGGAGAGGGTATTCATTTATGTTCAGTCTTCCGGGGCCAGTATTCCCTGGATACTGAAACCGGCGCTTTCAAAAGGGCTGAACTACGTGCATGACATTATGAAATTCATTGGTATCCATACCTTTGACGAGCTATTGGCAGACGGCACGGGGGATACAGAAGAAGAAAGGCAGTGCGCAATAAAGTCTGCGGTAGACGCAATACCACAACTTATAGGAAAGCTGTTTTAAATTAACCTGCCCTTGCGGAGACCAGCCGTTAAAAACCGCCACGCAGCTTTTCGGTTCGTCAGCCAAGAAATTTGTATGTTGTTCCTTTGGTTGCCAAGCATTCTCGGTATGAAATACTTGGCGACCGTTTCTGGTTTATCAGCCAATATGTTGAATATCCTTCTAAACTTATCTTCCTCAACGACCTCAGACCGCTCGCCATCAGGCGCTTTGGTGATAAAATCAGTCAGCATCATGCCTGGCGATAACCGTCCCGCCATCACACCTGTGCCTTCCAGTTCCTTGGCAAGCCCTTTCATAAAATACGTTAATGCACACTTGGTAGTGCCGTACAATATCGTTTTTGCTTGTATCATGTTATTGGACCCAAGTCCCTCCATGCTGTAAATCGCGCCCTGCCCCTGTTTTATCATTCCCGCCGCCGCAATCTGTGAACCGTATATCATACCGGCAATATTGGTGCGAATAATATTTTCGGTGTAGGCTTCACCTGTTTCCCACGAAAGCATGTATGGTGTGTTTTGTCCGGCGTTATTGATCCATATATCGATGCTCCCCCATTGCAAAATGGAAGCGTCCCATAGCTTCTGCAGACTATCCTTTTCCTGAACGTTGCATGGGATATAGATATACTTCCCCTCAAAAGGCGTCAGTCCAGCACGAGCTGCCTGTGCAAGGGCTTCGCCCCTGCCAGACAGTGTAACATTGCAGCCAGCCCGCAGAAACTCTGCTGCCATGGCAAAACCAATGCCTCGTGTACTTCCCGTTATCACAACATTTTTCATACAAGCCCTCCTTTATCTCGCATCAAGCCATTCCAGCACAGGCTGGAGATTTTCTTCTTTTACGCCGTCAAAACCGTTTACTATAATGGAGATGGCTTCCTCTTGCTTTTCATCTTTATCCTGCCGGCGCTTCAGCACTTTTACAAACATAGACAGCATGATTTTATCCAGGCCCTTTATTTCCCTTAAGGGGAAACAGCCGCCGCGCAGATAAAAAAACGGTATGCCCTCTATTTTATTCCTTGCGATCACTGTTTGGGTATCTGGTTCAGCGGTTCTTCCGGTACCTGATCCGCAAACAGCTCTAACTTTGTGCTTTGCCAGTTTATCAAAACCCTGTATCTTCCCGACCTTCATCCAGCCCAGAAAAATGATTTCTTCGCCTGGGTGAACCTTGGAAAGCTCTTTTACAGGGAACACCTTAAGTCCTGTCTTTGCGCCGAGAATGTAGGCGTACCTCTTGGTAAAACCCGTCTTTGATGCGAAAACAATGACCATCCTACTTCTGCCCCCTTTCATTTATCTATACAAACAGATTATTACGATTAACGCCATTTCTACTCCTGTTTTTCTACCCTTGACAAAAGTACCACGCACTCCACATGCTCCGTATGTGGGAACATATCCACCGGTTGGATCGCTTTGACCCTGTATCCCCTGTGGTGAAGCAGCTTTAAATCTCGCGCTTGCGTTTCCACATTGCAAGAAATATACACAATCTTTTTAGGCGCCAAGGCGCTGACAGACCAAATAAATTCCTCACTGGCGCCGGCGCGTGGCGGATCCATAAATACCACGTCGGCTGTCTTGCCCATTTGCGCCATGTCCGACATGACAAGCCCGGCATCGCCCTTGATAAAATCAGCATTATCCATATGATTGTTTTTCACGTTGCGTATAGCGTTGGTAACGGCGGAGGGGTTCACCTCTATGCCTATAGCCTGTCCAGCCCTTTGGGCGGCGCATAACGTTAACGTGCCAATGCCGCAATAGGCGTCAATAATGGTTTCATCCCCCTTTAAATCGGCAAGGCGGATGGCCTCGTTATACAGCACCTCGGTTTGAATGCTGTTAACCTGGTAAAAGGAGCGGGATGAAATTAAGAATTTCAGTCCGCACAAGGTATCTTCAATTTTCCCTGGGCCATACAGCACATGCTCTACAAAGCCCAGCACAGCGCTTGTCTGACGGGGATTTATGTTCTGCACGACTGTCACAATGTCAGGGCATTTTGATATCAGCCGCTTGACAAATTCTTCTTTTGCAGGAAGATGACCTGTTGCGGTCACCAAAACAACCATCATCTGGCCGGATGTATGCCCACGGCGCACCAGCGCATGGCGCAAAACGCCTGTATGCCTGTCCTCATCGTAAGCCTTGACATTCAACTCTCTGGCGGTATTCAATACAGCGGCCAATGCTTCATCCGTTTGTGGTGCGTGCAATAGACAATTCGATACAGGCACCACCCGGTGACTGCCTTCCCGGTAGATACCAGAAACCAACTCGCCTTTTTCCATAGCATAGGTAGCAATCGCTTTGTTCCGGTAATGGTATGGGTCCTCCATGCCTATAATGGGCTTGGGCTTGCCAAAGGTGGACAGGTGCTTTTTTGCAAATGTCTGCTTTTTCTTTAATTGCTCCGTGTAAGAAAGGTTTAAAAGCGGACAGCCTCCGCACCCAGACTCCTTGGCTTGACAGACGAGGTTTACTTCCATGATAAATCCTTCTTTGTCCTTCATTAAGAGGGCACTTCACCCGCGGGCGGAGGCCTTAGATTCAAACTGAACAAGACATATTTTACCACAAAATCGACGATTGTAAAAGGTCGATGTATATATATTCGGCGTTATACTTATCTTGCGCGCAGCACACCCTCGCTATATAATCGAGCAAAGGGGGTATACCATGAAAATTCTAGTCACCGCCTTTGATCCCTTCGGCGGCGAGACAGTCAACCCCGCGCTGGAATCCGTTTTATTGCTGCCGGATGTGATTGACGGGGCGGATATACTAAAACTTGTGGTACCCACGGTGTTTACAAAGTCAGCCGAAATAGCGGCGGAGGCCATGGCCATGCACCTGCCCGATGCCGTGGTTTGCTTGGGCCAAGCTGGCGGGCGCACCGCCATCACGCCGGAGCGGGTAGCCATCAATATAGATGATGCCCGAATCATAGACAACGAAGGGAATCAGCCGGTAGATCAGCCCATTATCCCCGGCGGACCGGCAGCCTATTTTGCCACCCTGCCCATCAAGGCCATGGTAAAGGCAATTGGCGATGCCGGCTTTCCGGCGTCGGTTTCCAATACCGCCGGCACCTTTGTTTGTAACCATTTGATATATCACGTGCTTCATCTGGCGGCAGAAAAGTACCCCCGCATGCTAGGCGGCTTTATTCACGTACCTTACTTACATGAGCAGGCGCAAAAGCAAAAGGAGCCTTGCTTCTCCATGGCGCTATGTGATATTGTGCGAGGGATCGAAGCTGCCATTTCTGCCGTGGCAAAGGCACTGGCAGGGCAAAATCGCTGACTTACCCCTTGCGGATAAACAATTTCTGTGCTACACTTCTCCCGGTTTCGATAAATATTTAACGAGGCATGATGTTTATGCAGCTTTGCATTGCCTTTGCTCTATGCATGGTCTGATGAAGGACGGGATGTGCATGGAGCGGTAACTTAAACTCCCCGTCCAAATCGGGCCTTGCATCACCGAAAATCAAAACATATTGATTTGAAGGAGCAAGGCTATGAGAGCATTCCATACATTTAACGGGCTGAAAAGCTTTTTGATTTTGTGGAGCAGCCAGGCAGTTTCCTCCCTTGGCAGCGCCATGACCAGTTATGCACTGGTATTATGG
>JAEWSC010000090.1 GCA_023398575.1 Bacillota bacterium | reverse complement strand
CGGGTGACTTCACCCGCGAAAGCCAGGGAATTGGGTTCTGACTACATTGTGGTCGGCAGGCCCATCACCGGGGAAAAAGACCCCAAGGCTGCCTGGCTGCATGTAAAAAGCGATTTTGTGGGATGAGAAAGGAAGATGTGCATGAAAAAGAAAATTGCAAGGCTCCTACTCAAAATCGAGGCGGTTTTTCTCCGTCCGGAGGATCCTTTTACTTGGGCCAGCGGTATCAAGTCGCCTATTTATTGTGACAACCGCTTGATTCTCTCCTATCCCGATGCCCGCAAGCAGGTAGAAGCTGGGCTGGCATCGCTTATCAAAAAGCATTATCAAGGTTGTGAACTGGTGGCGGGTACATCTACCGCCGGTATTCCCCATGCGGCGCTGGTGGCAGACTTATTGGATCTGCCCATGGCCTATGTCCGCGGCTCTGCCAAGGACCATGGCCGCAACAACCGCATTGAGGGAAAGGTAATTATGGGACAGAAAGTGGTTGTGGTGGAGGACCTTATTTCTACCGCCGGCTCCGTGGTGGAGGTGGTGGACGCCCTTCGGGAGGCAGGGGCCAATGTGCTCGGCATCGTGTCCATTTTTACCTATGGCATGCAAAAGGGAACCGATCGGCTTAAAAATGCGAATATCGAAAATGTGTCCCTGACTAACTTTATGACTTTAGCCAAAGTGGCGGCGGAGGAAGGATACATTTCGGAAAAAGATATTGGGCGGCTGGAGGCGTTTCAGAAAGATCCGTCGGATGAAAGCTGGATGACGCTGTAATCTTCAACAAATATGTCATATTCTTTGCACCCGGAAGTGTTTTGCTGGCCGGGTGTTTTTGTGCGTAAACTTCCTGCCTTTTGGAGAAAATGTGTAGGCAGAGGAGGATGTTCTATGAAAAATGTGGGGCACAAAAAGATGTTGAAGCCGGCAGCGATATGCGCAATCATGCTGGCAGGGCTTTTGCTGCTTGCCGGCTGTGGTCCAAACAGCGCGGCCCGCTACAATTATGCTCAGGATTGCCTGGCCTATGGGGAGTATGCTGCAGCGCTCAATGAATTTCAAACATTGGGTGAGTACCAGGATTCCGCCAAGTTTGTATTGTATGTGTCTGCGCTGATGGCAATGGATGAGGGGAATTTTGATCTGGCGCAAACGAACTTTGATAACCTTGGCGACTTCAAAAGCAGTGAGATGTATTTGCGATATGTGGAAGCGCGATTGCTTGAGCAGCAGGAGGATTATCCAGGAGCCCAAACTGCATATCAGGCCTTGGGTTCTTTTCGCGACAGCGTAAGACGCATGGAAGCATGCACGGCCATGATTCCCCAAAAGGCGTATGAGGCGGCGCAGGCACTGTTTACACAAGGGGAATACCAGCAGGCCATGGATGCCTTTTTGACCCTGGGCAGCTACAGTGATAGCCGCCAGAAAGCCGACGCATGCCAGCAAGCCATGCTTTCGCAAAAGTATCAGGCCGGCCAGGGCCTTATAAAAGCCAAGGATTTTGCGGGGGCGTTGGAGGTGTTTGCCGCCCTGGGCTCTTTCCGCGATAGTGCCATGCTGGCCGACAGCTGCCGTCAGTCGCTATATCAAGCCGCGGATGCAAAGCAAAAAGAGGGCGGCTTCCAAAAAGTGCAGGAAGCCATTGCGCTGTACGAAGCGTTGGATACTTATGCCGATGCCTCCCGCCGCGCCCAGGAGCTAAAGGGCAGGTATGAAATCAACCTTCGCTTGCGCGGCTATCAGGAGGGATGGCAGTATGTGTCCCTGGGTGCTTATCCCCAGGAGACTACAGGTGGAAAGACCCCCATTCTTTGGCGGGTATTATCCGTAGAAAACGGTACGGCGCTGCTTGTATCTGACAAGATACTGGATGCGGCTGCCGCTGAAACAGGCACAGCCTTCAAGGGTTTTTCGGGCAGCAGCCTGCTTACTTTTTTAAATGGTGCGTTTGTTAATGAAGCTTTTACTACTGCTGAGCAGGCAGCGCTCGTAACCTATAACAATTTGGGCAAGGTGTATCTGCTAAGCAGGGAGGAGGCGCAAAACCCCAGCCTAGGATTTACAACCGATGCAGCCCGGCAAAGCAAGGGAACGGCATATGCGTTGGCAAAAGGGTTACACGCCTCCTCCGCCGGTGATGGATGGTGGTGGCTATCAAGTGCGGGGGCCAGCGAAAGTAACCAGGCCATCATATACTATAATGGCGTTGTATATGGCCCCGGATTGCGGTATGACGATGCCCAGACGGGTGTGCGTCCGGCTATTCGTGTGAAGCTGGATTCACTGTTCTTTTTGAAAGGTACAGGCACAGCGGAGGATCCATTCAAACAATAGAAAGATTGCGGTTGCGCCCTGCATCTCTGTTCCTGAGAGAGTGTGCTTTTAATTACCGGTTTGCTAATTGATTCTAAGCTGCCGTGCGTGGAAAGCTATTAGTTTTACGCGCGGCAGTTTTTTTTATCACAAAAAGTATGACCATTTGGTTTACTGCACACATTTCCCAGGTGTACATTCGTGATCGAGCCATGCTATAATATTGCTTCCGGGGTTCAAACCCTGTCAGGAGGTTTATCATGCAGGTCGTTGGGCGTTTCAAAAGAACATTTATCGGTGACAAAAGATTCTATCAAGCGGTATTTGCGATCATCGTTCCCGTGATTATTCAGAACAGTATATCCAATTTTGTGAATCTGTTGGATAATATTATGGTAGGGTCTTTGGGCACGGCACAAATGTCAGGCGTAGCGATAGCTAATCAGTTGTTGTTTGTCTTCAATCTATGCGTTTTTGGTGGCCTTTCCGGCCCCGGTATATTTGGTGCACAATTTTTTGGCGCGAAGGATTTGGAGGGATTCCGCAATACCTTTCGCATCAAGCTGTGGATGAGTCTTTGCATTTTGCTTGTCGCCCTTGGTGTTTTTATTACCATGGGGCAGCAGCTTATCCTTTTATACCTGACAGGCGACGGAGACCCGGCTATCGCCCAGGGGATGTTGAAAAGTGCCAGCGAATACTTGTCTATAATGCTTATTGGGCTTGTGCCCTTTGCCTTGACTCAAGCGTATGCCGGTACGCTGCGGGAAGCTGGAGAAACGGTTTTGCCCATGTATGCCAGCATCGCGGCGGTATTGACAAACCTTCTTGCCAATTGGCTTCTGATCTTTGGCAACTTTGGCTTTCCCAAACTGGGCGTCGGAGGCGCCGCCGTCGCCACGGTGCTATCCCGCTTTGTAGAACTGGCAATTGTTGTTATAGGCACGCATAGAAATGTAAGGTACAGCTTTATGCACGGCGTGTACCGTACGCTGAAGGTGCCGGCCAAACTATTGCGTGCCGTTCTTCGTAAGGGCATGTCTCTGCTTATCAACGAAGCGTTTTGGTCCATAGGTGTTGCAACACTAATACAGATATACTCTGTCCGTGGATTGATGGTGTTGGGCGGCATGAATATCGCCAGCACCATTGGTAACCTATTTAATGTTGTATTTATTTCCATGGGTAACGCGGTGGCTGTTTTAATCGGCCAGGCCTTGGGCGCCAATGATATGGAGCGGGCCAAGGGTGACGTGTGGAAGCTGATGGGCTTTTCTGTTTTTTGCTGCCTGATTGTCGGCGGCGTTATGGCCAGCTTATCCTCTATTTTTCCGCTTTTGTACAATGTAGAGGATGGTGTGCGGATGCTGGCCGCCCGATTTATTCTAACCAGTGCTTGCATCATGCCCATCAATTCTATTGCACATTGCAGTTACTTTACGTTGCGCTCCGGTGGGTCTACTGTGCTTACGTTTCTGTTTGACAGCGCGTTTTCCTGGTGTATTCATATTCCCTTTGCGCTTTTCCTGGTGCACAGCACGAGCTTGGATATCTTGCTGCTCTACCCCCTTTGCCAGGTGGTGGAGGTCATAAAGAGTGCAATCGGTATCATTCTTGTGAAAAAGGGCATCTGGCTTAAAAACATTGTTTCGAATCATCAGGAGCCCATGCAGGCCGCTGTCCAGGAAGTGTAAGCGTATTCACAAAAACACAAAAAAGGCTGTCCTGAAACGAACACAGGGCAGCCTTTTGTTTGACATAAAAATCAATCTTCCATGCTTAAATTTCTGTATGCTCCCAGTTCGCCCCGCTGCCAATGCCGGCGGCAAAGGCTGACATATCGGTTATCGCCGCCCAGTACAATCTGTTCGCCATGCTTGACCACTTGGCCGTCATAGACCCGTGCATTGCAGATGGCCTTTTTACCGCACCAGCAGATGGTTTTGACTTCCTCTATCGTATCTGCCCAGGCCAGCAGCCACTGGCTGCCCTCGAACAGATTGCCTTGAAAATCCGCCCGCAGGCCGTAAGCGATTACGGGGATATTTTCTTCATCCACCAGGCGCACCAGGGTTTCGACCTGCGCCTTGGTTAAAAACTGTGCTTCGTCTACGATCACGCAGTCATATTCCTTCATGGGCAGGGTGTCGATTTCTTCCATAAACATGCACTCGGTGCAAAGGCCTGAGCGGGAACGCAAGGTGCGCTCGCCATCTCTGTTGTCCAATTGTGGCTTTAGCATCAGCACCCGTTGGTTGCGCTCATGATAGTTGTGCTGGACCATGATGGCATTGGCCGTTTTGCTGGAGCCCATAGCGCCGTACCGGAAATAGAGCTTTGCCATATCGATCACCCTTTGTCAAATGTAGTACAGCTGTCCAAGCTGGCGTAAAAATCCTTTTTTTAAGTATCCATAACCCAAAAGCATAAGCATGCGCAGCGGCTTTTTGTGCATGGGAAGGTGGGCGTACCGATATATCACATGCCAGGCGTGCTCGGGCAGAAGACCTTCGTATGCCGTGTAAAAGGCTTTCGCCTGGGCCATGGTATCAAGTACACGCTGCCTATATCCCCCGCCCCCGTCAGCGGCCTTTTTTATATCCCGCATGGGGTCAAAACCCGATGCACCCAGTTGGTTGCCGCCGTGCTGGCGGTAGCGGATGAGAGACTCGTTTAAAGCAACGATATGGCCCATGGATGCCGCGATCAACGCCGCCCACCAATCGTGCATCAGCATATCACTGGCGGGAGCCTTTTTTAGAAGCGTAATCAAAGGGCGGTTGATGAGCATTGTGCAGCCGGTAACACTGTTTTGCACAAGCAGGCGGCTTAAGGACGGAGTGGGATCGATGTTTTGATAACGCCAGAAGGAGGGGGAGAGAGGGGCAAGCTCTGCATCCACAACAGCCAAATCGGTATGCAAAAGCAGGGGACAGCCCGCGCCGAAACGCACCTCCTCTTGCTTTATACGATTCAAGCTTTTCTGAATTTTTGCAGTTTCCCACACGTCGTCCTGGTCGCAAAAGAAAACATAGTCTGCGCAGCTGGCGTGAAGCAGGCTGATAAAGTTACCTTTAGCGCTTTTTTCATGGGCCGGGCCGCTGATCAAGTGGATGGTGTCAGGGTGCTTCTTTGCATATTCTGACAGAATCGCCGGAGTATCATCCGTGGATCCGTCATCCGAAATAAGCACCCGCATATCATCCGCAATGGAGGTGAGCAGGGAATCCAGCTGCTCTCTTAAAAAACGGCCGCCGTTATAGGTGGCCAGCAAAATGTCGGTCATGGCGTCATCCTTGTGTTTTTTGTCATTATAACACGGTTTGTGTTTGTATGGCAACGCAGGTTAAGTGGTATATGGAAGCCCGCCTCGATTGTGATGCTTCTTTTTTTGTGATAGAATGCATATAACCCTTCCTAGACCGGGTGAAGGGGGAAGGGCATGGACGGCGTGGAGCTTATGGTAACGGCACTGGCCGTTTCACTGGATGCACTGGCAGCTGCAGCGGCTACGGGAGCGATGCTTTCTCGCCCTAACCTTTCAAGTGCGCTGAAGGTGGGGCTATGCTTTGGTGTTTTCCAGGCACTGATGCCAGCCATTGGCCTGTTTGCGGGACTGAATCTGCGCTCATGCCTGCTGGCGCTGGACCACTTTGCTGCCTTTGGGCTTTTGCTCATTACTGGGTTGCGCATGATCTGGGAGGAGATGAAGAAGCGCCCGGAGGATGCGTGCCCCGGTGATCCCATGCATTTTGGCCGGCTGCTGATTTTAGGCGCGGCCACCAGCATGGACGCGCTGGCGGTGGGCGTATCTTTGGCCGTATCCGGCGGATATATGGCTTATCACGCGCTGGTGATAGGCATGACTACCTTTGCTGTATGCACCGCCGGCTTTTTGGCAGGCACAAAAATGAAGAAAGCCCTTCGCGGGCGTGCTGGTATCATTGGCGGCGTCATGCTGATTTTGATCGGCAGCAAGATATTAATCGAGCATTTGCTAAAGGGGATTTAGGATTTGGATGCATTGGATCAGGCCAGGGCGTTGCTAAATCAATTGACCCCGTTAAATCAAGACTGCGGCAAGCGGTGCGGTAGGGCTTGCTGCCAGGGTGGAGTAGAGGATGGGATGCTGCTCTTCCCTGGGGAGGAAAGGTTTTATGAAAACTGCTCCTGGGCTGAACTGAAGCCTGTTTTGATGGGGTTGAAACTTGTCTGCCATGGAGAATGTCCGCGGGAAAACCGGCCGCTCTCCTGCCGCATATTTCCTCTGGTGATACGGGCAAAACGGCAGGAGGATGGGACTCAAAAAGCGAACATATCCATGGATATCAGAGCTTGGCCGGTATGCCCGCTGATGCAAAGCGGCAAAAAGGGCCTAAGAGCGGAATTTGTAGATGCGGTGAAGACAGCTGCCGGACTGCTTATCCGGGAGGACAAGCAGGTAGCATTTTTGATACAGCTAAACGAAGAACTGAAAGCATATGAACAAATGAGAGAGACATTCCTTTAAGGAGGGATGGATGATGTGGACGCGGGGCAACGCCTGGATCGAAAGCCATGGTACAGGGGAAGATGGGCTTTTATTAAAAGGCGATGCGCGTTCACTGTCTGCGCGTCTTGTCTCTGAATTTTTAGGGCAGGTGCAATGCCTGTACATCGATCCGCCCTTTTTTACGGGGGATGTATTCCAGCACCGTATGCGTATAGGGCAGGAGGGCTGGCTTACCGGCCGTCATCAGATTGTGTTGCCTGCCTATAATGACCGTTTTGACAGCCGCGAGGCGTATCTTGCTTTTATGCGGGAAACCATTACCCTGGCCCGTCAGCTTTTGCGGGATACCGGGGTTTTCTTTTTGCATATCGATTACCGTATGCATGCATATTTAAAGATTCTGTGTGATGAGATATTTGGCGAACGGAATATGGTCAACGAAATCGTTTGGGTCTATCAAACGGGTGGCAGGGCGGTCAAGCATTTCAGCCGAAAGCATGACATCATCCTTTTCTATAAAAAAAGTGATGACTTCTGCTTTGACATTACACAGACGCCCATCAGCCGGGCGGAGAACCGGGAAAACCATATGCGCCGCCACGTGGATGAGCAAGGCCGTTCCTACCGGTCCATCAAGGTGGGCGGCAAGACCTATACCTATTATGACGATGAGCCGGCCTATCCCAGTGATGTATGGACAGACGTGAGCCATCTGCAGCAAAAAGACCCGCAGCGTACGGGGTATGATACGCAAAAACCTCTGCGATTGTTGGAAAGAATCATATTGACCACCACCCGGCCTGGCGATCTGGTGGCAGACCTATGCTGCGGCTCAGGTACCACCCTTGCGGCGGCAGCGAAAAATGGGCGCAGATTTTTGGGCGTGGATGTTGGCGCGGGGGCGGTTTCCGTTACCCGCAAGCGTCTTTTGCAGGAAGATTTTTTGATGGAATGGCCCTGCGACGGCGGGGAGGCGAAAGTATCAGGCGCGGTCCGCCAGGCGCTGGGATTTTATGAAGTATCGCTTACTGCTTACACGCTGGAGAGCAGTGTAGAAGCAAGCTTGAAAAAGATACCGGCAGGTTTTGTAATCGGCCCACTGGATGCGGTGGATCAGTGGTCGGCAGGGTATGTGAAGGAAGGGGTGTTCATCTCTCATGCTCATGCTGCCAGACTGCGCCATGCACCGGAGATCGCCTCCATGCTGGAAGTGCCTATGCTGACAGGACAGCTTGCCATAGAGGTGGTAGATGTGCTGGGCCGCAAGAGCATATGGAAATGGGAAGGGGATAGCTGACAAGCTCTCTGCAATGAATATATCCATCAAGCCGGCCTGCGGATTTGCCGCTGCCGGCATTCATTTTGAAAGGGACAGTATTCATCATGAAATTGATGCACTTATCCGACCTGCATCTGGGCCGGCGGTTTGGGGAGTTTTCTCTTATCGAGGACCAGAAATATGTCCTTGACCAGATCACGGTGATGGCCGGGGCAGAAAAGCCTGACGCGGTCATAATTGCCGGTGATATTTATGACAAGTCCGTTCCATCGGTTGAAGCGGTACAGTTGTTTGATGATTTTCTCTGCGCCATAGCTGTCCTTGATATCAAGGTGTTTGTCATCAGCGGCAATCATGATTCTCCGGAACGGGTATCCTTCGGCGCACGGCTGATGGACAGGCGTGGCGTATACCTTTCGCAGGTGTATGATGGATCGGTCAAGCCCATCACCTTACAGGATGCATTTGGACTGGTGGATGTGTATTTGCTGCCCTTTTTGCGGCCGTCCAGTGTACGCAGATTCTTTCCCGATATAGAGATCAGTTCCTATCATCAGGCACTGTCACAGGTCATTGGCAGCATGCAGCTTGATGCAACCCGGCGAAATCTGCTGATTACCCATCAGTTCGTTACCGGCGCGCTGCTCAGCGAATCGGAGGATATTACGGTCGGTACCGCTGATAATGTGGACGCGGCGGTGTTTGATGCTTTTGACTATGTGGCCCTGGGGCATATTCACAGGCCTCAGTCGGTAGGCCGGGAGACGGTGCGCTACTGCGGAACGCCGCTCAAGTACTCTTTTTCCGAGGCAAGACAAGAAAAGTCCGTAACGATGGTGGAGCTTTCTATAAAAGGCGATACAAGGATCAAGACGATGCCTCTTATCCCCCTTCGGGATGTGCGTGAAATGCGGGGCACCTTCGCGGAGCTTACCGCCAGGACGTATTATCAAAGCGCAGGTGCCAGTGACTACCTGCATATCACCTTAACCGATGAAGACGATGTGATGGACGCCATCGGCAAGCTGCGGGTAGTTTACCCTCATGTGGTGCTGCTGGATTATGACAACATACGCACAAGGTCTAGTCAGGTGTTGGCGGCTATTGATCAAGTGGAAAAGAGCACACCCCTGCAATTATTTGGTGATTTTTATGAAAAGCAGAACGGTTCACCCATGACACAAGAGCAGCGTGACTACATATCCGGCTTGATTGCGGAAATTTGGGAGGATTATTGATGAGACCGCTAAAACTAACCCTATCCGCCTTCGGGCCGTATGCCGGTCTGACTGTGATTGATCTTGACCAGCTTGGCAGCAAAGGGATTTATTTGATCACCGGCGATACGGGGGCTGGTAAAACTACATTATTTGACGCCATTGCCTATGCGCTTTATGGTGAACCCAGCGGCGATATGCGGGAGCCCCAGATGATGCGCAGCAAATATGCCGTACCAGAAACCAAGACTTATGTAGAACTCACGTTTGACTATGGCGGAAAAACATACACCGTCCGCCGCAATCCGGAGTATATGCGGCCAAGCCTTCGCGGGGGCGGCTTCACAACAGAAAGCGCCTGGGCGTTCTTTACCTATCCTGATGGCCGGGTGGTGGAAAAGACAAAAACCGTGGACGCCGCGGTGGAAGAATTGATGGGGATCACCCAAGCCCAGTTTTTCCAGATTGCAATGATCGCTCAAGGTGAGTTTAAAAAGCTATTGACCGCTACCACGGAGGAGCGGCGGCGGATTTTTCAAAAGCTGTTTCGGACAGCACCCTATCAAACCCTGCAGGAAAGGCTTAAAGCGGAGGCGGCAAAGCTGGTCAGACAGCGGGGAGATTTGCATACGGCTATCAGCCAGTATGTAAGCGGTGTTACGATAGGCGAAGGAAGCGAATGGGAGGCTCCGCTTGCAGCAGCCAAAGCGGGAGGTATGCTGCTTGATGATATGGTGACGCTGCTTGGCGAGATCATCGCCAGTGATGAGAAGGCGCAAGAAACGCTTTCCATACAAGCAGCGCAAGTGAATGTGAGCCTTGATACGGTGACGCTGCAGCTTTTGAAGGCGGAAGCTCAGGAACGGGCGAAGGGTGAACTGGCTGCCGCCAAAAAAAGGCTTTCGGAGGAAGAACCAAGGCTTTCGCTTTTGCATGGGGCTTTGAACATACAGCTTGCTCGGCAGCCGGAAGCAGACAAGCTTGCCGGAGAAATGGAAATAGCCAAAAACAATCTGCAGGAATATGACAGGCTGGAGGATTTGCAAAAGCAGATCAAAGCGAATGATCAGGAGTTCATCAAGAAAAGGAGTGCCATTTTAGAGGGAGAGCGCTCACACAAAAGCATTCAGCAGGAGATGGAAGCCTGCCGGGAAGTGTTGGTCGCCTTGCAGAATGCGGGAGTGGACTTGGAGCGCTATCTTAGCCAGAAAGAGACACAGGAGCGCGGCCTGCGGGGGATGGATGACTTGCGAAAATCCCTGGATGCGTACAGCGGCTTATACCGGTCGTTTTTGCAGGCTCAAAAAGAATATGAAGGCAAGCGCTCCCTGGCCATGGAAGCACAAAAAGTGTATGAGCAAAAGCGACAGGCACTTTTAGATGGGCAAGCGGGCTATTTCGCCGCACACCTTCAGGAGGGTGAGCCATGCCCTGTCTGTGGTTCTCTGTCGCATCCCAGCCCTGCCCACCGTCCCGATAGCGTGCCAACGGGCGAGGCAGTCCGTCAGGCTAAGACTGTCTTTGATGCGGCCATGGATGCGCAAACCAAAGCCAGTGAAAAAACTGGCATGCTGAACGGCCAGGCCGGACAACTAAAAGAGGGGATTGCCGTTCAAGCCAAGCAGCTTGTTGGCCCATGTACCTTTGAAGAAATTCCCCAAAGGCTGCAAAGCGTTCAATCGCAAGCGGCGGCAGAGTTGGCTGATTGTCATCAAAAAATCAAGGAAGAGACAGAGAAAAATCAAAAGAAAAAGGCCTTGGATGAAAGGCTTCCCATTTTGGAAAGGCAACTAATAGCGGCGGGGGAGGCTGTTTCTGCACTTGGCCAAAGCCTTTCGGCCATCATGGCGGCGCAGACGGAACTTAGGAAGCAGTTCGAAGCGATGCAAAGCCGCCTCGCCTTTGAAACACGGGATAAGGCCATGGCACATATACGGGAATTGGACGGGAAGCGCGCAGAAATTCTTCGGCTGGTCAATGAAGCAAAGTCTGCCTTTGAAAACGGCCAGCGGGTAGTGGATGCTTACAAAACACAAATTGCCACATTGAAGGACCAATTAAAGGACGATGTGGCTGCGGATAGCGAAGCCCTGCGAGGAGAAAAGCGCCGGTTGGAGGGGGAAAAGGGTAGTTTGGAGAAGGAATGCCGGCTGCTTGCCGCAAGGCATATCGGCAATCAAAGAATGCTGGAGGGCATACGGCAAAAGGGCAGGGAGATGGAGGCGGTAGAAAGCCGCTGGAAGTGGATGAGCGCCCTTTCCGACACAGCCAACGGCGCTGCCCGGGGCAAAGGCAGGATCATGTTGGAAACTTATATCCAGTGGGCTTTTTTTGACCGCATTCTTGCCCGGGCTAACTTGCGCCTGATGGTGATGACCAATGGCCAATATGAACTCGTGCGCAGACCAGAGCCGGAAAACAATGTAAGTCAGGCTGGGCTGGATGTGGATGTCATCGACCATCAAAACGGCTCCCAGCGCAGTGTTAAATCCTTATCCGGCGGCGAATCCTTCATGGCGGCCCTTTCCCTGGCATTGGGTCTGTCGGACGAAATACAGTCCTCCGCCGGCGGCATACGCATGGATACCATGTTTGTGGACGAGGGCTTTGGCTCCTTGGATGAAGATACTTTGCAGCGGGCCATGAAGGCGCTGCACGGCTTGGCGGATAGCAACCGTTTGGTTGGAATTATATCCCATGTGGCAGAGCTCAAGCAAAAAATTGACAAGCAAATCATCGTCAAAAAGGATGCGGCGGGCGGCAGCCAGGTTTCGATTGTGATGTAAAAGCCCGGGGCTAAGGCAGGTGATGTCATACGGAGTTTGGCATGTCAACATTGCTGGAAGCAAACACGCTTTGCGGCTGTGCAGCCCTTTGCAAAGAGTTGGGGCTGAAATTTATCGAATTGAACATGAACCTGCCCCAGTATCAGCCGGATGCCATCGATACAAAGGCTTTTTTGGATATCACTAGACGGTTTGACATTTACTACACCATCCATCTGGATGAAAGCTTGAACCCCTGCGATTTCAATTCCCTGGTACGCAAGGCGTATGTTCAGACAGCGCTCGACACCATTAACATCGCAAAGGCGCTGCGTGTGCCGGTAATCAATATGCACCTTCCATACGGTGTGTACTTTACGCTGCCTAATGAGAAGGTCCATTTGTTTGATGTATATATGGATACCTACTTAAACCACATGCGTGCGTTCCGCAACGCCTGCGAAAAGGAGGTGGGGGATTCAGGCACATTGATCTGCGTGGAGAATACAAATGGATATTACCCTCCCTTTGCGCAAAAAGCACTGGCGCTGCTGCTTGAAAGTGAGGCTTTTGCTTTAACCTTTGATATAGGCCACAACCATTGCATAGGCGGCGGAGATGAGCAGATCATTTTGCATTACAAAGAGAAGCTCCACCACATGCACATGCATGACGCTGCCGGCGCAAAAAGCCACCTGGCCCTTGGCGGCGGAGACGTGGATATCAAGAAATATATGGCGATAGCCCGGGAACTCAAACTGCGAGTGGTTCTGGAAACAAAAACGCTGGATGGACTAAGGCGCTCTGCTGCTTTTGCAAAGGGATTGTAAGGCGATGGCTTCAAGATTATCATGCTGCCCTCTCATGTAATATAGAAATATTAATAGAAGTAAGGTGATTCTATATGATTGCCTTATTTTTTATTCAATTCTTTTTAGGTGATTTACATATGCGAAGCGGTCGGTTAAAATTGCGGAAAGAGGTGGGGCGAATGGATGCGTTGGATTGTGCGATTTTGCAGGTACTAAAAGAAAATGGCAGAGCCTCCGCCGCCATGATTGGCAAAAGAGTTAGTCTTTCAGTGCCAGCAGTATTGGAACGCATGAAAAAAATGACTCGCGCTGGAATTATCGCAGGGTATACGGTCAAGATCGACCGCCGGAATACTGGCCGCCGGTTGCTGTCCTTTGTGTTGGTTGGGCTTGACGACAGCAACAGCATTCAAGGCTTTCGGGAACAGGTTGCTCTTTTTGACTGCGTATTGGAGTGCCACCATCTGGCCGGTGAGTATGACTATCTGCTCAAGGTGACAGTAGAGGATACCCGGGCACTGGAAGACTTTTTAACAAACGGGTTGAAAGCCATCAAGGGCGTGGCCAGTACCAATACCATGATTGCACTAGCCACCATAAAGGAAGAGATCAATGCGTAAGGTATTTCCAGCAATGATGTTTCAGGGGCTTCGATTTGGGTTGATTTTGCAGCTTGCGGTTGGCCCTATATGCCTGTTGGTTTTGAACACAGCCGCCAGCCTTGGCTTTGCAGCCACGCTGCCGCTGATCGCGGCCGTAACGCTGGCAGATGCGCTGTACGTTTTTTTGTCTTGCCTGGGCGCGGCGGCGGTGGTCAACCGTAAGCGCGTGAAAGCGGCAGTGCGGGCTGTCGGCAGTCTGGTGCTTGCAGCCTTTGGGCTGGATATGCTGCTTGGCGCGTTTGGCTATACCCTTTTGCCTGGGATACGGCTGTTCTCCGCTCAAGATGGCGGCAGCCTGTTTATGACAGGTCTGCTGATGACGATTTCCAATCCCTTGACCATTTTGTTTTGGAGCGGTATATTAAGCGCCAAAGTGGCGGAGAATCATTGGAACAAAGAAGAGCTTGCTCCTTTTGCATCCGGGTGCGTGCTGGCTACGGTAGTTTTTTTAACCCCGGCTGCATATATTGCAAGCTTAGCTGGAGGCGTTTTGCCGCCGGTTGTCATTGCCGTATTAAACGGACTGGTAGGGGCTGTGCTGATCTTTTATGGGGCCAGGATGGCATTTTTACGCCAAGCGGAATGAGTCAGATAGAATGGACGCATGGCTGAGAGATGCTTTGAAGCAGAAAGCCGGGGCGGTTATTCTGAACTGCACCCCTAAAGTTAGACAGTATGGTATACTGAAAGAACTTTGGGGGTGTATTCATGCCAAAAGGGATGCCGAACGCGAGGTATACGGCAGAGTTCAAGCAGCATGTAATGGAGATAATG
>JAEWSC010000073.1 GCA_023398575.1 Bacillota bacterium | reverse complement strand
CGCTTGTACCCGTCCCAGACCAAAGATACGTATAGGTGGCTGCCCCCGCGCCTTGGGCGGTAATGGTAACCGCCTTGCCGGGGAGCACCGCCGTGCCGCTTGCGATGGGTGTTCCGCCTGCGGTGGCCGAAAGACTGCTGCCGGAGGCTGTGCCTGCATCTGCTGCCGCAAAGCTCACCGTATAGAAGTCCACCTGCACGCCTGTATCCACACCGGCAGCGACAATATCCTTTCCGGTATCTTCGTTGTTGATATACACATCATACGTCCCATTGTCAGCCTGCACAATATAAAAGCCTGTTGGGCCAGGCGCAGTTAAGGTATATACCATCGCGCCGCCCTGCCAAAGCTCCACACTGCCTGGTGCAGCGGCAGGCACGCCATTGATAAGGTTTAAGACGCCTGCTATACAGCTCGCAGGGGCGTCTGATCCGGTCACCGTGCACAATACATCCAGCGGCCCGGGGATCGTAAGGAATTGGAACACGGGCCCCATTTCACCCTTTGTACCCGAGCCTGTCCAGGCATAGTCATAGATATCTGCGCCCGCACCGGTGGCAGTAATTTTTATTCCTTTGCTGGATAGCACCACCGTGCCGCTTGTAACAGGTACGGATCCGCGGGTAACGGCTGAAATGGTGCTGCCGGAGGCTGTGCCGGCGTCTGCAACGGCAAAGCTGACCGTAGAATATCCCACCGTCACGCCAACGGTTTCGCCATTGACCACAATATCTTGGTCCGTGTCCTCGTTGTTGATAAAAATGTCGTAGGTTCCATTTACGGCATAGGCAGTGTAGCGTCCTATTCCGGTGCTGCTGGGTGTATACTTTGTCACGCCGCTCTGCTTGAGCTCCACAACGCCAGGAGCGGGACCAAAAACCGCATCCGTGGCTGTGTACACATTCGCTTCATAGGTCGTTGTCCCCGTCACCGCGCATGAAGCATTTACTGCACCGGAAAGCGATGGTATGGTGATGGCCGCTGTTGTTTGGCCGCTTGTCCCGGGGCCTGACCAGGCATAGGTATAGCTGGTCGCGCCGGCGCCTGTGGCTGTGATTGTGACTGATTTGCCGGAGAGAACCGACGCCCCGCTTGTGATGGATGCTCCGCCGGCTGTGGCTGATATGGTGCTGCCTAAGGCCGTGCCCGTTTCCGTCATAGAGAAGCTGACGGTGTAATAGTTAACCGTTACGCTGCTATTTCCATTATTGATGGCAATATCTATACCCGTATCTACGTTGTTGACAAAGAGATCGTATGTTCCGTTAACAGCGTATGCGGTGTAAACGCCAGTCCCGCCGCTTAATGCTGTAGACACGGTTATACCGCTCTGTTTTAATTCCACATTGCCCGGCGCGGCGGCGAGCGCGCCATTTACACGGGTATTGACGGTCGCAGTATAGGCTTTTTCCAGGGTGCCGCTGTCTGTTGCAAAGGTGCTGAGTGCGCTGCCGCTGTCACCAGTCAATTGATCTCCATATTCTACCATATAACCATTGGCAGTATAGGAGTCCGATCCCGCAGAATCGTACCGTATATCATTCCAGGAAAAGGCTGTGCCATGTTTTCCCGTCCTGCCGTAAACGTTCAGTGTGGATAAGCAGGTTTCATAATTGCTGTTCAAGTAGAACCCTTCCGTATTGTTGGTGGGCTCGTTATCATATCCACGTGTCCAGTTGTAGTAGGTGGCGTTCAAGCTATCCCTTTGATTAATGAAGGTGGTATTATTATGATTTGGGTATAAGGTGTTGATGTTATAAAAGATCGTTCCCCTTTCTGGGCCGCACGCCCAATACCAGCCGGTGGAAACGACAGAATCGTTGTTAAAGCCATTGTAATATAGTGTTCCGGCTGAGATCCCGGTATTGGTGAGAATCGTGCCGCCCAGCCAGCCTGTTTTTCCATTGGACAAGGCATTGACAAACGTATCCTCTCCAAGGCTGGTGACAGTCGCCAGATAGCCGGTTCTGCCCATATAGGTCTTGAGTTTTGCGGCATTATACGCCTGAATCCAGGTGCTTGTGGTGTCAGGGATAAACTGATAATAATGTTCTGTACCTTGATTGTAAAAGGTATCCTGCGTGATATCCTCCGTAGTGACTGTGATCTGCACTGTTTGTGTTGGGCTGGCCAGGGTAAACCCAACGCCGCGGATATAATTTTCTACATCGCTTGCCGCAATGCCAGGAATGAGGTTGATGCGCTTGGTGTATTTGTTGCTGGCGGAGCTTGCGGAAACCGTGAAGCCGGCCGGTGTGGCCGGCAAAGCGATGGTATCGCCGGTTGTGATGCTGCCGGAAAAGCTGATGAGGATTGTGCGGATATTCTGGCCAAACACCCAGGCGTTATCGTAATAAAACTTACCTCCGGAAAGCGAGGCGCTGCCCAGGGTTATACCTGGCTCTGTCGGTTCTGTGGCGATGGCATTTGGGAGGGGAAACACCGCCAGTAGCATTACCATTGCCAGTATGTACGACAGAACCTTTTTCAAATGTGCCTTCATACGTTCTAACCCCCGCTGCGTTTTGACATAATAATCATCATATCGGGTGGATACAGGCTCCATTGAAGGCGTTTGCAAAGTATGTCGTTTTTTCAGCAAGATTTGTTTTTCCTGACGCAATTTGTACGCCGTGGTCTTTCAATGCAAAAAGTTTATGATATACTAAACGTATTCAGCGTGGGATCGGGGTGAACCTTTGCGAATCGCCATTTGTGATGACAATGCGCAGGAGCTTCAAAAACTGGAGGCGGCGCTGCTCTCCTATATCCAAATCAGGCAGGCGGAGGCGGAGATCACATATCTCTCCTTTTCCAGCGGGCCTGCGCTGCTTACCCATATTCGCAAAAACGGGACCTTTGACCTGATGATATTGGATATCCTCATGCCTTATATGACGGGCATCGAAGTTGCCGCGCAGCTGCGTAAGGAAAACGACCAGAGCAAAATCATATTCCTGACTACATCGCCGGAGTTTGCGGTTCATTCCTACAAGGTGGATGCCTTTTACTATCTGCTCAAGCCTTTTTCAGAAGCAGAGCTTTTTTCCCTGCTGGATAAGGCGCTGCTTTCCTTGCAGGCCGAACAATCAAGGTTTGTTGCCATCAAAGAAAAAGCGGGGCTGAAAAAAATACCGCTGCACATGATTGAATATGTGGAGAGTGTGAAGCACACCCTCGTTTTTCACCTGCGGGGCGGCGAAACCGCCGTCTGCTACGCCAAGCTGTCGGACTATAAAGAGCCATTGCTGGCGGACAAACGGTTCGTGCACTGCCACCAATCGTATCTTGTCAACATGGGTCGGGTCATCCAGATGACCAATACATGCTTTGTATTGCAAAACCAAATGCAAATTCCAATTTCCAGAGGGGTGTACCCAACGGTGAAGCAAGGCTATATCGATTATCTTTTTTGCAAGGAGAAAAATGTGTAATGGCGCTTGTATATCTTTTTATCAAAGCGGCGCTGAACGCTATACTCTTTGTATGCCTGACGCCCCTGATCAGCAATAAAAAGAAGGCAGTTTCCATTATCGTGGCCGGCAAGGTTATCATCTGGCTGCTTAACTATATGATTTATCAAATGCATGGCCGTGTTTTCCTGGAGCATATCTTTCCCATCACTGCTGCTCTGCCAGATCTTGTTTGGGTCTTTCTTGTCGCCAAATATAAAGGCTATAAGGCTTTGTTTTCGTTTCTGACGGCCAACGTATTTGGTATGCTGAATGCCTTTTTGAGCTTTCTGCCCACATTGGTCTTTCAAAACTATCTGGTTGATTCGCTTTCCAATACCCTTTGCTTTATTCTGCTGATTGCATTTATTCTCAAGGTGTTTCGCAAACCGTATTTTAAGATTCTGGACGCACTGGAAAAAGGATGGGGGCCCTTTTGCCTTGTCAGCTTTTTGATGCTCGCCATGATTTTTTTGTTGCAGTATTATCCGCTGCCCATCCGCGACAACATTCAAAATATTCCCCTGCTTGTAATTGCCTACAGCCTGATGCTTGCTTTTTATGCTATCATCTATTTGAATTTTGAAAACATTACGCATTATTACCAGCTCAAGCAGGATCAAAAGCTGATGCTTATGCAAACCGAGATGCAGAAAAAAGAGTATAACGCGATTGTTGATAAAGTGAGCGCCGCGCAAATCTACCGCCACGATATGCGGCACCACATTCAGGCGCTGCACGCCATGCTGCGTGAAAACAGGCCGGGCGAGGCCGAAAAATACCTGGGCAAGCTTAGCGATAAGCTTAACGACACGGTCATCGAGCAATTTTGCGAAAACTATACGGTAAACGCCATCCTATCCTTCTATATCCACAAGGCCAGGGGGGAAGGCAGTGAGGTAACCTGCCAGGCGAATATCCCCAAGGAATTGAAGATGGAAGAAATGGAGCTTGTGACCCTGTTTTCCAACGTACTGGAAAACGCCATCACTGCTTGCGAAGGCATTACAGACACTGCTTCCAAAACCATTTCCATCGTCTGCCGGGAAAGCGTTGGTCAATTGCATATACAGGTATGCAATTCCTATCAGGGGGAAGTCAAGTTTGACGGGGAATATCCCGTTTCTCAAAGGGAGGGCCACGGCTTTGGCACCCGCAGCATTGCCGCCATTGCGCAAAAGCACGGAGGGCTTTTTTCCTTCACCGCCAAGGACGGTCAGTTTGTGACAACCGTGATACTGCAAGCCGCCGTCTAGCTGCATAATAAGCACGGTTCTTCGATGCGGCCGCCTGGCGGCGCGTGGCGAGCGTTGACACCCTCCCGCCCCCGGCTTTATAATGGAAGAGAACTATTCCGGCGTGTTTTTAATCCAAAGGAGGATTTTCTTTTATGCATATTGGCATCGGCAACGACCATACCGCGGTGGATTTAAAGCAGATCATTATTTCCCATCTGCAAAGCAAGGGACATACGGTGACCGATTATGGCACCGCCTCTCGGGATTCCAGCAATTATCCCATTTACGGGGCCAGGGTGGCCAAGGCCGTAGCGGCCGGCAAGGTGGAGCTTGGCATTGTTATCTGCGGCACGGGCATCGGCATCGGCCTGGCGGCCAACCGCGTGCCTGGCATCCGCTGCGCCATTTGCTCCGACCCGTTTTCTGCCCGGATGGCCAGGATGCACAACAACTGCAACATGATCGCCTTTGGCGCCCGGGTGGTGGGCAGTGAAGTGGCCAAAATGCTGGTGGATGAGTGGCTGGATTCCACCTATGAAACGCGGCACCAGACAAGGCTTGATATGCTGGATCAAATCGCAAACGGAGAAGAGATCGAGTAATACTTGCAAAAAAGCTTATAACAACCAGATGAAACGGGCGCTTGAACAGCGTCTGTTTTTTTGTACAAGAAAATAAATTGTAAAAATGATACAATAGACGAAATGCAGCTACCCCTTACGATATCTAATGAATGAATCAGATCTGATTGTATACGCGGAAGGACTGAGAAAAACGGAAGTCATCTCAAAAGAGGAATTTGTGCAGGGCTTTGGGGAAATGGAGCGTTCCCTGTTTTGCATCGCCCGGGGTTTTGCCTTGTCCTATGCCGACTGCGACGATGTATTGCAGGAAGCCATTTGCAAGGCCTGGCAGTGCAGGGGACAGCTGAGGCAAAAAAAGTACTTCAAGACCTGGGCTACACGCATACTCATCAACGAATGCAAGCGGACCCTCAAGAAAAACAGGCGTACGCTGCCTGTGGCCCAGATTCCGGAAAATCAATCGCCTGTTTTCATGCAGCAAGGCGCAGGGCTTGATATGCTGATGCAGGATGCGCTGTATGCCCTGGAAATCAAGTACCGCCTGCCCCTGCTGCTCAAGTATCGGGACGGTTACTCTGTAGAGGAGATTGCCCGTATATTGCATTTGCCTTCCGGCACCGTTACCACGCGCCTTTATAGGGCGCGGAACAAACTGAAAGACATACTGACGGGAGAGGAGGCGCTTGAATTTTGAAAGCGTTTGATCTGGACCGCGCATTCGAACAGACCCCCGGCAGCTTTCATCAAAGCATGGAAAGCGCACTCCGCACTTGCAAGGAGGATGCACCCATGAAACGCTTCACATTGCGCACAGCGCTGATCGCGGCTTTGATACTTACTCTGCTGGCTGGCACCGCCTATGCCATCGTCACCCGCTACAGCGTGAAAGACTACTACACCAACAAAAGCGAGGAATATCAAAAAAGCATTACCAGCATTGATAAAAGCTATGAGAACGAATTCTTTTCCCTGTATGTGACCGACGCCGTGTTTGACGGCAAAAGCATTTTCATCGCCATGGATATCACGCCAAAGGAAGGCGCGGACCCCGTGTACCTATACCCCAGGATTACCGCCACCAGCGAAGGAAAAGAATTACCGGTGGACATCGAAGGCTGCCGCGGAGATTTCATGTCTGGCTTTTGGGTGCCCGACAAGCAAATGGATTTTCAAGGCAAATATGGCGTAGACGCCTGTATCTATGAGGCGGAAGCGGAAGGCGATGTAAACTGGCAGCTTAGCTTTATGGTGCTCAAGCCCAATTGGGAGCTGGCCTACGACATGACGATTTTCTATGCGGAGGAAAGTGACCCGCCCATGGAAGAATACATGCAGCGTTTTAGTGATGCCTATGCGCAAAAGAAAATCCTGCTGGCCTATGGGTATGCACTGGATGAGTTTGCCTGCATTCTGCCCACCCCTGAAGGCATGACGGAGGAAGAATATCAGGGATTGCGCGGGCTTGGCCCGCAGCTTGCCCGCTCGGATGCTTTCACGTTGACGGAGACCATCGAATGTACCTGGACAGCCCCCCTGCCCGCGAGCTATAAGGTGACGAACACCGGCGACAGGCTGGAGTTTGACGATTACACCATCGTCATGGGCAAGGTGACAACTTCCTTCATGAAAGTCAATTGGGCATTTGACGCGTACTTCAAAAACAAAACAGGCGAAGAGGCTGGCATCAGCTTTGAAGCCCGCGTGGGCGGAATGGATGTTTTCACGCTTGGCGGCGGAGGTTACTACGGTTCCGGCCCAAGTGACGACGGAGACCCGGCCCACTTCACCTACGGTGGTGAGTTTGGTTATTCCGGCGATTTGCCAGATAGCATCACCTTTGTGCCCTATACTACGGCATACAGGATACCCACGCAAGAGGATATCGCAACGCGCAATATACCGGAGGGGTCAGAGGGAAAAGCCATCATACCCTACCATATCTACAACGAGGCCGATGCCTTTGAGATCAAGCTGAAATAGGAGAATAGCAGGCCGGGAGGGTACTTGCAGCAAACAAAGGAGAGGTCATGGCGGAATTTTGTCTGCCATGACCTCTTGATAACTTTACGCGGCAATGCTCTTGCCATGGCCCCTTAACCATTGCCCGGGTAAAAGCATTCCTGCTTTACATAGCCTATTACATCTATGTTATCGAAAATCACATGAAACCAGTCATCGCCTGCCACGCCGATAATCGTCGTACTATATCCGCCAGATTCATTCTTTATGCGCGTTATATCGGCACGCTCATTAGGCTGGACGTATACCTTTACACCATCTGCCCACAATTCTGGGCGGATGACAAGTTGGGGATAATAGGCGGGAACACGAAGCATTTCTTCCCCAAACGCAAGAAATTCCTTCATCATATAGCCCTCTATGCCGTATACGCTGACATGGGCCCACTCGCCTTGATCATCAAGCACCTGCACAGCCGTGCCGCTGTAGTACTTGCCCAAGGATTTTGCGTCTTTGTTAGGAGCTACACGCAAATGTAAGCGTTTTTGAGGATCATCGCTTACGACTCTGGCCCAGCCGCTTGTATCCATCATGGAAACGGCTTCCTCAAAGGTATTCGGCAGCCTTTCCCAGGTAACCGTACGGATATCCATTGTCGGAAATGTACCGTAGCATATTTGATCCGTCTCGGGCTCAGCCACGTAATTTTCACCTATTGTCAACACATGCCTCGCCATTACAACATCGGCGGACCATTTGCCATCATGATGCAGCGAAAAGCTGTAATGTATTTCCTCCTCCTCATCCGTCCATTGCACGTAGATATTATTCCAGGCATGTATCGTGTCGATAGAAGCATTCTTGGGCAGCACGGAGCTCTGCGTTACGTGAAAGCCCGATGCTTCTGTCCACTCGCAGATGTATAGCCTCTTTTCACCATCTTGCCCGCTGACCAGCATAAATAGGGCGGCCGGAGTTGTGCAACCATCCAGCACCGTAACCCCTTGGGGCAAAAGCAAATCGGCGGCGGCCTGCATCCCGCCAGAAGACAGGGCTTCATATGTGTCCACCGGAAATTTGGCAATATCAAAACGGTCAAGAGACAGATACTCTTTTAGCCATGGGACAGGCACAGGCGTATATTGGTACTGCCTATTCATTTTACCATCACGATCTGTCTGTAAGCCGCTTATCAAGAGCAGATCCTCCTTTACCGTGACGGTAAACTGTTCATGATTGAGTATATCCTCACGAATAAGGTATATATGTTCCCATGCACCGGCATCGCCTTTTGCGGCGTGATAGCTGAGTCGATATTGCTCGCCATCATATTGATAGTAAAGGCTGTCACTGCCATCAGCCATATAAAGGCTTGGAAGCTGCTCGCCGCTGCGCAGCGCCTTGTCATTGGCTATCGTTAAACGGTACTCGGTATCTTTTGCCTCTTTCTCCGCAATGCAAAGCAAATGATTCGAATCCTTTGACAGCACCAGCGCATATTCTCCCTGTCCGTCCTTTTCCCAGCCGGAATAGACAGACACTTTATGTTCAGGATAGATAGCCTCGCACAGAGAAGCTACTTCGGGTGGCAAGGCAGTGCTTTCTTGCGCGCAGGCGGTGAATGCCAGCGTGCATAACAGAATCGTAAGTAATGCCCCCAAGCGCCACTTTCTCATTTGATAACCCTCCCGCGCCGCACCAGATGTAGATCCAGCATATATAACGAGCCAAATAATTCCATATATCCCTGTGCCAAAAATATATATCCGCGAGGGCAGGGGCCAGCCGTTTTCCTGGCGCTGGCTTGTCATTGCATATAAAAACAACCCCTGCGCTTGAACTGCACCCCTAAAGTTAGACAGTATGGTATACTGAAAGAACTTTGGGGGTGTATTCATGCCAAAAGGGATGCCGAACGCGAGGTATACGGCAGAGTTCAAGCAGCATGTAATGGAGATAATG
>JAEWSC010000046.1 GCA_023398575.1 Bacillota bacterium | reverse complement strand
TGCGCATTGACGGCATCACCGAGCTAAACTGACGTTGACTAAAAGCAGTTCATAAAAAAAGCCGGGAAAGCCGCCTCAAAAAAGCGGCTTTCCCTCCTTTCATGTTATAATGGCTTATCTTGCGATCAAGGGGTGGACAAGTTTGGGTGTTAATGGGACTGCGGTACAACTGAAGGGCGTTGCAAAAACTTTCGGCTCTGTAGTAGCAAACGATAAAGTTTTTTTGGAAATTCACCGTGGGGAGATACTCGCTCTTTTAGGCGAGAATGGCAGCGGGAAAACAACGCTGATGAATATCCTCTCAGGGATTTACTTGCCAGATGAAGGTGAGATCATCGTGGACGGCCGGGAGGTTGTTATCCGCAACCCGAAGGATGCCCACGACCTTGGAATCGGTATGATTCACCAGCATTTTAAGCTTGTGGATGTGCTGACGGCTGCAGAAAACATCATTCTGGGACTTCCCGGCAAGGGACGCCTTGACATGAAAGCTGTGGGCGATACGGTTCGGGCCATTGCGGCGCAATATGGTTTCAAGGTGGACCCTGAGCAAAAGGTATACGAGATGTCTGTATCCCAAAAACAGACGGTGGAAATCGTAAAGGTTTTGTACCGTAAAGCGGATATATTGATTCTGGATGAACCAACCGCCGTCCTAACGCCCCAGGAAACGGACAGGCTGTTTGAGGTTCTTGACAATATGCGCAAGGATGGCAAGGCCATCGTAATCATCACCCATAAGCTGCGCGAGGTAGAGGCCATCTCCGACCGGGTGGCGGTGTTGCGCCGGGGGCGTTTTGTGGGTGAGATGGCCACTGCGCAAAGCAGCGCGGAAGAGATGACCAGTATGATGGTGGGCCGTACCGTTTCCCTGAACATTGAACGTCCGCAACCGGTAAATCCCGAGCCTCGTCTTGTCGTAAAGGATTTGACCGTTCGAGACATTGATGGAGTGGTACGGCTTGACCAGGTGTCTTTCACCGCTCGTAGTGGTGAGATACTGGGCATCGCCGGCATCGCCGGCAGCGGGCAGAAGGAGCTTTTGGAGGCCATCGCAGGGCTTCAAAAGGTAGAATCGGGTAGTATATCCTACATACACCCTGAGGATAAAAAGCCGGAAGAGATTGTGGGTAAAGCGCCCAGCGATATTTCGTTAATGGGTGTCGCGCTTTCCTTTGTGCCGGAGGACAGGCTTGGCATGGGCCTTGTGGGGAACATGGACCTGACAGAAAATATGATGCTCCGCAGCTTCAGAAACGGAAAGTCCTTTTTAACAGAGAGGAAAACCCCGCGCACATTGGCCGAGAAGGTGGTTAGTGACCTGGACGTGAATACGCCCAGCCTTTCGACCCCGGTGCGAAGGCTTTCCGGCGGTAACGTGCAGAAGGTTTTGGTGGGCCGAGAGATTTCCTCTTCGCCGACGGTCCTGATGACGGCTTATGCCGTAAGGGGACTGGACATCCATTCGTCCTACACCATTTACGACCTCATTAACAGGCAAAAGAAAAACGGAGCGGCCGTCATCTTTGTAGGCGAGGACCTGGACATACTGCTGGAACTCTGCGACCGCATACTGGTCATGTGCGGAGGGCGAGTCAGCGGCATCGTGGAGGGTCGGAATGCCGACAAGCGCAAAATCGGCCTGATGATGTCAGGCAACAGGGGGGAGACGGAAGCATGAGCCGGGCAAGTGAGCCTTTTGTACGCATCACAAAGCGTGATGCCATTCCCACATGGAAAGCCTGGGGAATCCGCCTTGCGGCTGTTGTTCTTTCCCTTGTTGTTTGCGCAGCTGTCATCTATTTTATGGTCAAGCTGAACCCTTTGAAGGTGTATGAGGCCATGTGGAGCGGCGCGTTTGGTACCGCCAGGCGAACATGGGTTACAGTACGCGATACCATGATGCTGCTTTGCATTGCTATCGGTCTTGCACCGGCTTTCAAAATGCGTTTTTGGAATATCGGCGCTGAAGGACAGGTGCTTGCCGGCGGAATTGTGACCGCGGCTTGCATGCTCTATTTAGGAAAGGCCCTTCCACCTTGGCTGCTTTTGATTGTAATGATTGTCGTCAGCGCGGCGGCTGGCGCGGTATGGGGTGTTATCCCCGCCGTGTTCAAGGCCCGGTATAAAACAAATGAAACGCTTTTTACACTGATGATGAACTACGTGGCCATACAGCTGACATCCTTTTTTGTCGCCAAGTGGGAGAATCCTTACGGCTCCAATACGGTGGGCATCATCAATCAAAACACCCAGGCAGGATGGTTACCGCCTTTATTTGGACAGCAGTATTTGTTCATTGTGTTCATTGTGCTGGCCCTGACTATTGGTATGTATGTGTATTTGCGCTATACCAAGCAGGGCTACGAGATAAATGTTGTGGGCGAGAGCGAGCGCACGGCAAGCTATGTTGGCATCAAGGTCAAAAATGTCATACTGCGCACAATGACCATATCCGGTGCGCTTTGCGGCATCGCCGGTTTCATTGCCGTGTCCGGTGCATCCCACACGATCAGTACCAGCACCGCCGGAGGGCGTGGATTTACAGCCATCATTGTGGTATGGCTTGCCAAGTTTAACGCAGGTGCCATGATACTGGTCTCCGCACTCCTGATGTTTTTGAGAAAAGGTGCCATACAAATTGCTTCGCAGTACAACCTGAACGATTATGCTTCGGAAATGCTAACCGGCATCATTCTATTCTTTATATTGGGCAGCGAGTTCTTTGTAAATTACCGGCTTGTGTTCCGCCAAAAAAGGGAGGCGAAGTGATATGGCGCAACTGTTTTCTTTGTTGCAGGCATCCATCGTCTTCGGCACGGTGATCCTCTTTGGGGCTTTGGGTGAAATATTGACAGAAAAGTCGGGCAACCTGAACCTTGGTGTTCCGGGTATTATGTACTTGGGCGGCATAGCGGGCCTTTCAGGCGCTTTTTTGTATGAAAAATCCACGGCGGAGCCTATCGCGCTTGTGGGCCTTGTTATCGCTATTGCATGCGCACTGACGGCCTCATTGTTAGCCGGGCTTTTATACAGCTTCCTAACAACTACTTTGCGCACCAATCAAAACGTGACCGGCCTTACGCTCACCATTTTCGGCTCTGGCGTCGCGAATCTATTCGGCGGTGCGCTGAATCAAATGGCAGGCGGCGTGGGCCAGATATCTGTTTCAACGACGAGCAGCGGCTTTCGGGCAACACTGCCTTTCCTGTCAAACGTGGGTGTATTCTCAGGTCTTGGGTTCATGGTGTATCTGGCCATTGTGCTGGCGGTTGTCATCAGTTATTTTTTGAATAAAACACGAAAGGGTCTGAATCTGCGCGCGGTAGGTGAAAACCCGGCAACAGCCGATGCCGCGGGGATTCATGTAACCAAGTACAAATATCTGGCGATTTGCATTGGTTCGGCCATCACGGGTCTTGGTGGCCTGTATTACACCATGGACTATATTAAGGGAACCTGGGCCAATGACGCCGGTATCGAAAAGCTGGGCTGGCTTGCTGTGGCGCTGGTCATCTTTGCGCGCTGGAAGCCCTTGCACGCCATTTGGGGCTCTTATCTCTTTGGCGCTCTGTTCTGGCTTTTCTTCTATATTCCCAACCTCACGCGCTCGTCTCAGGAGATATTCAAAATGCTGCCGTATGTTGTTACTATCATCGTACTTGTAGCTGTTTCCCTGAAAAAGAGCCGGGAGAATGAGCCGCCGGCCCATTTGGGTCTCCCCTATTTCAAAGAAGAACGGTAAACAAAACATGCTGCCCCGCACAACTTACATGTTGTGCGGGGCACTTTTGGTATTGTACACTTTGCTTGTACTATTGAAAGCAGGTGTTTTATCAAGCAATCCAATCTTTATACGTTTCTAATCTCGCATGCCCGTTTTGCGTTTCTCGTGGTGAGGTTGTACACTTCATCCGCCATGAAACCACGTATCACCTGCTCGTCGTCCGGTGTCCATACAGAAAGGAAAACGCCTCTGTTCATAAGTTCTGAATACAGCGGTGTTTTGGCAATAGAATGGTGGGTGTTGAGGCAGCGCGCGCCATTATCCGCGATAAACGCCTGTATCGTGTCCGCCATGGTCATTGCGCCCAGTGTGTCTATGGCCCGAGTGAGCCCCAAGGCCTTGATTTCGGGAAAAAGCAGCTCGATGTTCACAAACCAAGGCACCAGATGGAAGATATCTGGATTTGCATTAGCAGTATCCTTGGAAACGGTGCCGGAGAAAACGATTTGGCTGTCTACACCCATTTGCTTTGCCAAGGAATAGGTTTCAAGCTCCAGGCCATCCTGCTTCAGGTCGCAGTTCAGCTTCTTTTGGGGGTGGCTTATCAGTTGTAAAAAGGCGTCAGTAAGCCTGGCATGGGCCGGGCCTTCGTCATGGGCCAATACCAACACACCACTTTGATCTTTTCTGATATCCAGTTCCAGACAGTCAACGTCCAGGGCTAGCGCATAGGAGATATACGCAAGGGAGTTATCGGGTGTCCCGTCACAACCGGAATGGGCAGTCAGCAGCGTCTTGCTCATAAATACCTCATCGTGATTACTGTTGCTCGGGTAGTATAGCAGATTAAATGCTGTATAGACAAGTGGCGCGTATTATGGAAGCAGTGCGGCGTATCTTGTGAGGTTGACTTTCAAGCAAGGCCATGGTATCATCATGCAAATAAATATTTTACTTTTCTAGGGTTCCGTAACAGCAATGTTAGCCTGGACCGAGAGAAAAGGCACAATCGTTGATTGTGTACACGGCGGGATAAAAGCCTGGGAGATTGTATGATCTCCTAGGCTTTTTTATTTGGGGAGGGGTATGGATATGATCGGTTTGCTGATCTCGACCATTCTGACAAGTGCGGCGGACAGCCTGAACCCAATTGCTATTGTACAGCAATTTGTTTTGCAGGGTATGGTCAAAAAGCCTAAACACATTTGGTACTTTATACTGCCGACGGGAATTACGAACCTGCTTGGCGGATTTCTGGCATACTATGGTTTTGTTGCCTTCCTGGGTAATTTCATGAGCCGGCTGTTTGAAAGGTTCAGCTTCCCGCTGCTGGTTGCGGAACTGCTGCTGGGGGCCGGCTTCCTGGCGGCGCTGATATGGATGCTGATCAAAAACAATAGGCAAAGCAAAAAAGAAAACCAGCCTTCGCAAGCACTTGCAGCAGAGGCTGGCATAGAGGAGGCAGCTATGGCGGCAAAAATAAAATCTGTATCACCAGCCGCGCTTATGGCGTTGGGTGTAGGAGCAACCATTTCTGAGCTCGCAACGGCCCTGCCATACTTCGCATTTCTGGCGATTTTGCTCAACTACACATTGACGTTTTTCCAGGTTACATGCATTCTGGTTCTATACAACGTCATTTATACCTTGCCGCTGATCATCCTGTATTTTATCTATCGCAGAGCACAGCAACAATTTGACCGGCTTTACCGCGCTGTGAAAGCACAGATGGTCAAGTGGGAAAGGGTGATCACACCTGCACTCCTGGGGGCGGCTGGCACTTTTCTGACGATTCATGCATTGATCAATATTTTATGATAATGCGGTGGATACGCCTGTTACAATAGCCCAGCTGCAGCCCTGTCCAAAAGGAAGATCACATCGCGGTGGGTTCGCAGTATAGAGGCCTGAACCTGTGGGTTCACATCCTCGCGGATGGCCCTGCGGATAGCCTGTGCTTTGTCGGCACCGGTGGCGATGAGTACCACGCGCCGGGCATTCATGATGCTGCCTACGCCAAGACTGATAGCCTGGCTGGGCACGTCCTCCCCCGGGGCGAAGAAGCGGCGGTTTGCCTCGATGGTGCTTTCAGTAAGATTCACCACGTGGCAGCCGTACACAAACTGCTCATGAGGCTCGTTAAATCCGATATGGCCGTTGCGGCCAATGCCAAGCAGTTGAGTATCAATGCCGCCCGCACGGGAAATGGCAGTATCGTATTCGCTGCATTCCCGCTGTAAGTTAGAAGCACTGCCATCAGGGATATGAATGTTCTTTTTTGCTGCATTAATGTGGGTAAAAAGTTCCGCCTCCATAAAGGCATGATAGCTGGCAGGGTGATCCTTCGCGATGCCTACATATTCATCCAGGTTGAAGGTGACGGCCTTGGAAAAATCGATAATGCCGTCCTTGTGCCAGGCAATCAACTGCCGGTAGGTAGGGATCGGGGAAGAGCCGGTAGCCAAGCCCAGGACGCTGTCGGGTTTTTGTATGAGCTGGGCGGCAATTAGCATGGCGGCAGCCTGGCCAACCTGGGCGGCGTTATCGAAAAGATGGATTTGCATAAAAACTCCTCCGTAATACATGTATTGTTTGAATAATTTAAAAAACCGTTGAAATATAAGGATATTATAGAATTTAATAGAGATATTGTACTAATACAGTATAGATGTTAGGCAATGGTCTGTCAATGCTTTGCGCCGTTTTTTGAGGTACAGGCAGAGGCGGAATACGCCATGTTACCGCTTGCCTCAAATCCATCCCTTTGTTATACTGAAATAAGAGCAAAGGAGGCATGCGAATGAAGATAGCGTTTATTGGCCTGGGTGTGATGGGTGTGCCCATGGCAAAGAATTTGATGGCAGGCGGGCATAGGCTAAACGTATATACACGCCGAAAGGAAACGGCGGAGGAGTTGCTTGCGGACGGGGCAAATTGGTCAGAGACGGCTGCCCAGTGTATAAAGGGCTGTGAGGCTGTGATTACCATGGTAGGTTTCCCAAAGGACGTGGAAACTGTTTATTTGGGCAGGGACGGCATTGTGGAAAACGCAGAAAAAGGCACGCTGCTGATCGACTGCACCACCACCAGTCCAGCCCTCTCTGCCCGCATTTATCAAGCGGCCAAGGAAAAAGGTCTTCAGTCGCTGGACGCCCCCGTATCCGGTGGGGATATCGGCGCAAAAAAGGCCACTCTGACCATCATGGTGGGCGGCGATCAGGTAGCTTTTGAAAAAGCTCGGCCCATTTTTCAATGTATCGGAAAGAGCATTACATATGCTGGCAAGGCGGGCAACGGCCAGCATATGAAAATGGCCAACCAAATCGCAATCGCTGGCGCCGTGGCAGGTGTGGCGGAAGCGGTGGCCTATGGCCGCAGCATGGGGCTTGATGTACAGGCCATGCTGGACTGCATCTCTCAAGGAGCAGCGGGCAGCTGGCAGATGAGCAATAATGGCTATAAGATGATCAAAGACGATATGGCGCCGGGCTTTTACATTAAGCATTATATCAAAGACATGCGCATTGCACAGGAGGAAAGCGGGCAAAGGGAAATGGAGTTGCCTGTGCTTATGCAGGTACTATCTCAGTTTGAAGCGCTAGCTGCGTCGGGGATGGACGATTTGGGCACCCAGGCGCTGATTCGCTATTATAATGAAAAGTGATACTTTACGGCCACTCAGAGGCATAATTACAAGTGAACGGATAAGCAAAAGCCGCATTTACTGCATTGAATGTAGTAAATGCGGCTTTTGAGATCTGCGTTTCCGGGGAGCAACGAGGGATCAGCCTTCGTTGTTCAACCCGAAATCGACGACAAGTGCGGTGAAACACGTGAAAATCGCGTATCCGATTTTCACGAAAGCGCAGCGTCAAGCGCCCAGATAGGCTTTGCGTACCCGGTCGTCTTCCATCAACTCCGCGGCGTTGCCAGACATAACGATGGAACCGGTCTCCAGCACGTAGGCCCGGCTGGAAACGGAAAGAGCAACTTTGGCGTTTTGCTCCACCAACAGTATGGTGATACCGCGTTCATGCAGCGTTTGTATGATGCGAAAGATTTCCTTGACCAGGATAGGTGATAATCCCATGGAGGGCTCATCCATCAGCAGCATTTTGGGGTTGGTCATCAAAGCGCGGCCGGTAGCCAGCATCTGCTGTTCACCGCCGGATAATGTGCCGGCCAGCTGTCGGGCACGCTCTTTCAGACGGGGAAAGCTCTGAAAGATTTCCTCAATATTCTTGTTAACCTGTTCTTTGTTATTGAGCATGTACGCGCCCATTTTCAGATTTTCCATCACCGTCATGCGGGCAAACACGTGACGCCCTTCCGGTACATGGGCCATACCCAGTTTAATAATGTTATATGGCTCGGTGGCGCGCAGATTGGTGCTGCCCAATGTAATGGAGCCGGATGTGGCTTTTATCAGGCCTGAGATGGTATGAAGAATGGTCGTTTTGCCAGCGCCGTTGGCACCGATCAGGGAAACAACTTCACCATCGTTTACCTCCAGAGAAACGCCCTTAATGGCGTGGATGGCTCCGTAATGCACATGCAGGTCTTTCACGCTCAGCATTTTGTGAACCCCTCCTATTCGCCAAGGTAAGCGGCGATGACTTTTGGATTGTGGGCGATTTCTTCGGGTAGGCCTTGGGCAATGATCTCGCCGTAATCGATTACGACGATACGCTCGCATACGTTCATGACCAGGCTCATATCATGCTCGATCAAAAGGATGCTGATGGGGAACTTTTTGCGGATCACGTTGATGCACGCCAGCAGTTCCGCAGTTTCTGTGGGGTTCATGCCGGCGGCCGGTTCATCCAGCAAAAGCATTTTGGCGTTGGTCGCCAAGGCTCTGGCAATTTCCAGCTTGCGCTGCTGGCCATAGGGCAGGTTTTCTGCGTTCCAGTCGGCCTTGTCCTGAAGATTGAAAACAGACAGCAGTTCCATAGCCTGGTCTTGAATCTGCTTTTCTTCCTTCCAGAAAGAGCCGGTACGCAAAAGTGAGCCAAGCATGCCATACTTGAGCCGGCCGGTAAAGGAAATAAGCACGTTTTCCAGTACCGTCATTTTTTTAAACAGCCGGATATTCTGAAAGGTACGGGCGATACCGGCAGCCACAATCTCATGGGTCTTTTTTCCGTTCATCCGCTGTCCCAGCAGAGAAAAAGAACCCTCTGTCGGCTTGTAGACACCGGTCAACAGGTTAAAAACCGTCGTCTTGCCAGCGCCATTGGGGCCGATAAGGCCAACCAGTTCACCTTGATAAATCTCAAGATTCAACTGATTCACAGCTTTCAGCCCGCCAAAGGCAATGCCCAGGTTGCTTGCCTTTAAAAATATATCAGCCATTGGTCAGTCGCCTCCTTTGACAGCGGGCTTTTTATCCTTGGGGGAAAACAGTCGCGATGTTTTCAGAATCATGCGGTATAAGCTGAACTCGTAATTGCCGCACAGGCCGATAGGCCGGAATATCATAACAATGACCAGCACTACAGAGTAGACCAGCATGCGGTATTCGGCAAAAGCACGCAAAAGTTCCGGGAGGATGGAGAGTGCGATAGCCGCAATGACAGAGCCTGTCAGGGAACCCATGCCGCCCAGTACCACCATGATGATGTATTCTGTCGATTTGAGAAAGCCGAAGTCACCGGGCTGTATAGAGCCGGTTCCCCTGTGGGCGAATATTGCGCCGGCAACACCGGCGAAAAAAGCGGATACTGTAAAGGTTAGCACTTTATAGAATGTAGTGTTCACCCCTACGCTGGACGCGGCGATATCATCCTCGCGGATAGCCATGATAGCGCGGCCGAACTTTGAACGCACGAACGCAAACATCAGTCCCACGCAGAGGGCGGCGATCCAGAAGATGATGTACATGTTATTCATCCGCATGATGCCAATCAGTGCCTGGCCTGCCTGGCCCTGCGCTAACCCCTTACCGCCGGCGAACTTTAGGTTCTGTATCACTACGCGAATGATTTCCCCAAAACCCAGCGTGATGATGGCCAGGTAGTCACCGCGAAGCCTCAGCGCAGGTATGCCTACCAACAATCCGAACAAAGCGGCCATCAAAGCGCCGCATAGAAGGCCGATGCCGAATTGAAGAAGCGGATCTATGGTAATCGTTCCAGCCTTGACGGCAAGACCTATAGCCTTGGTGACCAATCCTGAGGTATAGGCGCCTATGGCCATGAAGCCTGCGTGCCCTAGGGCAATTTGCCCCAGGAAACCGGTGGCCAGATTCAAGGAGGTTACCAGGATGATGGCATATAAGCACTGCACAATAATGCCGCGAATGTAATTGTCGATCATGCCCTGGGTATCCATCACCCATAGGGCCAGGCAGACCACTGCCAAGCCAATAATGCTTACCAGCAGCCCAACAAAACTTACCTTGCGTCTTGTCATCCTGCCGCACCTACACTTTCTCGCCAATGTTCTTGCCAAGAATGCCTGCAGGCTTGACAAGAAGAACAATAATCAAAATGCTGAATACGATGGCGTCGGAGAAGGCCGAGGTGATGATGCCGCCCGTCAGGTCCTTGATATAGGCCTTGGAAAGGCTTTCAACCAAGCCGATGACGACACCGCCCAGCATAGCACCTGGGATGCTTCCGATACCGCCCAGCACAGCCGCCACGAAAGCTTTGAGGCCCAACATGGAGCCCATGGTGTTGGTGATGGAGGGATACTGGGCCGCGTACATCAGCGAAGCAGCGCCAGCCAAACCTGCGCCGATGGCAAAGGTCAGCGATATGGTACGGTTAACATTGATGCCCATCAAAAATGCGGCATTCTTATCCTCGGAGACGGCGCGCATGGCCTGGCCGCTCTTGGTGTACTTTACAAACAGGAACAACGCCACCATCATTGTGACGCCAATCAATATGGTCAGCACCGTGTTTGCATCCAGCGTAAACAGCACGGGAGGTTCAGCAACTCCGTCGCCGGAACCGTAAAAGCGGATAGGGGCAAGATTGAAGAGCGTCTTCACCTGCTTGGGATTTGCGCCAAAAAACACCTGGGCCAGATTCTCCAAAAAGAGGCTCATGGCGATAGCTGTGATGAGGGTGGACATTTTGGTGCCTCGTTTCCTCACCGGGCTGTAGGCCAATTTCTCCACCAGAATGCCCACGACAGCGCAAACAATCACCGCAGCGATGACCGCCAGCCATGCAGGCACGCCAATGGAAATCATCAGGGGCACGGTAAATACCAGGGCATACCCACCCACCATGATAAAATCACCGTGGGCGAAGTTGATCAGCCGGATGATCCCGTAGACCATGGTATAGCCCAGCGCTACCAGCGCGTAGATACTGCCCACGCGCAAGCCGTTGATGGTCTGTTGGATGAAAAGCATCAGCCCATCCATGCTTGACATCTTCCTCTCTTCAGATAAATTGCTTCAGATATGATACCAGAAAAATTGTAAAAAGACAAAAGGGGGCGGACTTTTGGGTCCGCCCCTTGTCCCGGGCACGCGGAAGTGTATTACTTCCAGCCACGTCTGTAAGCGGTATGCCGTGGTAGGGGCAACTGCTTAGATGTTCTTGTAGAACTTGGCGGTGCCGTCGATGAGCTCGATGACGGGAGCTGCCTTGGCGGGGGTACCGGTCTCATCCAGAGTAAAGGAGCCGGTAACGCCTTCAAAGCTCATGCCGGTCATGGCGGTGATGATGGCGGCGGTATCGTCGGTTCCGGCGGTGTTAATCGCCTGAGCCAGCATATACACGGAGTCGTAAGCCAGTGCAGCCAGAGCGTTCAGGCTCTCAGCGCCAAACTTATCTGTGTAGGCTTTCACAAAGTTCTGAACCTTCTCGGAGGGATCATCGGCAGCATAGTGGTTGACGAAGAAGCTCTTGTTGTACAGGCTCTTGTCTTCCACCATGTTGGGAATGGTACCATCCCAGCCGTCAGCGCCGGCAAAGTAGCCGGTGAAGCCGGCTGCGCGAGCCTGAGGCACGATGTTGGGGCCGACGGTATCATAGTAGAACGGGGCAAAGATCAATTCGGGGCCGGCAGCGACGATGTTGGTCAGCTGGGTGGTAAAATCGGTATCATGGACGCCGGCGGTGCTTTCGGTAGCTACCAGTTCCAGACCAAGCTTCTCGCTGGCAGCTTTGAAGGATTCATACAGACCGGAGGAATAGGCATCGCCGGAAGCGTAGAGCACGGCAACCTTCTTCACGCCCAAGTCAACAGCCAACTTGGCGGCAACTTCGCCTTGGAAGGAGTCTTTGTAGCAGGCGCGGAAAACACCTTTGAGACCGTCGGTAACGGTGTCAGCGGTGGCGGTAGGGGTTAAAAGGAGCATGCCTTCCGCATCAGCCAGGGCGCCCAGGCCTGCGGTGACGCCGGAGGTAACGGAACCGATGATGGCTTTCACACCGTCGGATACAAGTTTGTTGAATGCATTGGCGCCTTCGGTGGAATCGCCTTTGTCATCCATGTGTGTAATTTCAAGGGGACGTCCCAGAACCCCGCCGGCGGCGTTGATTTCCGCTACGGCCAGATCAATGCCGTTGGAAACGGCTTCGCCGTACGCGGCAAGGTCACCTGTGTTTGGGGAAATGGCGCCAACCTTGATGGGTGCGGTTTCGGCCAGAACTGGCAGGCAAACGGTTGTCAGGAGCAGTACCAGTACGGCAAACAGGGACAGCAATTTCTTCATCAGGTGTTTCCTCCCTTTAAGTGAAATTCTAGGATATCCTTTGGGGTATCCAATAAACCAAAAGCAATAGACGTGATGCAGACTACCATCCTGCCATGCTCCATTGCTTGTGGAGACATTATAGCGCGTGCGTGTAGGTGTGTCAATGCGTTTTGAATGTATACTTCTCCAATTATGCATTTTTGAACAGTCGAGGCGAATAAAAAAACGAAAAAAATGCAATATGGGCAGTGATTGATTCTTTTTTTGGGGGACAATCAGGAATGGTAATGCAATTTACATATGTTTATCATCCATTTTGATAAAACCTAATCAATGTGCAGCCAGCCCGTTGCGCGACATAAAAGGCGTAGGTGTGTAGCATATGGTAAAGAGCAGCCGTCAAAGCGGTTTTTACAATTCCGTCTATACAGACGGCCCAACATGGGGTAAAATACAATAGGCAACATCTATGGTTTGCCGGTTATGCGGCGGTGTGCATAGGCCGTCCGGCTTCCTTATATAAAGGAGCGTTTATGAAGCATACGATAAAAGGCCTTTTCCTCATCGTGATTCTGGTTATGATAACGGCCACGCCGTTATATGCGTTCGCGGGTGATTTGGATGTAGGCGGTCTGACCGTACAGGAAATAAGTGATTGGGCGATGCGGCTGATGACCCAATTGAATGCTGCCAATCCTCAAGGCCCTAAAGAGCAGCCGGCGTTAACGGAAGATGGATATGCGCTTGTTTATGGAGATGTCACACTGTATTTAAACACGCCTGCTTTAAACGAAGAAAGCGAACTCAATGCAATTGTTGTTACCGGGTATGAGGTGGAATGCCCAAGGGACGTTGGCATATCTGATACCCAGCAGCAGTTGCTTGCGGCCTATGCCAACGAAAATCCCACGCTGCTTGGCAGCCATGACTTCGCTGTGCTGTATCTTTCCGACAGCCTTCCTGAAGAAGCGCTTTGGGGCCGCGTCCAGCGTGATGGTCAGCGAATTCAGGCGGTGCAGTACGCGGTGCATGAGCTTGTACCCGACACGCAGGATCAATACACCGATACCGGCTTGATCTACAGCCTGGAAAATGGATATGTAACCGCTGTCCGTGCCTACGGGCTTTCGGCTGTTATCGAAAAAGAACAGGCAGCAAAAACCGTTGAGGAAGTGGCGGTTCAGCAGCGGGATGAATCCTACTTTGCTTATATCCAAAGCAGCGAAGGTACGGATATTGATGTTTTTGAACGGGGCGACCTGTATTTTACCGGGATAGATTATTTAAGCCTTACGCCTCAAATGGCGGTGGATACCCTTGGCGCCTATGAAACGGAAACTTGGCTGGAGGATGACGGCGGCGACTGGCTGCGCATACTGCAATGGCCGGCGGCAGAGATCACCTTTGCCTATGATAAAGATAAGGTGTTTCAGCGAGTGGATACCTTTGCCTTAAGCCAACGCGGCCTGGAAGGTCCGCGGGCAATTATGGTAGGCGATTCCTTGTCCAGCGTGATCATGCGCTTCCGCCACAGTGAAGGCGAATTTGACGGCTCTACGACAGAGGTACTGTACGGCGATTTAGAAACGCCGCCTTTTGGCTTGGCCGAATACAATGGGGCTACGGCGACGCTGCACTATACCCAACCGGTCATCGGTGCTGCAGGCATTGAAAATGTTACCCTGTACATGATATTTGTGGATACCGAGCTTACGGAACTGTTTGTATATTCCTGGTAACGGGTTTTGAGTTGGACAAGCTCCCACATGACACTTCAACGGGAAGGGAGAAAGCCGGATGAAGATTGACCTTACCTGCCCTGTGGAACTTTGGAGATATGAGCTGCCTACGCAAGCGGATGAACCTTGCCGCCTGCTATTGTACAACCTATCAGACAAGGATGTTACCAGCATACAGGTGACGTTGGCCGGATATGATGCCCAGGGCGAAATCATCAGCCGCCAGGTCGAGCGGCTGCAGGGCATAAATGGCACGCAGAAGACGGCCTTTGAGGTCGGCATTGCCATGGAGGGCGGCGAGCAGGCCGCCGGCATGGAGCTGGTGATTGAAAAGGTATGGTATGACGACGGCATTGTCTGGCGCAGGGGCAACGCCCATCTGTCTGAGTACATGCCTAATACGCTGCCCAACAACCGGCGGCTGGAGATGCTGCGCTACGTAGCCGGAACCGATGCAGTGGGCTACCCCCAGGACCAGGGCGCCGTGTGGCTATGCGTGTGCGGCCGTGCCAACGCTGCCAGCGAATCAGTGTGCCGGCGCTGCCAGCGGGAAAAGATGAAGGTCTTTGAGGAGTATAATCAGTCAGCCATTGAAGAAATGGTGGCTAACAGGGAAAAGGAACTGGATCAAATTGCTCATAAGGCCAGAATGCAGGCTTCTCAACAGCAGCTGGAGCGGGAGGCAAGGCTGAAACGGAAGAAGCAGGGCCGCCGCAGGGTTCTGGTTACTGTGTTTACCACGGTATTTGTGCTGGGCTCGGCCTACGGCGTTTATTTCCACGGCATTCCGTACTACAAATACTTCCGCGCCAACCAGCAGCTGCAAGGCGGTTTGTACAGCGAGGCCAGGGCGGCCTTTTCCCAAATGCCGGGATATCTTGACGCCAATGAGCTGGTGGTAAAAAGCGATTACCTAAAAGCCAAGTACGATCTGGATACCGGCACGGAAGCCTCGCTTCAAAGCGCCGAAATCATGTTTGACAGCCTGGGCGATTATGTGGACGCCATGGAGCTGGCCAAGCAAGCCCGATACCAAAGGGCTGAAAAGCTCTTATCAGATGGGAAGTACGACGAAGCTGATGCGCTCTTTGGCGCCATCCCCGATTATTCCAACGCCCGCCAGCGCCAGCAGGATGCGCGGTATCAAAAGGCGGTATCCATGATGGCCACTGGGGATTACAGCGGAGCCAGGGCGATTTTTCTGGAGCTTACTAGCCGGGCCGATGCAGAAAAGATGGCTATGCAGTGCTTGTACGAGCCGGGCATGACCGCACTTAAAAATGGCGACTTTGATGGTGCGATTTCGTTCTTCAGCCAAATCCCTGGATATCAGGATACGGATCAGAAGATGAAGGAAGCTAGGTATGGAAAAGGGGAAGCGCTGAAAGCGGAAGGAAAATTTGTTGAGGCTGGCGAGCAGTACCTTCTGGCCGCCGACTATCGCGACGCCAAAACGAAGGCATCCGAATGCATATATGAACCGGCCAAGCAGGAAATGGCGTCCGGAAACTTTAGCCGGGCAGCCGAAATGTTCCTGAGCATTCAGGGGTATCAGGATGCTGGCGCACTGGCCTCGGAGAGCATCTACCGTGTTGCTGAAAAGGCGCTGGGCGACAAGGATTATGCACGGGCACGGGAGTTGTTTTTAAGCATCTCAAACTATCAGGATGCTAAGGACAAGGCGATAGAAGCCATTTATCTGCCTGCGTTGGCCTTGGTCAAGGAAAGCAAGTACGACCAGGCCTTGGAAGCGTTTGCGCAGATTCCTGAGTATAAGGATGTTGCCGCCCAGGTGCAATCTGTCAAGTACAAGCAGGCTTCCGCCTATATGGCGGCCGGCGATTATGACAGCGCCATTGAGCTGTATCAGGGGTTAGGTGAATATTCCGACAGCAAGACACGCATTGCGGATGCGCTGTACGCATTGGCCGGTCAGCAGCTGGCGGCGGGTGATTATCTTGCGGCGATCGAAAGCTTTTCCAACTTGAACGGATACAGCGATTCCGCTAGCCAAATCAAGGAGGCCAAATACCTGCTTGCCTTAGGGCATAAAGAGAAGGGCGAGTATGAGCAGGCTGTAACCCAGCTATCCGCCCTTGGCAAATATAAGGATGCCCAGGAACAGCTAAACGCCTGCAATTATGCCCAGGGCAAGCTGTATCTGGAAGCCGGGGAATTGGATAAAGCCGCCGAGATTTTCAAGGCTCTTGGGTCGTATCAAGATGCCCAGACATTGTTTGCGCAAAGCAATTACCAGGTGGCCGTCAAGGCCAGGGATTCGGGCGATTTGAACCTGGCTGGCCGGCTGTTTGCCGCGGTAGGAAATTATCAAGACGCAGCGGTTCAGAGCGAGGCCAGCTTTGACGGATATTTCGCCCAGGTGCTTACCGAGGCAAAAGAGGCTATGAACGCCCACAACTACAAGGTTGTGGTGGACGTGTTGTCTCAGGTGGAACTCACCAACCTGCCCAAGAAGTATAAAGAGCTGGATGACATGTTTAATCAGGCCAACTATGAGTATGCCAACCAGTTGTATGAGGAAGGCAAGCCCTACGAGGCACTGCCCTATTACAGAAACATACCGGATTACAAGGATGTGTCTACCCGGCGGCTTGCCCGAAACTGCTATATGGTGCTGGGTAAGTGGGTATCCCAAACGGGCATCGGTATGGAGTTTCGAGATGATGGCACTTGCCTGATTGATGGCGAAGAGCTGTTCTTTAATGTCGTGAGTACATACTCCATGAACACTGGTGTAACCCGCGAGCGGATGACCCTAACACATAAGGTGACGTATGTAAATGAGAAGAGCTTGACACTGCGGGATGTACGCAATGGAGCAAACGTTGTAATTAAGCTGACAAGGGAAAAGCAATAGGTAGCATTTGCGGGCATATAGGCACAATAGTGCTTTACGTCTATACCGTCACTGCTAGATATCACCAGGGGTAAAGGCATGAAATTGATATCCGTAAAAGATGGGGATTCTCAAGGGGGTGTATCCCTTGAGCGGGGTCCAGGGGCAGAGCCCCTGGTAAGTACGAAGCACGTAGGCGTTCTGGACGGTGTCCGGGCGCTGTGCGTGTTTTTCGTTGCGTGGTTTCACGTATGGCAGCAAAGCTGGCTGACGCCGTCCTTGCCTTGGTTTGGAAAAGCGGTCAGTCTGGACTTTGTGGTGCGCAGCGGCTACATCTTTGTGGATGGGCTGATTTTGCTCAGCGGCTTTTTGTTGTTCCTGCCCTATGCCAGGCATAAGGTAGAGGGAGATAAGCTGCCCTCCATGCGCGATTTTTACGTCAAGCGCGTCATGCGCATTGTTCCTTCCTATTATTTTTGCGTTTTTCTGATGCTGTTTTTTGTGGCCATTCCTCAAGGCAGGTATACATCTTTTGGGGCAATGATAAAGGATGTGCTTATGCACCTGACCTTTACCCATACCTTAAGCCCTGATACCTATCTGCAAACGCCTTTAAATGGCGCGCTGTGGACCTTGGGCGTGGAGGCTCACGCCTATATCGTCTTTCCGCTGCTGGCCCTGGGCTTTGTGAAAAAACCGTGGATAACGGCCTCTGTTATGCTGGGCGCAGGCTTTTTATATCGGGGTCTGGTGTCGGCATATATCACGGATACCGCTATGTGGTTCAACCAGTTCCCCGCGTTTTTAGATGTATATGCCTTGGGCATGCTGGCGGCCTGGGCGTATGTGGCTCTTGCAAATAGGTTTAAGCAGCCGCCGGTATGGCTGAAGCTTGCGGCTACAGTTATCGCGTGCGGTGCGGTCTATGCGGTGATCCTGATCATGAAGAGCCAGGCATCTGCCAGTGGTTATGACGCAATCCGCTTGTCACAAATGAATCAGCGGTTTTTCTTGGCGTTGGCGCTGGCGTTTTGCATGCTGGGGCTGGCGCTGTCCTTCCGCTTCGTTCGATCTTTGTTCAACAATAGAATTATGAAGTTTCTTTCGATAATCTCTTTTAACTATTACATCTGGCACCAACTGCTGGCGGTGTGGCTAAAGCAGTGGCATTTTCCGCCTTATGTGAATCCACAGCCGTTTATGGCCGGGGAGCAGCCCTGGCAGACGCAGTACACCCTTGCTTGCTTCGCTATTGCCGTTTTGCTGGCATCGGCGCTGACCTTTGGGTTGGAAAAGCCCGCGGCGGCGCTTGTCCATAAAATCTTTCACAGGAGGATAAAAGTACATGAGAGACCCGCGGATGATTCAATTGGCGCATAATCTGGTCAGCTATTCCTGCCATGTGGAAAAGGGAGAGCGCGTGCTCATCGAATGCACCGGCGTACCCGAAGAATTTACAGCGATCTTGGTGGAAAAGGTATATGAGGCAGGCGGTATTCCTCTGGTTGCCTTGCATGAGCCCACGGTGGAGCGGGCGCTGTACATGGGGTATACCAAGGAACAGCTGGATTTGATGGCAAAGTACGACACCCTGCGCATGAAAGATTGCCAGGCATATATTGGCGTTCGCGCCGGTGAAAACAGCTTCGAATACTCTGATGTGCCCGGTGAAAAAATGACGCTGTTCGGCAGGCATTACGCCAAACTTGTGCACTCCGAAATCCGCGTGCCCCACACCAAATGGGTGGTGCTGCGCTATCCCCTGCCCAGCATGGCCCAACAGGCCAATATGAGTACCGAAGCATTTGAAGAACATTTCTTTAATGTGTGCAACCTGGACTACGGCAAAATGAGCCGGGCAATGGATCATTTGGTGGCCCGCATGCAAAAGACGGATAAGGTGCATATTGTAGGTGAGGGAACTGATTTGACCTTCTCCATCAAGGGCCAGCCGGCCATCAAGTGTGCCGGGGAGCTAAACATTCCCGATGGAGAAGTGTTTTCCGCGCCTCTTCGGGACTCGGTGAACGGTGTGTTGCAATATAACACTCCCAGCCTCTACCATGGACGCACGTATGAAAACATACGCCTGGTGTTTAAGGATGGCAAGATCATCGAGGCCACCGGCAGCGATACCAAGCGCCTGAATGAGATTTTCGATACGGACGAAGGCGCCCGCTATATCGGCGAATTTGCCATTGGCGTGAACCCCTTTATCACTTCCGCCATCAAGGATACGTTGTTTGATGAAAAGATTGCCGGCTCCTTCCACTTTACCCCCGGCAACTGTTATGACGAGTGCCCTAACGGAAACAAGAGCACCATCCACTGGGATTTGGTGTGCATTCAAACCCCTGAATACGGCGGCGGGGAAATGTACTTTGACGGCGAACTGGTGCGCAAGGATGGGCTGTTTGTTACGGATGATTTGAAGTGCCTGAACCCGGATGCATTGAAGTGACGCCACCGCTTGCGAAGGTTTCTATTATCTTGTTTCAGAAGCATAGGCTTGCTCTTGCAAAACGCTGAGGGTTTCCAAAGATCCGAAGCCCTGCCACCGCCTGTGGCTCCATAGCCGAAGCGCCGCCTGTGGTGGATTAAGCGAGGCGGAGGAGGCTGGCGAAACGAGCATTGCGAACGGCAGTGAGCAGTGCGACGATTGAGCCAGATGGGGGGGAATTGGCAGGGTACAGGAAGCCAGCGAAAAGGAGCAATGCAAGTGGCAGCGCGGCATTGTGACTATTGAGATGGCCGGACCGAGCGGAAAGCCTCCGGTCGTGCCAGGAGGCACGAAATATCTCCCCTGGCAGCATTCCTTGCGAATAAATTAACAATGTTTTGCGAAAAAGCCTTGAAATACTAGGTTTTACTCTTGCAAAAATAGGGAATATTCTGTACAATCTTGGGTGGGGCCAAGCAATATGTAGGAGGTAATACAATGGCTGCGAAAGTAGGTATCAACGGATTCGGCCGTATCGGCCGTTTGGTTTTCCGCGCTGCGATGGAAAACAAAAAGGTGGATGTGGTCGCCATCAACGATCCGTTCATCGATCTGGATTACATGGTTTATATGCTGCAGTATGACACCGTGCACGGCCAGTTTAAGGGCACCATCAGTGTCGATCATGAAACCAACTCCCTGATCGTGGACGGCCAGAAGATCAAAGTCTTCGCCTGCAAGGATCCTAAGGAAATTGCGTGGGCTTCTGCCGGCGCTGAATACATTGCCGAAGCTACCGGCGTGTTCACCTCTCAGGAAGGTGCTTCCTACCACTTTGTAGGCGGCGCTAAGAAGGTTGTTATCACCGCTCCCGCCAAGGACAAGGAAACCCCCATGTTCGTGATGGGCGTGAACAACGAAAAGTACACCAAGGACATGACCGTTGTTTCCAACGCGTCCTGCACCACCAACTGCTTGGCTCCCTTGGCCAAGGTCATCAATGACAAGTACGGCATCGCCGATGGCCTGATGACCACCGTGCACGCCACCACCGCTACCCAGAAGACCGTTGATGGCCCCTCCAGCAAAGACTGGCGTGGCGGCCGCGGCGCGGCTTTCAATATCATCCCCTCCTCTACCGGCGCCGCCAAGGCCGTGGGCGTGGTTATCCCCGAACTCAAGGGCAAGCTGACCGGCATGGCTTTCCGCGTGCCCACAGCCGACGTGTCTGTGGTTGACCTGACCGTGAACCTCAAGACCCCCGCCACCATGGATGAAATCAAGGCGACCATGAAGGCTGCTTCTGAGAGCGAACAGTGGAAGGGCATCATCGGCTACACCGAGGACGCCGTTGTTTCCAGCGACTTCATCCACGATGCCCGCACCTCCATCTTCGATGCCACCGCCGGTATCAGCCTCACCAACACCTTTGTGAAGCTGGTTGCCTGGTATGACAACGAATGGGGCTATTCCAACAAGGTTGTTGACCTCATCAGCTACATGGCCAAGGTGGACGCGCAGTAATTCGCGCATCTTTCAAGGCATAAAGCGTTATAAGTAAATGTCCCCCTTGCTTCTTGTTTTATGGAGCAAGGGGGCATTTCTTGTATATACGCGAACTTCCTATTCTACATGGGTTATATATAGCTTTATGAGACGATCAAATTAATGCCGAATCCTATCCGGCAGGAATAGTTGTATGCAATATCCAATACTTGCGGGGCAAGGATATGTATGTGAATCCAGGAGGCGTTATATGCAAAGTTTGAAGGATATTTCATACGGGAATGGACAGATAGAGTGTCAGAAGTTGGATGTATATTTGCCGGATGGCGAAGTAAAAGCTCTGCTGATATACTTTCATGGTGGCGGGCTGGAAATGGGTGGCAAGGAGGATGTTACCTTCCTTGCAAGAATGACTGAGAAAGGTATCGGGCTGATTGTGCCCAACTACAGGTTGTATCCCAACGCCCGGTATCCTGAATTTATATTGGATGCTGCAGAGGCAGTGAAATGGGCGACGGATTATCGGGAGGAACATCATAAGGGTAAAAGGCTGTTTGTGGCAGGCAGCTCTGCCGGGGCGTACCTTGCCATGATGCTGTGCTTTGATGAACAATATTTGATGGCCCATAATCTTCAACCAGATGCTTTTGCCGGGTACATTTTCGATGCGGGGCAGCCCACCGTGCACTATAATGTATTGCGGGAGGCTGGTTTAAGCCCGCAAAGGGTGGCGGTGGATGAACGTGCGCCAATGTATCATGTGCGGGTGGACCGCGCCTATCCGCCTATGTTATTTTTGTGTGCCGAGAGGGATATGCCGCTTCGGTATGAGCAGACAATGCTCATGCTGGGGGTACTTAAGCAATTCGGGCATGGGGAAAAGGCAGAGTTCCGATTAATGAAAGGGTATGATCATTGTGAGTATGATGATAAACCGGTTTTTCAAGAGTTACTGATGGGGTTTCTGGAGCAGCAGTAGCCTTGTATACCACGATCAGGCAATGTTTTAAGAACGACATATTGTATTGCATAATCCATGTGCGGGTTATAGGATATGCTCATGTTGCGGTCATCATCCAAAACGATGACCGCTATTTTATTGCGAGTAAGCGCATCGAGCAGGGAGTCGATTTGATAACAAGCGGTGTAAAGGAGCAGATGCTTCACAGATTATGTATCATGGTGAGAGGTTTTCATTCATAAATCTACGGTTATAATCAAAAATTTTCTTGATAGAAAAACACCGTTCAAGCTAATAATGAGAATGCCAAGCATTCTAGCATCAAGGCACAAGTAAGCTTGATAGAGGATAGAAAGCATCATGCAAACCCAATATGGTATAGAAAAATTCGGGAGACTAAAAACCGCTTTACTACATTGCCCAGATCAATCATTAAAGAAAATAACAGGGGAGAACAGAGAGTTCTTTTTGTTTGATAAGGTACCGGATGTTGACAAATATTTAGAAGAGCATCAGCAGTATAGCATGCTGCTAAGCAATCATGGGATTCAGGTGCATCAGTTATCAGACCATGTACATAGGAATCGTGATTTGTTGGAGCGCCTGCCTAATCTGGCATATATGCACGATACGGCAGTCATCAGTACCCATGGAGCGATTGTATCCAAGATGTCGTCCAGGGGCCGCTGCCATGAAGAAATAGTAGTTCGCGAAGCATTAACCGATTTAGGCATTCCAATTCTCTATGAACCAGGGGAAGGTGAGGCGTTCGAGGGATGTCTTTTACTAACACCAAAAACAGTATTTGTAGCTGATACGGAACGCCACAGCAAATATTCTATCAAAGGATTCATCAACTTCATACTTTCCTATTTTGAGGAAGTCATCTATGCTCAAATACCGCAAGAAAGAAGATTCATGCATCCTGATATGGTTCTTAACCGCATTACAGATCATCTAATGATCTATTATCCGCCGGCATTTCTCCAAACCTTCTTCATTACCAGGGAGAAAAACATACCTATTGATATAAAAGCGTGGATGAATGAGCGAAAGGTGGACCTCGTTCCTATATCTGACAAAGAGCAGACGCAATGGGGTTGTTCATTCGTTCCGCTGAGTCAAGGGGTCATTATCAATTATGATATATCGCTTACATCCAATACAACTCATCTGTTGGAACAGGAAGGTGTACGGTTCATTCACTTTCACCCGGATGCGCTGTTGGCGGGAGGCGGAAGCCTTCGGTGCCTGACGATGCGAATATGGCGAGACAATGAGTAGCATGACTCTTTTGCGGCCGCCCGCTGCTCTCTGCCTTCCAGCGGGGGAATGGATGCATCCTGAACGTAATGAAGGATCACCCAGCCGCCTGTTTGAACATGACTTTTTTTAGGAGTGCTTTCCTATACAAGTAGCGGTGGAAAGACGGGGTTTTGAGTTGGGCCAGATTGACAAGGGCCAGAAAGAGTAAGCCAATGCGGCCTATATTGTATTAAACTGCAAATGAAAAGCAGGGGCACCTATCTATGCGGCCCCTGCTTTTTTGTGTCATTTATAAGGGTTCAGGCCTTTTTCTTTGGCATATAGGCTAGACCGGCCACCATAATCAGCAGGAAAACCACCAGGTAATACACCACCGCCATGCCATGCGCGATGCACGCAGCTACGACCATGAACACGCAGCTTAACACCGCCAGACCCGGCATTACAAAACGCTTGAAGGTGGAAAGGCCGGTTTCCCGCTTCATCATCATCCAAAGGATGGGAATGTATCCGGCGTACAGGGTTACAATGGGCAGTTCGGAGGTATCAAAGCTGAAGGGGCCAAACCAGCCTGCCGTCAACTGTGCGCCATAGAAGTACAGCAGCCAGAAGGCGCAGAGCAAAAGGCCCATAATGGCGGAGTTGGCGGGCATGTTGGTAGCGCCGTCCACCTGTTTGAATAATTCCGGCTTGGGGCCATAGCCCCGAACAGCCAGCGAATAAAGGCCTCTGGTGCAGCCCAGCATAAGGCCGTTTAAGGTACCTAAACAGGAAATGATGATGAATACAAAGATCAGCGTGCCGGCAACCTGGCCGAATATGTTCTGGAAAGCCAGCTTCGCGCCGGCTTGGCCGTTTGCCATCAGCTCCGCGGCGGGCACTGCGCCGGCCAAGCCGATGTAATAGGCAATGTACACAACGACAACAATCAGTGCACCAATCAACAATGCCCGGGGCAGGTTCTTTTTCGAATCCTTGATTTCGGCATTAATAGAGGTGGCGATAATCCACCCTTCATAGGCAAAGGCCACGGCCACCACAGCGGCAAACAATCCGCCGCCGGATTTGGTAGTTTCTACGGCTGCATTGGTGAAATTTTGCACTGTCATACCATTGGAAAGCCCTACCGCAGTGCCGGCAACCGCCATCAAGGTGAGGGGAATCAGCTTGATGACCGTTGTTGATACCTGAAACCGGCCGGCGAGGATGGGGGACAGCGCATTGAGGGCGTAGATGGCGACAAGGTAAAAGCCGGCGATAGCCATGCACGCGCCGCCGGTAATGTCCCAGTCTAAAAGCACACAGGTATACCGGGCTGATACCCAGGCCAGTACCGATGTTAGTGTTGGTTGATAGATGGTAGCCATGAACCAGCCCATTAGATAGCCAAAGCGGCGGCCTACGAACACATCGGCATAATCCACCACGCCGTTGACCCGTTCGTGCCTTGTGGCCATGGTGGCAAAAGCATAAGAGCAAATGAGCATGATGACGCCGACCAGGCCCCAGGCAACAATGCCAAGAGGAATGTTGCCGCCTGTTTTGTTGAGCACCTTTTCGGCTTTAAAGAATACGCCGCTGCCGATTACGATACCCACCACCATGGAAATTGCCGTGAAAAGACCGTACTTTTTCCGGAGCCCGTTCTCCATACCATCCATCCTTTTCTCTTTTGGACAGGCAAATAAAACCCTTCGGCCTGCCCAAACGCGTTCACATGTGTATATGATAGAATTTTTTGCCGCATTTGTAAACATGCTGCCGTAAAATTGCCAAACAATAAAGGATAGCCGGTGTAAAAGAGGGGATTATATCCATTATAATGCAGCATACAAAATGATGGCCCAAAGGCCTGGCAGGGAGGGGCAGCTTGGAAAAGGGCATTACGAACAGGCAGATGTTTTTTATCCTAATACTGGTCATAGCTGCCTTCCGCACAACGGATATCCCCCAGCTTGCGGCCAAAGCAATGGGCCGCAGCGGATGGATCATCCTGCTCGCGTATGCCGTGCCATTTTCCTTGATTGCACTGATGCTGGCAAAGTTGAACAATATGTTTGGTGGCATGACGCTGTATGAATACGGACTGATTTTGCTTGGTAAAGTGCTAAGCCGTATACTGTGCGTATTATTCTTCATCTATCTGTTTTCCGTTCTTGTTTTCCTCAATCATAACATGAGCAATTTAATTACCATGAATTTTTTACCTAAAACAAAACCCATATTTACCTTGGCGGCAGCAATTACTCTGTTTGGTTTTGTGGTGTATAAGGGAACGAATACCATTGCCAGACTATTTGAATTGCTTGGCGTTTTGTATGTTTTGGCAACGCTTATCTTATGCCTTTTAATGTTTACACAAAGCGAGATCGCAAATATTCTGCCGCTGTACAATCCCAATGAAGGAGCAAATTTTGCAAGCAGCTTGCTTAAGTTTGGTGCCATTTACGGCGGGCTGGAAAACCTTTTGCTAATCCCCTTTACCAAGCGAAACCAGGGTGCGCCAAAGGTGGCGTTCTTTTCAATTATCTTTGTTGGCATACTGTTTGTATTAATTACGGAGGGCAGCATCGGTCTGATTGGCGTAAACAACGTCACGGTCTACAACGACGCGTTTATTGAGGCCATCAAGCTGGCGGAAGCGCCGGTGATCGAACGGATGGATATCTTTTATTTTACCTTTGGTCTGACTAGCCTGTTTTCTGGCTTGATCATTATTATTCACTCTTTGGTGGGAATTGCGTTGAAGATGCTGCCCAGGGCAAAACGCTGGCTTGTGGTTGCATCGGTTTGTGCCGCCTCTTATGCAGCCACACTGTTTGTGATCACAATACCGGCTTATGATTTGGCGTATCAACGCGCGCTGCCGGTGTTGGTGCTGTTTTTTGCAGGGGTAGTACCCACACTACTTTTTCTCTTGGCCAAAATAAAAAAGCGATCCTCGCAAGAAAAGTAGGGAGATTGTTATGCGCCGAGTTTTGAAAATTATCCTGCTCCTATGCATACTGATGACCCTTGCTTTGTTATTATGCAGTTGTATGGATGCGCAGGACATTAATGAAAAATTTATTGTCACCACCGTAGCTGTGGACAAGGTGGGGGATGAATTCTGGTTTTTCATCGAAGCGGCGAATATACAGGGTGGAAGCGCCGGCTCAAGCGGCATCGGAACACCGCCCATGGGCAGTAAGTACTTCTTTGTTAAAGGCCATGGAAAGACCTTTACGGAAGCCAGGCTGGATGTAGACCGCCAGTTGGATCAGCCAATCTATCTAGGTGGCGTCAGGACCCTTTTGCTAACGGAGAGATTTGCCAGCGATGACGATGATATGGTGCAGTACCTCTACCGTGTGCGGGCCGATGAAACCTACCGAAAAAAGGTGATGACGGTTATCACCCGCGATGATTTGGAGGATATGTTTACGGCAATGAACGAAAAGAATCTTTCCGTGGGCTATTCCACAGAATATACTATCACCTCCCTGGAGCAGCAGGGCGAGACCTTTACCAGAACAACGGCACGACTGATTGAAAACATCAGCAGCCGCTATTGCGGCATTCTGATTCCGTGCATTGGGCTGAGGAACAAGGAAATCTATCTGGCGGGCTATTCAGTGATTGATGGCACCGACGTGATTGGCTTTATCCCCCTGGAAGACAGCGCGGGTGTGAATATGCTAAAAACAAAGGAAGCCAGGGTCTACTTCAATGTGCCGTTTGAAGATAAGGTTTTTGCGATTAAAACAGTAGTGGGTTCTCTTGATATAACGCCATATTACCAAAATAACGATATCAGCTTTTTGTTTTCGATAAGCCTTAAGGCAACGGTGGAATATGGGAATAAAAGAACCCCGTACAACCTGGATCAATCTGCACTTAAAGAGATGGAGAATACGCTGAAGCAAATGATATTGGAAAAACTGCTTATGACGGTAGATCAATCGCAAGATTTGTTTCATACCGACTATCTGCAAATGGATGACGCATTTCGCATCAAGTATCCGCAAGTGTTTGAAAGGCTCGATTGGCAGACGGCTTTTCAGGACGCTCAGGTGTATTTTGATATCCAGGTGGAATTAAGCGTATCGACCTCTTTGGATTATGAGGCAAACCCAGTCAGGTGAAAGGAAGACGGCTGTGCGAGAAAAGGAATTTGAAAAGCTGACTCAGGCACTAAAGGCGCAGGGGCATGATTTTGTGGAACGGGTGATCCCCTTTCATGGCGGCACGATAAATATCTATTTTATTTCTCAGCTGACCAACCGAGAATCTCTCGCCCAGAACGTCATCAAGCCGTTGTCGCTGTTTTGCGCTGCCACGCATGAATCCGTCACAGCCAGACGTGCGGCGGCTGAGTTGATCTTTGCGGATGAAGTAACGTTGGCAAGTAATTTTGACCATGTGGAGGCCCATGTTTTATCCGGCATGACGGTTTTGCTCTTTTCCCAGGATAGGGAGTATCTGGTCATCAATCTGCGAATGGTGGCCCACCGGCCGGTGCCCACGCCGGAGTTGAATTTTTCCATCCGCAGCCCGCAGGATTGCTTTACCGAAAACCTCAATACGAACCTGTCGCTGCTTCGGTACAGGCTGCAGGACAAGCATTTGAAAATCGACTATTTTACCGTCGGCAGGCGCACCCGCACCAATGTAGCGGTGATTTATGTGGCAGACATTGCCAATGAAACCATCGTCAATCAGGTGCACTACAAAATACAGGCCATCGATGTGGATGGCCTGGTAAGCAGCGGTGAGCTGCAATCCTTTTTTCTGGATCATCCCTACAAGCTTTTTCCGGAAATGGGGCTGATTGAACGTTCTGACATGGCGTACCATGTTTTGCTGGATGGCAAGGTGTTGATCTTAATGGATGGCAACAATAACGCCATCTATGGACCCAAAACGTTCAGCGAGTTCTTTCTTTCCTGTGATGACCGGTATGATAGCAAAATATTTGGCTTTTTTTCCAGAGTACTCAGGTACATTGCCTTGGAGGTCGCATTGGTAGGCACCAGTATGTATGTGGCAGTGACATCATATCACACTGATGTGCTACCTGGTGATTATGCCATACTGCTGGCAACGCTTCGAAGCAGCACGCCGTTTACCGCCATGATTGGTGCGCTGCTGCTGGAATTTATCATGGAGCTACTGCGGGAGGCATTGATTCGAGTGCCCAGGCATATCGGTCCGGCTATCGGTATCGTGGGCGCCATTGTTATCGGTCAGGCGTCTATTGCGGCGGGTATTTTCAGTTCACTGCTTTTAATCATTTCCGCAGTTTCATTGCTATGCTCCTTTGCCATCCCCGATTACACACTGGTGACGCCTTTTCGTATACTGAAGTTTTTTGTAATTCTCGCGACAGGCACCTTTGGCTTTTTTGGCTTTACCATTGCAACAACAGCGATTCTGGTGATGCTTGTATCTAATACCAGTTTCGGTATTCCCTTTATGACGCCTTTTGCACCATACAGCAAGGGGGATTTTTCGAAAGCTTTCATTGACCAGTCCCATATCAGCAAATGGCGCTTGAATTATTTGAAAACAAAAGACAACAAGCGCAAGCAGTAGGCAGGGGCTTATACAAGGCATAAAAGTCTGGCGATTGCCGCCACCAGTATGCAGGCGATTATGCCGCAGGCAGTGGGAATTAGTAAGGCGGCAAGGGTCCATTTTACGCTTTTTGTTTCCTTGTGTATGGTAAAGAGCGTTGTACCGCAGGGCCAATGCATTAGCGAAAACAGCATTACGCATACGGCGGTCAGCCATGTCCAGCCCCTTTGCAAAAGCAGCGTGTGCAGTTCCTGCAGGCTGTCAAGCTCTGTTAGGGAGCCATGGGAGAGATAGCTCATTAATAGAATGGGAATTACAATCTCATTGGCCGGCAGACCCAGAATAAAGGCCAGTAGGATATAGCCGTCCAACCCCATCAGCCGGGCAAAGGGATCGAAAAACCCAGCGCAATGATTAAGCAAGCTCGCTCCTCCCGTTTGTACATTCGCCAGCAGCCAAATCACAAGTCCCGCCGGAGCAGCTACAGATACAGCCCTGGCCAGTACGAACAGTGTACGGTCCAGCATAGACCGTAGAATCACCCGGCCGATTTGCGGCCGGCGGTAGGGAGGCAGCTCCAACTGAAAGGAGGAGGGCACGCCCTGTAAAAGTGTTTTAGAAAGGAATTTGGAAATCAGTAGCGTCATGGCGACACCCAGTACCACAACACCGGTGAGTAAAATGGTGGACAACACTGAGCCTGAAAACCCGCCGGAAGAGGCGAAGAACAACAGAATTATTGTAATCAGCGTTGGAAAACGGCCGTTGCAGGGCACAAAGTTGTTAGTGAGTATGGCAATCAGCCGTTCCCTGGGCGAATCGATGATGCGGCAGCCGATAACGCCGCAGGCGTTGCAGCCAAAGCCCATGCACATAGTCAGCGCCTGCTTGCCGTGAGCACAGGCCTTGTGAAAAAAATGGTCCAGGTTGAAGGCGATACGGGGCAGATAGCCCAGGTCCTCCAACAACGTAAACAGCGGAAAAAAGATGGCCATGGGCGGCAGCATGACCGATACCACCCAGGCCAGGGTTTTATACATGCCATCCACCAAAAGGCTGACAAGCCAGCCTGGCAGGGCAAGGCTGCTTAAGAATCCGGTAAGGGGTGCTATCAAAGAAAATAAACTTTTCGACAGTATGGCGGAGGGGACATTGGCACCGGCCATGGTCAGCCAGAAAACAAAGAACAGCAATAGCACCATAATGGGAATGCCGGTTATCTTGGAGGTCAGAATTCTGTCAATCCTTCGGTCCTTCAGGTGGTACGCTTCATCCGCATAAGCAACCGTTTCCTTGCTAAGCGTTTCGCAGTTTTTTACAATTTGGGTGGTTATCGCATCTGGCAGGGAGATGGGGTTTATACCATTGTGTGAAAGAAACAGTCGTGCTGCGGCGAGACTGTTCTGCACACCCTCATTGGATAGTGGGTTAAATCCCAGTGCGTTTATAAGGGATGGCAAAATGGCATCTTCCCCATCCAACAGCCGAAGGGCCACAAAGCGGCTATTGATGCTAGAGGGAAGGATGCTACTTAAGGCGGGCAGCACCATGGCCACCGCCTGCTCGATTTCTTCTGAATATTGGATGGGCTTGGGGGAGGGGCGGGTTTTCGCTGAGCAGACCTTCATGACTGATTCCATTAACTCATTAAGTCCCTTTCCCTCCCTGGCGCTGGTAGAAATGACGGGGACGCCCAGCTTTTCTGAAAGCCGATTTTGATTGATCGTGATCTTTTTCTTTGCCGCTTCATCCATGAGGTTTATGCAAAGGACCACATTTGGTGTAATTTCCATGATTTGCATAAGCAGGTTCAGGTTGCGTTCCAAACATGTGGCATCGGCAATTACCACTGTGGCGTCTGGACTGCCAAAGCAAATAAAATCTCTTGCGGTCTCTTCCTCGGCGGAGTTGGGCATCAGCGAATAAGTGCCCGGCAAATCCACAAGCTCAAATGTGCTGCCTTTGTAGATATATTTTCCCCTCGCGCTGACCACGGTTTTTCCAGGCCAGTTGCCCGTGTGCTGGTTGAGCCCTGTCAGACTGTTGAAAACAGTGCTTTTCCCCACATTGGGGTTGCCGGCCAAGGCAATGGTAAAGATACGCTGCTGTCTGTTTTCCTGCGGCATCAAGTGGGCGGCCCCCATGAACGCTCCTCCTTGCTTGTTTTGTCCTTTTCTCTTAAGTACTTTGCTTGCTTAGCACTCCCTGACCAATATGCCGGATGTGATATCTTGCCGAAGCGCGATTACCGCGCCGCGGATCATATAAGCTACCGGGCTGCCTGAGGGGCTTTGAAACAGCGGTGCGATTTCTGTCCCCTCGATGACGCCAAGGTCCAACATACGCCGTCGGACTGGCCCTTCAAACATAAGGGATTGTACCGTTGCCTTTTTGCCTACGCTCAGACGCCAAAGCGGAATGGATTCAGAGTCCAAGGAAATGACCTCCTTATAAATAAAACCTGCGGCCGTGAAAAGAGCAGCGCAGTTCTCACGGTGAGAGAATGTTTCCCTACGCCAACTATATGGCACAAGGGCAAAAGTGTGCTTGACTAAACCTGGCTGCCAGTGAATAGAATAGGCAGACCGGAGGTGGGTGCTGCATGGCGGTAAATGACAGGGAATTTCATACCGTGCGCGGGTATGAGCTTTTGCAAAAAGGTGGGGACCGCCTGACCCCGGCGATGGAGGATTATCTGGAAATGGTATACCGCCTGTGTATGGCAGGGCCGTATACCCGTATTGGCCGGTTGTCGGAGGCGCTGCATGTAAGGCCCTCATCTGCGTCAAAAATGATATTGAAGCTTTGGGAAAAGGGATTTGTGGAGTATGACAAGTATGAAATCATACTGCCGACCCAAAAAGGAAAAGATGCCGGCGCGTATTTATTGCACAGGCATCAAACCATTGAGCGTTTTTTGCACTTGATTGGATCGCGGGATTTGCTGATAGAAACGGAGTTGATTGAACACGTAATTGGTGTATCTACATTGGAGCAATTGAACGTACTTTTGTGTTTTTTTGAAGAGAACGAGCAAGCGCGTTTTGCTTATGCAGATTATGTGGCCTTTGTGAAGAACGGGCGCTAACTAGAATATGCTCAGGCCTGTTTTGCGATTTCCAGCAATACTTCCACCATGGAGTCCATCGCCTGTATGGGAATCAGCTCCCGTCGGCCATGAAAATTGTAGCCGCCGGTGGATAGGTTGGGGCAGGGCAATCCCATGTAGGAAAGCCGGGCGCCGTCGGTGCCGCCGCGTATGGGCCGGATGATAGGCGTCACACCGCAGCGAAGCATGGCGTCTGCTGCTTTTTTAATGATATGCATATGGTCTTTCAGCTTTTCGCGCATGTTGTAGTAGCTATCTTTTAACGTAAGCTCCACAGTGCCTGCACCGTATTTGTCGTTTAGGTAGGCGGCGATTTTTTGGAACCGCTCCTTTTTATGCTGGAATTTTTCTGTGTAGTGGTCGCGGATAATGTAATGCAAGGTGCACAATTCTTCTTCTCCTTGAATGGAGGTTAGGTGCTGGAAGCCCTCATACCCTTCGGTGCAGGCGGGAACCTCCTGGGGCGGCAGCATGGCGTTAAATTCCATGGCATACAGGCTTGCGTTGCGCATTTTGTTTTTCGCGCTGCCGGGGTGGATGTTCACACCGTGGATTTTGACCAGGGCGGAAGCGGCGTTAAAGTTTTCATACTCAATTTCACCCAGCGCGCCGCCATCCACCGTATAGGCATATTCCGCGCCAAACCCCTTAACGTCAAAGAGATTGGCGCCGCGGCCGATCTCCTCATCCGGCGTAAAGGCGATGCGGATTTTGCCGTGGTCCGGCGTGTCGGGGGAGAGCAGCCGTTCACACAGGGTTAAAATTTCCGCCACGCCTGCTTTGTTGTCGGCGCCAAGCAGCGTGTTGCCGTCGGTGACAATGAGGTCCATGCCAATGAGCTCCGGCAAAAAATCAAATTCCTTTTCGCTGATGACAAGGCCGTTTGCCAAGGTGATATCGCCGCCCTCATACGATAGGATGGCAGGCTTTACAGGTCCGCCAGGTACGGCGTTGGATGTATCCATATGGGCGATAAAGCCAATCACAGGCCGGTCGCCCTCGCCCCTTTGGGGGATGCTGCCGTACACGTAGCCGTGTTCGTCCATGTGGCTGTCCGAAATGCCCATGGCCAGCATTTCCTCAACCAGCAGTTGCCCCAGCACCTTCTGGTTGGGGGTTGAGGGGCATGTTTCCACGTTTTCATTACTGGTGGTATCGATGGAGATGTACTTCAAAAACCGTTCATGTGCGCGCATATTCTTTACTCCCTTTCATCAAGCAGTGGAATGATGTCGTTAAGCGTGGGTACACAGTGGTCCACAAAGGGGTGCAGTTCTTCTGTAAAGGGAATCAGGTCAGGCACCATCACGCAGGTCATCCCAGCCGCCCGGACGGATTTTATGCCGTTGATGGAATCCTCCACGCCGATACAATGGGAAGGGTCTGCTGATAGACGCTGGGCCGCCAGAAGATAGATGTCCGGGGCAGGTTTGCTTTTTCTGAGCGTATCGCCGCAGACGACTGCATCAAAAGCATTTTCAAGCCCTGCCATCTTCATATAACTTTCCACAATGGACTGATTATTGGAGGTGGCGACGGCGGTTTTGATGCCTTTGGCCTTTAGTACAGCCAGCAATTCTCGAATACCAGGCTTTTCGGGAATGCCATTTTGGGCCATGTCATCATACATGAGAACCGTCCAGCGGTCTACCATCTTTTCATAAGGAAAATCAAGACCGAGGACACCTTGCAAAAGCTGCTTCGCGGCAGCCATGCTGGATCCCATGGTGCGCATGAGCAGCTCTTCTGTGAGCGGATAACCCACCTCCCGGCAGGCCTGAAGCTGCTGAATCATGCCAAGGCGCTCCGTATCAAACAGTACGCCGTCCATGTCAAAGATTACGGCTTCAAACATTCGTCTAGATTCCTTTCCAATGCTTTCATTGCGCAGGTGATGCCGTCCACCGCGGCGCTCATGATGCCACCGGCATATCCTGCACCTTCTCCGGCGGGGAAAATGCCCCGTATGTCTGACTGGCAGCCTTCATCCCGCAGGATGCGAACAGGGGAGGATGAGCGGGTTTCCACGCCAGTCAATAATGCATCAGGGTGGGCAAAGCCATTTAATTGCTTGTCCATCTGCAAAATGCCAGTCTTCATATTTTCAATAATGTACTTGGGCAGGCAGGCGGCAAGATCGCTGGAGGTCACGCCGGGCCTATAGCTTGGTGTTACGCTGCCAATGTGCTTGGAGGCTCGCCCCATTAGAAAGTCTTCGACCCGTTGGGCGGGGGCTGTAAAGCCGCCGCCGCCAAGCTTATAAGCCGCTTGCTCCAGCGCCCGCTGGTAATCATGGCCCGCCAGGGGATGGTCATCACCAAAATCCAGGGGGTTCACACCCACCAGCAGTGCGGAGTTGGCATTTTCTCCAGCCCGCGCATGGTAGCTCATGCCGTTAACGCAAATGCCGCCCTGTTGGCTGGCCGCCGGGATGACTACGCCGCCAGGGCACATGCAAAAGGTATAAGCGCCGCGGCCATCCTGCGTTCGAACGCTTAATTTGTAGTCTGCCGCGCCCAATGCCTTGTGGCTGGCGAATTTTCCGTACTGGGAGGCATTGATAAGCTTTTGGGGATGCTCGATGCGTGCGCCGACGGAGAAGGGCTTTTGCACCATGGAAAGCCCGGCCTGGTAGGCCATGCGGCAGGTGTCCCTGGCACTGTGACCGATGGCCAGAATCAGCGCTCCGGTATCGAGTTGTGTTATTCCGCCGTTTCGTGTAACTGTAATGCCCCGCAGCACCCCGTTGTCGATCATAAGTCCGACAAGTTTTGTGTCAAACAGCACTTCGCCGCCAAGACGCTTTATTTCTTCCCGCAGGTTTTTGACCACGCCGCGAAGCAAATCTGTGCCGATGTGTGCTTTTTGCTGGTAGCGTATTTCCTCCGGTGCACCAAATAGGACCAAGTCCTTTAGCACCGCGTCGCACAGCGGGTTTTTGATGCCGGTGGTCAGCTTTCCATCGGAAAAGGCTCCAGCACCGCCCTCGCCATACAGCACATTGCTTTCTTCATTGAGCTCGCCCCGCTGCATCAGGGCGTCCACGTCCTGAGACCGTTCGTCCACGGCCTTGCCGCGTTCTATGAGAATGGGGCATGCCCCGGCTCTGGCCAGCGTGAGCGCGGCAAACAGGCCTGCCGGCCCAGCACCGGCCACGATTGGACGGCGCTGGAAAGCGGCCTTTGGCAGAGGCGTTTCCTTTTTTTCTTCTTCTACCTTTATTGCCGCTCCAAAGCGAAGGCGGGCAAGCACCGCTTCCTCTTGCGGCAGGGCTACATCAACACTGTATACAAAGTGCACATCACCCTTGTCTCTGGCGTCCACGCTCTTTTTCACGATGCGCAGGGCGGATATCAAACTTGGCGGCACGGCCAGCTTTTTCGCGGCCAAAGCGCGCAGCTCTTTTTCTACTGCATCCAGGGAAAGGGATAGATTGGACAGGCGAAGCATGGGTATCCTCCTTTGTTGCTCCACCTATTCTATCACGAAGACTTGGGAAAGAAAACCTTTCCATATACCAACACAAAACTTCGGGAGGCATTGGAGGGCTAAAGCCCTCCAATAGCAAATCGTAAATCAGCGACATGTGCGGTGATTTGCGCAGGAATTTCGTAGAAATTCCTTCCTTGCCCGAGCAAACGGCCGCAAAAGGCTTGCCTTTTGCAGTGAGGCGAGGGTAAAACTCGACAAAGTGGCATTGCCGCTTTGTCGATATGCCTTGGGAAAGAAAACCTTTCCCTTTCTTACTTCCAACGGTATAATAGCGTAGAGGTGGAGCGGGTGAATACAAAGACGGTGCTGGTGGTTGGCGGCGGAGCGGCCGGGCTTGCGGCGGCCATTTGCGCTGCGCGCAAAGGCGCAAAGGTAACGGTTCTTGAGAAATTGGACAGGGTGGGCAAAAAAATATTGGCCACAGGCAATGGCCGCTGCAATATAATCAATGCGGGCGCCCTGCGCTATCACGGTGACACTGCGTTTGCACAAAAGGTGCTGGAAAAGGTGGATGCAATAAAGGTAACTGCCTTTTTTGAAGGCCTTGGACTTTCGCTTCGGCAAGAGGAGGAGGGCCGAGTTTACCCCGCCAGCGGCCTGGCTTCTTCGGTGTTGGATGTGTTAAGGCTGGGCTGTACCCGGCATGATGTGGAAACGATTTGCGGCGCACCTGTTCACAGAATCGAAAGGTTGCCAAATGGTTGGGCAGCTATCGTGGGCGACAAACGGTATGCCGGTAATGCCCTTATCATCACCGGCGGCGGGAAGGCCTCGCCGAAGCTGGGCAGCGATGGCAGTGCCTATGCGCTTTTGCAATCCCTGGGGCATACGCTGGTTGCCCCTAAACCTGCTATCACGCAAATCAAGACGGAGTTAGAGCCCATTCGGGGTCTTTCCGGCATACGGGTAAAGGCAGAAATCTCCCTTGCAAAAGGCGGCAAGACAGTTGGCTTGGAGAAAGGTGAAATATTATTTACTGAATATGGTGTGAGCGGTGTGGCAGCCATGCAGCTTTCCCGGGATGCCATTGGTGGCGAATTGCATGTAGGCCTTGCGCCGGCCATGAATGTAAGTGACGAGTTGCTGTCTGCCTTCTTTCTAAGCCGGGCAGCGCTATTTGGTGACGCGCCTTTGGAACAGTTTTTTCTGGGGCTTACGCACAGCCGGCTGGGTATGGCGATATTCAAGCGTGCCGGTATCGGCCCCCTAAGCCGCCCTTGTGCTTCCTTGTCCATGAAAGAAATATCCGCCCTATGTGCAGTAGTTCGTGACTTTTCTCTTCATGTGACTGGTGTTCAGGACTATGAAAATGCCCAGGTGACGGCAGGGGGCATGGATACTCGGGATTTTGACCCTGCTACCATGGCTTCCCACCTGCATAAAGGTTTGTATGCGGCCGGGGAGGTATTGAATGTGGATGGCGCCTGCGGCGGCTATAACCTGCTCTTCGCTTGGGCCGGCGGTATGCTGGCGGGGGAGAGTGCGGCAGATTAAAGTGCTGCAATGGATAAAAGGTAGGGAGGGCCGAGCGTGAGCATATTGTCAAATAGCGTACATACGGGTTTGTTTGTGGAAGATGTTCCGAAAATGGTTGCGTTTTATCGGGATATTCTGGGCTTTGAAACGGATTGGACACAGGGACCCTTTGCCGGCTTTAAGGTAAGGGAGGGCGGTCTGTTCATGTTCGACCGCAAGATGTTTGTGCAGTCCATGAAGCTGGAGTACCAGCCCCCAAAGGGGCTGAACCAGACCATGGAAATCGGTATCGGTGTTCCGACAAAAGAGGATGTGGACAGTGAATACTCACGGCTTACATCCCTTGGCGTAACCTCCCTGACAGGGGAACCGGTGACACAGCCCTGGGGGCAGCGGAATTTCTGGATTGCCGATCCGGAAGGCAATCTGATTGAAATCGCCTGCTGATGAGCGTTTGATGCAATGATGGAATATACGGGAAGCGGGGAATGTACATGACTATGTCGCTGCTGATTGGGACGTATACTTCCGGGGGAGAATCCAAAGGCATTTATGAAGCCGATTTTGACAGGAACAGCGGCAGCATTGAAAATGTACGTCTCATCATACCCCAGCGAGACCCTGCGTATCTTGCGCTGTCGCAAGATGGAACGCTTTTGTATGCCGTTATGGAAACGCCGCGGGACGGACAGGTATTCAGCTATAACCTTAAGCCTGATGGCTGGGTGCAGACAGGCTGCCAGCCAACCTGCGGCGGCTCGCCCTGCCACTTGATGCTAAATGACAAAACCGGCACGCTGACTGTATCCAATTATGCGGACGGAGTGGTCAGCTTTTATGCACTGTCTCAAGAGGGTGCTCTGAAAAGTCCTCCTCAGGCCGTCGTACTTGATGGGCATGGCCCGCATACCCGTCAGGAATGTGCCCATGCCCATCAGTGTGTACAACTGGATGACCGCATATTGATTAGTGATCTGGGCTCGGACAGGGTGCGGGTTTTTGAAGGGGAAACGGATAAAGGGTTTGTTGAAAAAGCCCCGCTTTTATCTACCCTGCCCGGGGATGGCCCCCGGCATCTTGTTTTGACGGCGGACTGTGAAATGCTGTATCTGTTATGTGAATTACAAAATGTGGTCTATGCTTACCGCAAAGCGGGAGATGGGTATCATGAAGAGGGCAGGTACAGTTACCTGCCCGAGGGTGTTCATAATGCTGCTGCTGCGGCTGTGCGCTTAAGTGAGGACGAGCGGTTTTTGTTCGCTTCCAGCCGTATAGGCTTTGATGGGGTGGCACTGTTTGAATTGGACAAACACATGCGGCTGCCAAAGCTTTGCGGGGTTTTTCCAACTGGGGCATATCCAAGGGATATTCTGCCTGTGGGCGACTTTCTGCTCTGTGCGTGCCAGGAGGAAAACTGCCTGCAAGTCATGCGGCTGGACAGGGAGAAAAAACAGTTGGTGCTTCTGGGGGAGACCAAAGTACACAAGCCTGTTTGCGTAATAGCAAAGGTATAATGGCTGAAGCGCAATAGAAACATCCGTAATCAAAAAATCTATGGCATAGATAAAAAGCGGCCCCTCAGATTTTGGCTTGAGGAGTCGCTTTCCTATTACCCTTTCTGCATTCTTTCCTTCATCAACCGGCCGGCATAGCCTGCCATGGCAAGTCCTGTATATGGCCCCAGGATAGTAATGGAGATTGTAATGGCCCCATTATAGAACAGCCATGAGCTGCCTTGCCTTGACGCCTCATGATTGACCAGGGGAGCTGCCAGCATAATCATGCAGATGGAAACCAATGCGACTGCCCATACAGACTTTAAATAGGTTAGGGCAGTGCGCAGCATATTTCCCTGAACCGCCTCAAAGGATGCTTTTACCAGCTTGAATAGCGTCGCTTTAGGGTGCGTGACATAAAGATAAGGAAACATAAACAGTTTAATCAAAAGCCAGATCCACGCCGAAATGCCAAAGGTGAGCGGCGGAATGACCGCAAATATCTGGCCCAATGTTTGGATTCGAGGAAGCTGTACGGATGTCAAAAATGTGACCAACAACGCAGGCACCTGCCAAATAAGTGCCGCGGCCAGCGCTTTTTTTAATGAACGCAAATTTTTTGCATCCTCCAATATCATCAAAAGCCGCACCGGCTCGCCTTGCATGATGTTCAGCAGCACGCGGCTTAAACCCAGTACAGCAAAGGGCATCGTGATAATGTTAAACAAAAGGCCCAGGAGAATATCTGCGGCCGGGCTACTGAGCAGATAGATGCCCGTCGCCAGGCGCATAAAGGTAAACAGGGCGCTGATCAGATAGATGGACCACAACAGATCCCTGTGCTGCCAGAATTTACGCAGGGCATGCCCGGCCAAGCTGGCGGATGCTGAATGTATATGCTGTTTTCCGTACATATCTTTCCCTCCCTATATATAGTGTATCGTATTTTTATTGCCATGTCTACCTAAAATTTACATATTTCGCAAATGTTTGATGCCGCACACATCCCGCCATCTGGAATAAAGTAAAGCAGGATACGTAAGGAGGAGAACCATATGCGCGTATGCGTCGTGGGCGGAGATGACCGCCTTCGTCTTTTGGCCGAACTGCTTACAAAAAAAGGCTATGAAACAGATACATGGGGCCAGGGCGGAGAAGATGTGCCCAAGGCGCTGATAAAGGCTCAGGCTGTGGTGCTGCCTCTTCCAAGAGCCAGCCGGGATGGCTTTATCCCGGCTGCCAAGGCCAGGCGGCCCATTCCCGCGTCTGAGGTCGCCTCCCTCATTGGGGATGGCGTATTTGTAATGGCCGGGCAATTGGACGAGGATTTGCAAAAGACCGCCAGGCAAAAGGAATGGCGTCTCATCTTGCCTGGTAACGATCCGGCTTATGAAGAGGCAAACGCTATGCCCTCGGCTGAAGGCGCCATCTACGCGGCAATGCAAAAGGCTGATTACACCCTTTGCGGGGCCGCGTGCCTGGTGATCGGCCCTGGCCGCATCGGCAAGGAGTTGGCCCGCATGCTTTTGGGCATCGGCGCAAAAGTGTTTATGGCTGCCAGGCGGGAGGAAGGGCTAGCGTGGGCTAAGGAAGCCGGCTGCATACCAGTGCCCATGACGGCGCTGCCCATTGCGGCAAGGGAAGCGGATATCCTGTTCAACACCGCACCGGCTATGGTGGCAGGTGAAGAGGTAATGGCGGTACTAAAGCCCCGTGCCATGGCGATCGATTTGGCCAGCACCCCTTACGGCATCGACCTAGACGCCGCCGCGCGTCACGGAATCAACGCATGGCGGGAAGGCGGCATACCTGGCCGGTATGCGCCATTGACCGCAGCACGGCTGCTGCTGGACTATTTTGAAAACCACATAAGGAGGGTTTAATGTGAACAGCACCCGCGTAGGCTTTGCCTTAACGGGCTCCTTTTGTACATTTGAAAAAGTATTTGAGCAAATGCAAGAGTTGGTAAACAGAGGATATGATGTGATCCCAATCCTTTCCTATAATGCGGGCCATGAGGAAAACCGGTTTTTCACTCCGGCGCAGATTCATCAAAAGCTGGAAGAAATAACGGGCAAAAAGCCGCTGGAAACGCTGCACGAAGTGGAGCCCATCGGCCCCAAAAAGATGACGGATGTATATGTCATCGCTCCGGCCACCGGTAACACCCTTGGTAAAATGGCTAATTGTATCTATGATACGCCTGTTCTGCTTGGCGCAAAGTCACATTTGCGCAATGGACGGCCGGTAGTCATCGCTGTTTCCACCAACGACGGGCTGTCCATGAGCGCGGCAAACATTGGCCGCTTGCTCGGCATGAGCAACCTATATTTTGTGCCATACGGCCAAGATGATCCTTATAACAAACCCCGCTCGCTGGTAGCACACTTTGACAAAATTCCGCAAACCATCGCCTCCGCCCTGGCGGGTGTGCAGATTCAGCCAATGCTGCTAATGGCTGAGGAAGAAAAAACGGTAAAACATTGACGCTATATACTAAATGCATTCATTACGCAAAAAAATACGGAGCAGTACTTGACGTGGGCAGAAACATTTGGTATACTACTCATTGCACAAAGAAGAAGCTGCCCGCTTCTCACCCTGCGAAGTGTATTGCATGGGTCATGGCAATTCATCCAAGCGTTGATTGGAATGTATTTTGCGGCGGGTGGTTCACACCCCGCCGTTTTTTTTGTGCATGACGGCGCGGGGTTTCCATGGACAAATAACCGGGAGGTGTATGGACATCGACACAGAACTGATGATCAATGAGGAGATTCGCGACAAGGAAGTGCGCCTGATCGACCAGAACGGCGGACAGCTGGGCGTTATGCCTACACGCAGGGCGATGGAGCTGGCGGAGGAAGCACAGTTGGACTTGGTAAAAATTGTGCCCAACGCGCAGCCCCCCGTATGCAAGCTTATCGACTATGACAAGCACCGCTTTGAGCAGGCTAAACGCGAGCGCGAGCTTCGCAAAAATCAAAAGATCGTCACCCTGAAGGAAGTGCAGCTTTCTGCCACCATCGAGGAAAACGATGTGCAGGTCAAGGCAAAGAACGCGATCCGCTTCTTGCAGGAGGGGGATAAGGTGAAAGTGTCGATCCGCTTCCGGGGCCGCCAGATTGCCCATTCCGAAATCGGCATGAAGGTCATGGCAGATTTTATCGAGCGCACCAAGGATTATTGCACGGTGGAACGCCGTCCCTTGTTGGATGGCCGCCACATGATTATGATCCTTGCGCCCAAGGCGGAAAAGGAAAGCTTTGCTGAGCGCAGTGCAAAAGCCCGCGCCAATGCACAGCAGCCCGCCACCCCGGCCAATAATTAAACCTTGGAGAGGAGGATCACCATGCCCAAACAAAAAACCCACCGCGGCGCCGCCAAGCGTTTCTCCATTACCAAAAACGGTATCGTGCGGCATAAACAGCAGAACGCCAACCACCAGGTGCATCTGAAAACCACCAAGCGTACCCGCCACCTGCGCGCAGCCGGCGTCGTAGACAACAAGGCGGAGGCCCGCACCATCAAGGTTTTGCTGCCGTACATTTAAGCCGCACCGGCTGAAGGAGGAAACACCATGGCACGTATTAAAAGAGCTGTCAGCTCCCTGAAAAATCGCCGTAAAGTGATGAAGCTGGCCAAAGGTTACTTTGGCGCCAAATCCAAGCAATACCATGCCGCCAGTGAACAGGTGGCCCGCTCCCTGCGTTATGCCTTTACCGGCCGCAAGCTGCGCAAGCGCGATTTCCGCCGCCTGTGGATTACCCGTATCAACGCCGCCGCCAGAATCAGCGGCATGAGCTACTCCACCTTCATCTCCGGTTTGAAGAAGAAGAACGTGGAAGTCAACCGCAAGATGCTGGCCGATTTGGCCGTCAACGATGCCCAGGGCTTCGCCCAGCTCGTGGAACTGGCCAAGAAAGCCTGATTGTGCATATCGCATAACAAAAACCAGCCGTACCGTTTGGACAGGCTGGTTTTTTGTATGTTTCTAGACCGAAGCTGGAGTCCTTCCAAGAACTAATGAACTTGCTTGGAAGCGAGTTTCTTATTTTCAGCAATGAGCAACAGGCTAAACAGGATTTCGATAATTGTCATCATGGCAGCTAATAGGTACGCTTGATAATTTATACCTACGATCAAAGATAGAATTGGAATGGCCACAGATAAAACCATATAAGCTCTTGACTGATACAGCCATCCGTAAGGCAGCAGATGAGCCCCGAAGATCATTGCCATGACCATTAGCATCTTTTCCGGCACTGCAGAATAAATCCACATTGCTATCAGCAGATAAAGCATTTGATTGATTGAAAAAAGAATGCCTAAGTTGGTTAGCGGATTATTTTTGTTTTGGAAATCGACCTTGATACCCTTGGAAATGAAATATGCCAGCGGCATCAGTGGAGCGGTACAGCAAAAGGTAATCAGATTTTTCGTCAATACAGGCAGCGTGGAGGCATGCACCCATATCAATGAAAACCAAATGACAACGGATGCAAGAATAAAGTGAAGACCTTTCTTTTGCTTCAGTGCACAGTCAAGACGCAGCTGATCCAAATGCATGATGTTGCTCCTTCAAAAAATATGTGAAATGAATCCTGTTCATGAGTATACTGGAATTGGTGATGAATGTCCAGGTATGGTGATGCTATACGTTTGGGCAGATGCAAAAAATACAGCCTGGCGTGTAAAGCCTTCGCTAGGCCGGTTGACGTACACTCAATTGCGATAGTGTTATATCATCAAATCAATAATCATCCCCGTTACCAGCGAGAAAACAATAACATATGCAATGTATACCGCGAACCGCTTTGAGCCCAGTACGATTTTTACTGCACCCAGATTGGTGATCTTGGTGGCTGGGCCGGTGAGCATGAACGCTGCGGCGGCGCCCAGGCTCATGCCACTGAGCAGCCATTGCTGCAAAAGGGGGATCGTGCCCCCGCCGCACACATACAGCGGCACGCCGATGGTGGCGGCCATCATTACTCCAAATCCCCGCTGATCGCCAAAGAGATTGACAAAGACATCCTCCGGCACATAGCGCTGGAAAAGGGCCGACAGCAGCACACCCAGCACAAAGTACACGCCGGTGGCCCTTAGGTTGCGGCCCAGGCTTTTCAAAAATCGCAAAAGCAGGTTGGGGTCGGTATCGCGGCTTGCTGCTTCGCCAAAGTTTTTGAAGTTAAAGAAAGGCTTGCTCTTGAAAAAGAAACGCACCAGAACACCGGCTGTAATGCCGCATAGCAGGCAGGTTAAAAACCGGACCCAAAGTGCCGTCTCTCCCAGCGCCGCGCTGTAGATGAGCAGCTGGGGGTTTAGCAGCATGGAGCTCATCATAAACGCTGCCAAAAAGTCATGACGCATCCCCTTTTGTGAAAAAGAGGCGGCCAGGGGAATGGTGCCGTACATGCAGATGGGCGAGGCGATGCCAAGCAAACTGGCAGGAAGAAGTCCGAGGATGCCCAGTTTCTTTTCTTGCAATTTGAGAAAGAGAGCGCTTATGCGCCACTTCCCAAACACGGAGGTCAATGACCCTAGCACCATGCCCAGCACCCAGTAGGGGAAAATCTGCTCCAGCTGCACGCTGAAGTAAAACCAAAGGTAAATGAATTCTCTGCGCAGGATATCAATCATCAATGCTTACCAGCGTGTAGGTTTTTGATCCCAAGCCAATCTGCTCCCCATAATCCAGCGTGTGTACGCCATTGCGGGATTCAATGCGCTGGATGACCGATTTCCCATCCTCCGCCGCGTAAACAAGGTCCACGCAGGCTTTATCCAGTGCTACGGGGTCCAGCGAAGCCAATATGCCGATGTCGTGCATGTCAGGCGCTTTGGGGCGGGGGTTGCAGTCGCAGTCGATGGAAATATTGTTCATGACGCTGATGTAGAGAATGTTGCCGCCCAATTTATCCACCACCGCTTTAGAGGCCTCCGCCATGGATTCCAGAAAGTCATCCTGTACGCCGCCCCACATGGAAAGGTCGCTTTTCCCGGCGGTGTGGATCAGGCATTTCCCATCTTTGGAGGCGATGCCGATGGACATGTTTTTGATCGCACCGCCAAAGCCGCCCATTTCATGGCCCTTGAAGTGGGAAAGGATGACGAAGAAATCGTAGTTTTCAAAGTGGGAGCCTACCCGGTCTTCCTTTAAGTGCTTGCCATTTTCAATGGGTAGGGCCAGATAGCCGTCGGCATCCAGGATATCCACGGGCGCGATGTCTGTAAAGCCATGATCCTTGGCTACCTGCATATGCATAGCGGTGGATGTGCGCCGGCCGCCGTAGGCGGTGTTGCTGTCCACAAAGGTACCGTTTACGCTTAAAACAAAGTCCTTGATTAGATCGGGCGAAAGAAAATTGGTGCCGGTGGGCTCGCCCATATGCACCTTCACAGCCACCCTTCCGGTGGCTTCCCGGCCCAGGGCTTTGTAGACGGCCATCAAGCCGGCAGGAGTAATTTCTTTTGTCATGAATACTGTGGCACCGGTCGGCGCGCTTTCAGCCAATCCGGAAGACCATGCAAAGCACAGTGCTAAAACAATGGCAGTCAGCAGGGCTGTGACACGGTGCGCACTTGCAGAAGTGAAGAAAATGCTTTTCAATGTACGCTTCATTGCATATACACCTCTTGTATTGTTATTTCATTAACGGAACAAATGATCTGTTTGATATCATACCATAAATTGGAATGCGGTCAAGAGTATTTTTGGGAATAAATCATTCGTACTATGTTAACCTGCTGCCAAGTGCGTATAGCATGCTGAACAGATAGTAATAGCATGCAAAATAGCCGCATCTACAGCAAAATGCTTCGACGAGGGTCAACGGATTATTCACTCTTTATTTTTTTCAAACGTTCTTCCAATGCGGTCCCTAACTGTTTCCAGTCCATATGACCTGCAACATAGCGTTTCAAGAGGGAGATCATCTCTGGCCCTTCCATCATAGTCGTAACAAAGTCATTGTAAAAGTATACATTGGGCTCATATTTTCTATAAGCGTCAATGGTTTCCTGGCTAAGTGCCCAGCGGCGCTGTTCTATGGAAGCCAGTTCTGCTTTATATTCACAAAGCATACTGAGATACGCTTTTTGTTTTTCGGCAGGCGCATTGCGCTTTTCTTCTTCCAGTTGTGCAATCGCCTCGCTTATTTCTTGCTGCGCTTGTGTATAAAATGGACTTTCCACAGGCGTGGTTGTATCAGGCCATAGAAACAAATGGTATAGATGATCATGTTTTTTTCAAGTGAACGTAGATACAGCATAGCTTGGGGGAGCTTTTGAGAACGAGGATTGACCATGCACACCTTCATAGAGGCTGTAAACCGCAAGGGCATCCCTTTCTTGGGTGCTAAGGGCAAAAACACCCGGGGGGTATCGAGTTCATACTGTATAAACTGCGAATCAGGTCCACTGCCCGTCAATAAGGCTGGAAGCTGGCCGGAAGTCTGTGAATGCTTTTTCATCAACTGAATCACATGGTCTGTTTTCTTCATCAACTCATAAAATAGGTCACTTGTATAATGCAGCGGTTCCACCTGCACTGCCTCATAGTAATTTGTATAATAATACAGCAAAAACCTAACAAACAGGTAGTCAGGTTCTTTGTAATCAAACAGGCGAACCCCATCCATCTTGCCTGACTCGTACCATTCAATCAATAAAGACAGGAGATCTGACAAATTATCAGGCATCACATCTTCCGTCAAGCCCATGGCTGCCAGTGTCTCAGTCGAATAGCTGAATGCCATTCCTCCAAAGCGAATATCAATTGGGAAAGCCAACAGCTTTCCTTCATACATCAATCCCTTTTGCAGAGACTCCGGCATATTTTGGACCAGGGCCATTAAATCGCTATCAGAAGACAAATCCGCGCCAAAACCTTTTGACAGCAGGCTGCCGTACCCTGAATAGGCCGTTAAGACACTAAATATATCCGTTTCGGTGTCATTGCCGCGAATGGCCTGCGCAACATCTTCCGGCTTAAGGCTTACGTCTCGTGTTATGACAGGAATCTCCGGGTGATCCAGTCTAAAAAGCCTGGTCGCATCCATTTCCATACCGGCATCCGCAATGGTTAGAAACATGCCGCTGGTCTTGGAAAACTCGGGGTTCAGCTTGGTCCATAGCAACCTGTTGTCATCAGCCATCGCAAAATAACCATTGCTGGTCAGCACACCTTTATCCGTATAATGGGAGGTTACCGGGAGATAGGCCTGCTCCGTCATCGTCCCCTCTACGGGTCCCGCATATACAATAGGACGCCGGAGATATGCGGCATTATTGGTTTGCTTGGAGTAAGCCAATATTTCGGCAAAACCGGGCAGGGCTGAAATCGTATTGGTTTGCTTTGTGGTGATATCCATCGTTACCAAGCTTCCAGTCATTCCGGCATCTGTTTGTGATCCCAGTATAAGTTTGTCACGATAGGGCGCTATGCGCTGGGTAGGAAAATTGTCCCATGTCCATTCCTGCTGTGATGCGGTATCATAGGCATATAGGGTTTCCTAGCCGGTATGACGATTGAGAAGCAGCACAAAAACCGTGTTTTGCTGATAAAGGGCATTGTATATAAAGTTATTCTCCGCATCAGGCAATACAATCGTACACACCTGGGACACAGAAAGAACCTGCCCGCTGAACAAGCAGCGAAGAAGCCTTATGCTTCCGTTGTTTCCGCCTAAAGCCAGCAGTTGGCCCTCATCGTCCGTAAACAGCACCTGTATTCCGTTAAAAAAGGAATTTCCCATTTTTTGCGGCTCCTGTTGATCAGGGTTCCAAAAACATAGCTGGCCGCCTTCCAAAAGCATGACGCCATCCTGATAAGGCGTCAAGCTGTCAATGTTGTTTTCAAACGCCCATACGCCATCGGCCATGGCCTCCCCGCCGATAAGCGGAAGAAAAAAGAGGAATCCCAACAAGAGCAATAGGCAAGGCGGTGTGCGATCAAAATACTGATTCATTATTTGTTAACTCTTCTAAGTGCAAAATAAGGATTGGTCACATATCATCGGCGAATTGTTGATTTAAGTGATAGAGTATATGACAAAGGATTCTGATGCGTAATGTTCCATAATATAGCATATTTTACATCCGATATCTTTGCTGGCCGGAACGATTTTGTGTCTGGCCTCTCTGCATAAGAAATAGTAAAAGCCGCCCGGAAAGCAATTCTTTCCGGGCGGCTTGAGTCTATCTCGTGCTTATGCTTTTACTGTTTGAAGCGTGACGACTGTTTTTTTCAGGCCTTGCGCGCTCAGGTGCAGTTCTGCTTTGCCGGGGTTGAGACCAGCGCGGAGGAACACGATGGCGCGGCCATGGTGTGTGGGACGGGTAGCGCTTGCGTAGCTGGTCAAGTCGTGAGCGCAGCCGTTTTCCAAGCCCATAAACTGCATATCGCCAACCACCTGGCAGGTGATAGGCCGGTCATCGGCTGCCGCGATGCGGCCATCGATATCTTTCAAGGCAATCTCAATCTGCCAAACGCTCTGGCCATCGGCCGGCAGCGATTTCTTGTCTGCAGCCGCTTCAAGCACTACAGCATCCTTGGGGGTATGCAGCTCAAATGAGGTGGTTTCATGGCCCCTTGTGCAGCTGACTGACAGCGTACCGGGGGCGTAGGGCACCTCAAAAGCGGCGACGCAGGTTTCATCGACTGAAGCTTTTGCTATCTGCTTGCCGTTTTGGGAAAGTACGGCGCGCTCGCCGTTGGTCAAAACCAGCACGTGCTTTACTTCGCCGGGAGTGCCCATCCAAAGGGTGTTGGCTTCCCACAACCTATCTTTCTGCCCCACGGCCAGGCTGGCGCAAAGGGCATCAGTCCACAATGCCTTGCGCAGCGCAAACCGGGGCTTTTCAAACCCGGCAGTGTCGATAAGCCCTGCCTGAGAAACCCGCACAGGCCAGCCCTTGGCTTCGCCCAAATAGTCAATGCCGGTCCAAAGAAACTGGCCGCTGATATAGTCATTGTGCTTAACGGTAAGCCAGGCTGCAGGATCGTGGCCGTTTTCACTGCCCAACAGGATATGTCTGGGGTATTTTTCGTGGTCATCTTTGTACAGGTGTTCCTTGTAGTTGTAGCCCACTACATCCAAAGCCTGGGCATAGCCGGTGAGGTTGCTAAGCTCCGGGAAAGCCAGAGCGCTGGTTACAGGGCGCGAGATGTCATGCTGCTTGACAATTGACACAAGCTCTTTGGCGATGACAGCCAAACGCTCCGCATTGGGTTTGTTATGGTCGTACTGCCGCTCCTGGGCCGGTTTGTTGGCATCGTTGTTGCCGGTCATGGTCTCAAAATAGGGGTGCACATATGGATCATTGGGATAATCAATTTCGTTGCCGATGCTCCACATGACGATGCTGGGATGGTTGCGGTCACGGCGGATGAGATCGGAAAGGTCTTTTTCGTGCCACTGGGGATAATCGTCGGCATAGCCGAAAAGCTTGGGCGGATATACGTTGTGGCCCTGCCACCATTTGTTCTTACAGCCCTCCCACTCGTCAAAGGCCTCATCCATGACCAGAAAGCCCATTTCGTCGCACAGGTCAATCAGATCGGTAGCCGGCGGATTGTGGCTGAAACGAATGGCATTGCAGCCACATTCCTTTAGCTTTTCCAGCCTTCTTTTCCACACGGCTTTGGGTACAGCGGCGCCCAAAACGCCTGCGTCGTGGTGAATGCACACACCTTTAAACTTTGTATTGACGCCGTTTAAAAAGAATCCTTCGTTCTCATGAAAGCGGAAGGTACGTATGCCAAAGGGGATGGTGACGGTATCTGTCACTTCGCCGTCCTTTTCCACTGTGCCCACCAGGGTATACAAATAAGGGTTTTCTGGTGACCAAAGCTCCGGGTCTTTGACAATAAGTTGTGCTTTGCCCTTTGCCACGGTGCGGCCCTTCGCATTTTTTAGCGCAAAGGAAGCCTTACCGCCGCCCAGCACCTCTGCCGACACGTGAATCGCAGCACCTTTTTCCGTTACAGACTCCGTATAGGCAAACACCCCATCTTGCACAAAATGCGCAGGGGATGTAATCGTCAATGTCACGTCGCGGTAGATGCCGTTGCCTGTGAACCAGCGGGAATCTGCCAATTCCGTATGTTCGCAGCGGACGCTGAGTACATTTTCGCCGGCTGCCACGAACTCAGTAATGTCATAAGTAAAGGTGCTGTAGCCATAAGCCCGCATGCCAAGGTAGTTGGAGTTGACATATACCCGTGCGTGCTTGTATACGCCGCCAAAGGTAATGTAGACTTTTCGGCCAGAAAGCTCCGGTAGGGAGAAGTGCTTGCGGTACCAACCAATACCGCCTGCCAGATAGCCTGTTCCGCTGGAACAGCCTTCGTCAAAGGGCAGGGTCACAGACCAGTCGTGGGGCAGGCTCACGCTTTGCCAGGCGCTATCGTCATATCCCTTATAGCCGGCCTTTAAGACTTCACCCAGGTGAAAGCGCCAATCCAAATTAAAGGGGATCGTGGTACGCATAATGCGCTCCTTTCAAAAAGGAGGGCCCACAATGAAGTTGTGAGCCCTCCACAAAGGTTTACCAAAGATTACTTCTTGTATACGGCGTCGATCTGGGCTTGAACTTCGGTCATGACCTTTTCGATGCCGGCATCCACGAGAGCCTTACGGAACTCGGCGACATAAGCAGCGGGATCTTCCACCTTGCCAAAGCAGATGGCCGGAGCATATGTGCGGAATACGTTAGACAGGTTATCCAGTTCCACGGAGATGGGCTCACGGTTGAACACGACCTTGCCGTAGGGATAGTCGATCTTCACGGCATCATATTCAGCCATCAAAGCGTCGTAAGCGGGCCAATCCACGCGGGAGTCACGGATTTCCAGATCGTCGTTGCGGCCCCACCAGTAGTTGAAGCCAATACCATCCACCGCGTCTTCTTTGTAGGTGTCGGGACGGACACGCATGCCTTCTGCAGTCAGGTTGTATTGCTGGCCTTCCAGACCGTAGTTGAACATGTTGTAGAAGGTGGGATCGTTGCGGATCAGGTCATAAGCCATCAGGGCGCGCTCAGGATTCTTGGACTGGGCAGCGATGGCCATGGCGCCATGGGTGATGTTCAGAGAAACAACGTTGCTGGATTCTTTGCCGAACCAGAAGAAGCCGAGGTCGCTGCCGGGCTGCTTCTCGTTCATGGTGTAGCGCTCGCCCTTCCAGGTCTGGGTGTGGTGCTGGGTGGCGCCGGTGAGACCTTCACGCAGTTCCTGCGTGGTGTCGCCGGTGTAGTTCAGCACGTCTTCACGCCAGTAGCCGGCGGTTGCCCAGGTCTTCATGTTGGCAGCGAAGTTCACAAGGTCGTCGCCTTCCAGGAAGACGCGAGACAGGGTGTAGGGATCGTCTTTGCTCTTGCCAAAGAAGATAGGCACGGGCAAACCTTCGATGGCGATGCCGCCGGTCTTGCTGGTGACCCAGCCGCCCATCAACTGGTCAGCGAAGGAGCCGCCGCTGGCAGCAGCATCCCACGGGATCACGTCAGGCATGGTGTCTTTGATGTACTGGAAGTACTTGCCTAAGTCTTCCCAGGAGTTCACACCAGTTTCCAAACCGGCTGCCTTGGCCCAATCGCCGCGGTACATAAAGCCGTGATTGGTCCATTGCGCATAGTTGTCTTCGGGGGCAAAATAAATCTGGCCATTGAACTTGCACATATCCCAGTGTTCGGGGGATACGGAAGCAAAGGTCTTGGGGGCATAGGTCTTGAGCATGTCTTCAGAAAGGGGCAGGAAGGCGCCCTTTTCGGCATTTTCCCAAGCGTTCAGCCAGTCAGTGGCGGTACCAACCAGGTCGATGGAGCCATCCTGCATGGCCAGACCCAGGTTGTACTTGGTCTGCCAGTCGGCCCATTCGATCCACTGGATCTGGATTTCGGCGTTGATGGCGGCGGTCAATTTTTCATTGAACACAGCCAGAACTTCTTCGGTCTTGTTGGTGGGAACGTCGCCGGTGACGTAATACGTCAGCACGACATGTTCGCTGGTGTCAACGCCCGGGAACCACGCGGCATAATCCGTCGCGGCTGCGTCCTGCGCCATAGCGGGCGCCAGGCTCAAAGCCATTGCCAGAACCATGAACAGGGCTACGAGTTTCTTCATGTGGA
>JAEWSC010000043.1 GCA_023398575.1 Bacillota bacterium | reverse complement strand
TCCTGCCCGTTTTTCTGCATATGGTTACGCCATCCTTTTCCTGCTGATGGCAGTATTATGCCCCAAACGGCAGATTGCATGCTTTTCTTCCCTATGTTACAATGACCAAATCAATAGTTGGGATGTGGTTTTATGGCTGTACGGGCTATTTTGTTTGATTTGGACGGTACGCTTTTGAATACGCTGGAGGATATTGCTGACAGCATGAACCGGGCGCTTTTGGAAAACGGGTTGCCTGTGCATGCGTTGGACGCATACAAATATTTTGTGGGTGACGGCGTGAAGACCTTGGCGATGCGTGCTACCGGCTTTCGAGAGAAAATCGCGCCTAAAGTGCTGAGCGCCTACCAGGCTTACTATTCGGTAGGCTGTGAAAATAAAACACGCCCTTATGAGGGCGTGAGTGAAATGCTGCAAAAAATAATTAGCATGGGACTGAAGCTGTGCATATTTTCCAATAAGCCCCATCGGGATACGCTGTATGTAACAGCTCGATATTTTCCAAGCATCAAGTTTGATGCGATAAGGGGCCAGATGGAAGGTGTCCCGGTCAAACCAGACCCTACCGGCGCGTTGGAGATTGCACGTCAGCTTGATATTGCTCCAACAGACTTTATGTATGTAGGTGATACAGGGGTGGACATGACCTGCGCCAACGCGGCCAGTATGACACCTGTTGGCGTATTGTGGGGTTTCCGCAAGCGAGAGGAACTGTTGGAGAACAACGCCCGCCATATTATTGCGGCACCTTTAGAACTGCTTGATCTCATCAAGTAACTACTCAATTATCTTCTTCTAGCGATCGTGCACCACTAGTTAGCAAAGGTTGTTCATGAATCACAATGGGCGGGGTAATGGTTGCCTGCATCTGACGCATCCGCTGGGTGCGCATCAAAACCCGCTTACCAGTAAAAGACTTCATCCTGAAGTGGTCAAAGGCCGCGCGTACACCGATGGATACCGGTATGGCTGCCGCAAAGCCGGCTGTGCCGGCAACGATGGCGCTAACACCCATGGCTGCGCCGGATTTGGCCATGCGGAAGGCCGCATCCACAAGGCCGGTTTTAGCAGGCTTGCGGCCTAAGATTACTTTGTATTGCTCTGTGACGGCGATCAGCACAAAAGGCAGTGCGGCGCAGGCTCCATTCAGCAGATCGTCTAAAATACCGGCCTGGTCCAGTAGACCGGCCTCAACGCAAATTTCATCCATGTAATTGAGACTCGTGGCCAGGGAATCAATCAGCGTATCCTTTTGCCGCTTTTGATACCCTTTCTTTATTTCCTCATAGGACCGCATCCGCACTCCCCCTTTTATGTAACATCTCATTTTTGACGCTTATTTCAGCAGGTTTAAGAGCGTCACAATGATCCAGGCACCGGCTACGATGGCAGCCAGCACCGTCACCTGAGTAAGAATGCCGTTCTTCTTGGTCTGCTTCCCTTTGTTTGTTTCTAAAGTCTGTATGCGCTTTTGCAGATCAGCCATCCGCGTTGCCAGATCTTTCAAAGACTGCTCACATTTGGCCTCGGTTTCTTCCCTGCTGTCTATCAGCTCACGTGAAAGACCTTCCTGCGAAAGCGACAGTGCTTCCACTTCCTTGCGCAGGCGCATCTGATCGTCGTACAGCCCTTCCACCACCACGGTCATTTCGCTGGTAAAGGTTTCGACCAACTGCTGCACATCCGGGCCTTTGATGGCCTTGATGGCTCCGCCCAGCAGTTCTTTAGGTTTTTTGATGATATCTACAAGCTTTTCCGCCATATATACGTTCCTCCTGAATAAGTGCATCATACCATATTCCTGTGAAATGTACAAATAGCCTGGCCGCGTATGCGCAAGGCATATATACCATATAGAGGGGGTGTAAGCCATGTGGGTGGAATTAAGCTGGCCGGTGGAGAATAATATGCCGGTATATCCTGGCGACACGGAAACAAGGCTTGTACAGGAAAAATGGCTGAAAAAACATCACTATACCGCATATGTGCTGCATACCGGTCTGCATGCCGGCACCCACATGGATGCGCCGCAGCATTTGCTGGAAAATGGTGATGATATGACAAGTATATCCCTGGACCGTTTTTTTGTACCGGGCATTGTTTTTGATCTTCGAGGACAAAAGGATATTCGAAAGTGTGATATAAAAGGTGGAAGCCTTTGTCGAAAGGCCGTGCTGCTCTATACGGGGATGGATACCCTTTATGGGCAAGATGAATACTACAGCAATCATCCGGTGGTGTCCATGGAACTGGCAAAGCTGTTTGTGCAGGAGAAAATTGCTCTGCTGGGTATGGATATGCCTTCGCCGGATGTTCCGCCCTTTCCGGTTCATAAGCTGCTGCTTGCAGCCGGCATCCCCATTGTGGAAAATATGCGAGGGCTTGACAAATTGCATGGCGCGTTTGAGTTGGCCTGCTTTCCCTTAAACATACGAGCGGAAGCCAGCCCAGTCCGGGCAGCTGCACGGCTCACCCATGACAAAACTAGCCATCCATGATATACTTGGAAGGACAATGCCAAAGGGGGGATCAGATGGAGGACTTTTTCAGACGGCTACGCAACTGGAACATGAAAATGAACGACATTCCTCGGCGCCTGCTTTTGATTGCGCTGGTGCTGTGCGCCTGTTTTGTTTTGGTAAAGCTTTTTCCGCTTTGCTGGCCCTTTGTACTGGCCTTGATTTTTGCCATGCTTATGGAGCCTCTGGTCAGGCTCTTGCGCCGTGCGTTTGTAAAAATCAGCATTGGCGACCGCCTCGCCACCATACTGGGTATGATTTTGGTGTTTGGTTTGCTGGGCCTTGGCGTGCGTGCCCTGGCTGGCCGGCTTTTGCAGGAATTGGGCGCTCTGGCCCGCAACACGCCGACACTTTTGCGCTTTATCAGTGACCAGGTTACTGGCTGGGTCGCTTCACTGACACAGCAATATGCTGATGTCGTTCCACAGAATTTGGTGGAGATAACGACATCGGCTCTTAGTGAAATCAATAAGACCCTCGTCAGCCTCGCCGGAACTGTATCCAAAACCATTGCTTCTGGTGCGTGGACGACAGCAACCTCTGTTCCGTCCATGCTTTTAGCCATCGTGCTGACCATTATGGGCACCTATTATATGAGCAGCGACCGGGAGCGAATCTTTGCGTTTTTCCACCGCACTTTCCCAGCAGGCATGATCCGCAAGGGCGTCCTGCTCAAGCGGGATTTGTTCCGTGCTCTGTTTGGCCAGATTCGGGCTCAGCTTCTTGTATCACTGCTGATTACCGTGGTTGTGCTGCTTGGCCTTCTGATTCAGCAAAAGCCGTATTGGCTGCTGCTGGGGTTGTTGATTGGTATGGCGGATGCGCTGCCGGTTCTTGGTGCCGGCCTGTTCCTCATCCCCTGGTCCTTGATCGGCTTTGTGACAAGCGATACAGCGACTGGCGTTGGTATGGCACTTTTGTATGTGGCTGTTGTGGTCACAAGGCAGATTGCCGAGCCAAGAATCGTTGGAAAAAGCCTGGGTTTGTATCCGCTGGCTACCATGATGGCCATGTTCGCTGGCTATCAGTTTACCGGCAATGTGCTGGGCCTTTTGCTGGGGCCTGTACTGCTCAATCTTTTGAAGGTGGTTCTACAGGCCGACAGAGGCGTGGAAGCTCCGCCCGTGGTACCTAAGCTGAATACCACCTTCAAGCGCAAGGCAAAGATGGATGCGCCCAAGGATTCACCCAAAGCGGCCGGTCAGAAATAAAGGATGGTTAGGAAAGGAGCAGGCGTATGCCCAGCCTTCAAGCGTATGACAGCAGTCTTGAGTATTCCTACGCGCCTGGCGTCTTTCCATCCTTGGAATGCCTGAAAAAAAGGCCCAATGTGGTGCGAAGGCTGCTGGTGCACAGCCAAAGCGGGAAGAATGAGGGCGTTCACTCCCTTATTGAGATGTGTGAAGAATTGCATATCCGGGTTGAGGAAGCGGATAAAGCCTTATCTCGTATATCCGGTAAGGAAAACTGCTATGCTGCCGTTGTATTTGAAAAGTTTCAGGGAATACTGCCAAAGGATGAGCCGCATGTTGTGCTTTATCACCCCTCCGATGCCGGGAACCTGGGCACAATTCTTCGCACAGCGTTGGGCTTTTCCATGACAAGCATCGCCATCATCCGCCCGGCGGCGGATGTTTTTGAACCTAAAGTGATTCGCGCCAGCATGGGCGCGCTGTTTTCATTAAATATAAAGCTGTTTGACGATATTGAGGCATACAGGGAATTGTACCCAGGCCACGCCTTGTACCCCTTTATGCTGGATGGCGCCTGTCCGCTTGCGCAGGCGGCCAAAAGGCCTAAATCCCCCTATACCTTGGTCTTTGGCAACGAGGGAAGCGGCCTGCCCGCATCTTTTGCAGCTATGGGCCAAGCGGTGCGCATACCCCATAGTCACCAAATCGATTCGTTGAACCTTTCTATTGCAGCCGCCATCGGTATGTATGCATTCCAAGCCCGGGAGGAATAGCCATGTACGAAGAAGTCATATGTGGGATCAAAGAGGCGGTCGCCTTTTTGAAACAACAAGGTCGCTTAGAGGATGGCGCCATGGTGGTGCTGGGCTGTTCGACCAGCGAAGTGATGGGCGAGCGCATCGGCAAGGGCAGTGTTCCCGAGCTTGGCGAGCACATTGCAAAGGCTATGGTGGAAGCCTGCAGGGAAAACAGGCTGGTTCCAGCCTTTCAATGCTGCGAACATTTAAACCGTGCCCTGGTCATGGACCGTGATGAATTAAGAAAACGAAACCTGGTTCAGGTGCACGCTGTTCCCCAGCCCAAGGCAGGCGGAAGCGTTCCCGCCGCGGCCTGGAAGCTGCTATCCCAGCCTGCTCTTGCATTGTCTGTGCAGGCCGATGCGGCCATAGATATCGGAGATACGCTGGTAGGTATGCATATCCGTCCTGTGGCTGTACCGCTTCGGGCTGCTATTCAAAAAATCGGCCATGCCAACCTGGTATTGGCCTACTCCAGGCTGCCGTATACAGGCGGGCCCAGGGCCATGTATGAGTAAGAGCCATTCAAGTAATTGGAAAGAGGAATGTGGAAAATAACTTTACAAAGCGCTTCTCTTCATGTTACGCTATGGATGTTTGCGAATATTGAAGGAACGGCGCGAAAAGATGAGCGCGCCCACATGCACAGGAGGGATGCGCATGAGTTGGATGGATGTTTTTACGCTGTTTGGCGGATTAGGTTTGTTTCTATTCGGCATGAAAATGATGGGCGAAGGGTTGGAGCGTGCGGCAGGAAAGGGCTTGCAAAAACTGCTGAACGCGCTGACCAGCAACCGTCTGCTGGCTGTATTTGTAGGTATTGGTGTAACGGCCGTCATTCAAAGCTCTAGTGCCACCACGGTGATGGTGGTGGGCTTTGTCAATGCCGGCCTTCTTTCTTTGGGTCAATCCATTGGCGTCATCATGGGCGCAAACATCGGCACCACAGTCACCTCCTTGCTTTTATCCATCAAGCTGAACTTTGGCGTAATATTTGCCGCCATTGGCATGATATTGATTTTTGCCGGCCCCAGGGAAAAAATACGGCAGACAGGCAACGTATTGATGGGGCTTGGCGTTTTGTTTATCGGCATGAACACCATGTCGGAGGCCATGAAGCCACTTGGAGAATGGGACGCGTTTAAGAATTTGATGAGCAGCGTCAGCAATCCCATCCTGGGTGTTCTGGTCGGTGCGGGTGTGACAGCCGTCATTCAATCCAGTTCCGCCTCCGTTGGCATTTTGCAGGTTCTTGCCGGCGAGGGGTTGATCGGTATGAACGGCGCCATCTTTATCTTGTTTGGCCAGAACATTGGTACCTGCGTCACAGCGATGATCGCATCTGCAGGCACGAACCATACCGCAAAGAGAGCCGCCATCGTTCACCTGCTTTTTAATGTTATCGGTTCGGTCCTTTTTATGGTGCTTGCCATGGTGCTGCCGGTGGCAGACTTTATGGTTTCTCTGGCGCCAGACAACATTCGGCTGCAGATTGCGCTCACCCATGTTTTCTTTAATATTGGAACGACCGTTCTTCTTTTACCGCTGGCAAAGGTTTTGGAAAAGCTGGCCTGGGTTTTTGAACGGGGTGTTGATGATCAAAGGGAAGCCATGCGCATGATGCATTTTGATGAACGCCTTTTGGCTACGCCGCCCATTGCCGTTACCCAGCTGCTCAAAGAGGTGGTTCGTATGGGTGAGCTGGCCAACCGAAACTTTAAAACGGCCATGCGAAGCTTTTTGGAGGAGGATATCACCCTTGCCCGGCAGGTGAATGACACCGAGGATGTGCTGGACTACTTAAATCAAGAAGTTACCACCGCGCTTGTGGAAGTAAAATCTTTGGATATTGATGAAAGGGATCAGCATCTTGTAGGGTCCTTGTTCCATGTGGTGAATGATATCGAGCGGATAGGCGATCATAGCATCAACATTTTGGAAGCGGCACAACGCCGAGTTGAAGAAAAGGTGAAGTTTTCGGCCAAAGCTGAACATGAAATCAATGACATGAATGCCCGGGTAGCTCACATGGTAGAGCAGTCATTGAGTATTTTCGCACAGCAATCAACCGATCCTGATGTTTTGGCAGGCCTTGACAACGAGGAGCAGGCCGTGGACGACCTAACGAATGCACTGCGGGAACACCATGTGGAGAGGCTGAAAAACCGCAAGTGCTCGGCGCGTAACGGCATGATTTACCTGGACATGCTTACGAACCTGGAACGGATTGCAGATCATGCTACCAACATTGCCGGCTCTGTGGACAAGCCTCATCGGGCCAGCATTTGGATTCAATAAGCAATAATGTGTATACCAAAAGCCTGCCTTTTTTGCGGCGACCGCAAAAAAGGCAGGCTTTTTCATTGCCGGGATGTATTGCCGCCAAAGGGGCTGCACCTAAAAGCGGGCATTGAAAAGCGCATTACTATTCGTGCTTTTCTACGTGCTCCCTATCCCTGTCTTTAAACAACAGAGAGATGCACCAAAGGCCTGCCGCGCCTACCAAGGTGTAGACGATGCGGCTGACCGTGGCCCCTTGGCCGCCAAACAAATATGCAACCAAATCAAACTGGAAAATGCCCACCAGCGCCCAGTTGATAGCGCCGATGATCACCAGCAGCAGGGAAATGCGGTCCACCATGTGTTTTTCACACACCTTTCCTTGTTTTGCTTAAAGTATGCACCCCCTTTATTTTTCCTATGCATATTTTTGAAAGATTTTCTATTTTGGGTCCCCTTTATGCGGCTTGTTACCTTGCGGCGAAGCCTACCTTTTTGTACACCTTGCGAAGTGTTCTTTGAGCTAGTGCCTGGGCACGTTCGGCCCCGCTGTTCATCACCTTTTGAACATAGTCCTTATCGGCAATCAGCTTGTCAAATTCCTTTTGTATAGGCTCCAGTGTCGCAATTACGGCGTCTGCCGTGCGGTCTTTCAGCACCCCATAACCCTGCCCTGCAAGCTCCGCTTCAATGGCTGGGATTTCCCCACCGCCCAATGCGCTTAGGATGCTCAATAGATTGGAAACACCGGGCTTATTCTCCACATCAAAGCGGATGCTCCCCTCACTGTCCGTTACCGCCCGGCGGACTTTTTTTCGGATGATATCAGGCTTATCCAGGATGGCGATATACGTGTCCTCCGGGTCAGATTTGGACATCTTCCGCTCCGGCTCCTGCAGGCTCATGATCCGGCTTCCCAGCTTGGGGATATACGGCTCGGGCACAGTAAACACATCGCCGTACACACCGTTGAAGCGGGTTGCGATGTCTCTGCACAATTCCAGGTGCTGCTTTTGATCTGCGCCAACAGGCACCAGATTGGCCTGGTAAAGAAGAATATCGGCTGCCATCAAAACAGGATAGGTAAATAAGCCGGCATTGATGTTTTCCTCATGCTTCGCAGATTTATCCTTGAATTGTGTCATTCGGCTAAGCTCCCCCATATAGGTGAAGCAATTCAATACCCAGCTAAGTTCTGCGTGAGCACTGACATGGCTCTGGCAATAGATTAGGTTTTTGTCGGGGTTAAGGCCGCAGGCCACATAAATGGCGATTAGCTCATTGCAGCGCCTGCGCAGCTGGGCCGGGTCCTGCCGAAGGGTGATGGCATGCATGTCGACTACGCAGTACAGGCAATCATAGTCATCCTGCAGTGTGCGGAAATTGCGCAGAGCGCCGATATAATTGCCGATGGTCAGTGTGCCGGATGGCTGTATGCCGGAAAAGATGACTTTCTTTTTGTCGTGAACAATGGTAGCCTGTTCCATGAAAAAGCCTCCCAGTTGAATTTTTCGGGCACAAAAAAAGCACCCCTCCCCATATCATGGGGACAGTTGCCTGCGGTGCCACCCCTATTGGCGCATCATGCGCCCGCTCTGTGAAGACATAATATGCCTTCTGCCCCGTAACGCGGTGCCAGCGTCGCAGCCTACTTGTGTTCGGTGCGCCCTCCTGGGGCCATTCAGCGCCTTTCCTGAACCAGGCTTACACTCTCCCCGGCTCGCTTGATCATTTCAGGCGTTTACTATTCCCTTTCATCGGTGTGCAGCCATTGTATCACACACGTTTGCGGAAGTAAATAAATTTGTTGTATAGCGGGCATAAATATATGGAAGGATACACATACAATACCATGATACACAGATTGGCTATCGTCAATATCACACAAAACTTACCGACAAATTACGTCAAGTGTATCATTTATCCGTACTTTTTCGCAAGACTCTTCTCACTGTGTGCAATTTAAGGTATAATGACACCGTCCGAAAATGCGTGCGGAAGAGGTTGATGGCGTGACGGATTTCATGAGTGACTGGAACAAGGATGCCTTTTTGTCTGTCCCTGTAGGTCCTCTGGGGCTGATTGCCATGCGTGGCACTGAAGCTCTTGGGGAAAAGGTAAACGCATGGCTGATGAAATGGCGTGATCATCAAGAGCTTCAGGAAGAGCAGGTACTGGTAACGGCGCCAGGGTATGACCGAGGCGACTTCCTGATGAAGGCATACTGCCCCCGGTTTGGTACGGGTGAGGCCAAGGGAATGCTAAAAGAGAGCGTCCGAGGCTTTGACATTTACATTCTCTGCGACGTAGGTGCCTACAACTGCACCTACAAAATGTACGGCAAAGACGTACCCATGTCTCCCGACGATCACTTCCAGGACCTAAAGCGTATTATCGCCGCTATCGGCGGCAAGGCCAAGCGCATTAACGTTATCATGCCCATGCTGTATGAGGGCCGCCAACACCGACGCACCTCCCGGGAAAGCCTGGATTGTGCCATGGCGCTGCAGGAATTGGAGCGCATGGGTGTGGCCAATATTATCACCTTCGACGCGCACGACAACCGGGTGGTCAACGCTATCCCTCTAATTGGATTTGAAAGCGTTATGCCCTCTTATCAAATCTTCAAGGCCCTTTTAAATAAAGAAAAAGATTTAAGCATCGACAAAAACCACATGATGATCGTCAGCCCTGATGAAGGGGCTATCGACCGCAACATTTTTTACTCTTCTGTGCTGGGCGTGGATATGGGTCTTTTCTATAAGCGCCGGGATTACACCAGCATCGTGAACGGACGCAATCCAATTATTGCGCACGAATACCTGGGCGATTCCGTAGAGGGCAAGGATGTTTTTGTGGCAGATGATATCGTATCCTCTGGTGAATCCATTTTGGACCTGGCACGGGAATTGAAAAAGCGTAAAGCTAACCGCATCTTTGCATCTGCCACCTTTGCGTTCTTTACCAATGGATTACACGAATTTGATGCCGCCTATAAAGAGGGTATCATTACTAAGGTAATCGCCACCAATTTGACCTACCGCACGCCGGAGTTAATGGCAGCCCCTTGGTTCGTGGAAGCTGATATGAGCAAATATCTTTCCTACATTATTGCAACACTGAACCATGACCGGTCATTGAGCAAGCTTTTGAATCCCTACAACCGCATGAAAACACTGCTGACCAAATATAACGAAGAACAGGCGCAGTCCGGTCTTCGATTGGTATGAGTATGACAGCAATACGTATGATCAGGCCGGCATCTGCGGAAGACTTTGAGGCACTTCAAAGCTTGCGCCGCAGGCATTGCCAGTATGTGTACAAAGGGTTTGATGTGCTGTGCAATCTAAAGGACGATCAGGAATTTCATGATATATTTATGCAGTGGCTTGCTGATTCTGACGTGAGGGTATCCCTGCTGTATCTGGATGCTGAACTGACAGCGTTTTGCACATACCGCGTAAATGGCGTTGCCAATGGAGAAATATTGGAGATGCAGTACCAGCCGGAAGCTGCTCTAAAGGATATTCAGCTGCTGGCGGAAACGGTACTGAAGGATATGGAAAGTACCGGTGTGCCATATGTGCAGGTCTGGATTCTGCGGGATAATCTGCGGTCCCGCTTTCATTATCAGCAGTTTGGTTTCAAGCCCATCGGCGGAAGCAAGGAAAAGAGAATCGCAGACGCTTCGCTATTTTTTACCAGATATGTGTATTGCATCAAGGATTGTCCGCCAGAGGAGATATAAGCAAATCGGGGATAGGCTAAACGCCTGTCCCCGATTTTTTTATATGAATCAAAATTCGTGCTTTTTTATTAAATATGACGGTGAGTGGCATACATATTGGTAAATCTTGTTGACTTTTTTTCCGATTTATTCTAAGATAAAGGGGGAAAGTGTCGGAACAGAATTGGAAGTTTGTCCCATTCGAATCGGCTTCTCTGAAAAAAGGGGGTATCGCCAGGGATTCCCATCTCGTCGTGTCAATATATCTTGCCGGCTATAAAGGGGAATATTTATTCCTCCCAAAGGCAAAGCAGTCGAAAGGCTGTGACGCAAAGCTATAGGGCCTAAACGGTGAAAGCCGCACGGTAGCCAGTTCCCGCAAAGGGCAAAGCGGTCGAAAGGCCGTGACGCAAAACTAAAGGGTCTAAACGGTGAAAGCCGCATGATCGCCAGTTGCCGTACCAAAGGCAAAACAGTCGAAAGGCTGTGACGCAAAGCTATAGGGCCTAAACGGTGAAAGCCGCAGGGCAGCCAGTTTCCGAAAAAGGCAAAACAGTCGAAAGGCTGTGACGCAAAGCTAAAGGGTCTAAACGGCGAAGGCCGCATGATCGCCAGTTTCCGAAGGGAGAAGTTTCATGTTTCGTTCCACAAAAACTTTGGCCGCTCTGGGTCTTGTTCTGGTTGTTCTTTTTACCACCTTCGCAGGTGCTTTGGCTGACAAATCCTCCGATGTCCTTGACCTGGTCAACAAAGAGCGCAAGGCCGCCGGTTTGAAAACCGTTAAATTGAACGAAGATTTAAACCGTGTTGCCGAATTGCGCGCTGCCGAAATCGCAGAAAAATGGAGCCATACCCGCCCCAATGGCGAGGAATGGAAAACCGCTTTTGCTGATGCCGGTGTTACTGCCTCTTACCGCGGTGAAAACCTGGCGAAGGGTCAGTACTCTGCTGATAAGGCCGTGGAAGATTGGATGGAGTCTGAAGGCCACAAGGCCAACATTCTCAACAAAAAATTCACCAAAATGGGCGTCGCTTCCGTCGAAATTGACGGCGTCACCTACTGGGTGCAAGTTTTTGCCAACAATGTGAAGGCTGACAAAAAGGCATCCCAAACTACTGTTAGCAGTTCGCAAGAGTCTACTGATGGCCAGACGGCTTCTGCGCCCGCCACTTCCGGGGAAACCCGTAAGTCGGGCAGATCCAACAACACCCAGACCGGGGCTCTGGAAAAGCTTTCTCAGTCCGTCGACATCGAAGCCGCGCTGAACGCGCCTGCCGCCGCTCCTATTCTCGGGAAGAACCCCGGCTTGTGAGAGCTGGTGCCGGGATGGCTGAGGAAAGCAGTAATATAGGCCCAACGTATACCATCGGCAAGGGTATCCGCCAAGCCTGCCCCAAGCATTTCTTATGCGCACGGCGTTTCCTGGTCATTTCTGGCGTTCAATAAGGCAAAGCCTTCGGGCTAGCCAAACCCGCAACACCTGTACGGCTATGCTGTACAGGTGTTGTGCTTCAATGAAATGGCTATGCCATTTCATTGAGTTACACCATTCTCCTGTAGGCTACGCCTACGGGCGGAGAAGGGTGTAAGGAAAGCTTGCTTCGCAAGCGCCCGCCCGCCTGGTCAAGTCAGGCGAGACGATTAAAAACGCAGACTATCAAAAAACCTATGGGAGGGCTGGGAGGGCCGAAACCCTCCCAGTTTGGATCGCAAATTGGCGACATGTGCGGCAATTTGCGTTGGAATTTCGAAGAAATTCCTTCCTTGCCCGAGCAAACGACCGCACAGAGGCGCAGCCGAAGTGCAGTGCCGCGAGGGAAAAACTCAACAAAGTGGCATCGCCACTTTGTTGACGGGCTGAACGAGGGGGAACCGCGGTTCCCCCTCGTTGCTCCCCCATAAAGAGTATATACAAGAATATAAGAAAACATCAATCAAGAGTGTGAATAATGAAAATGCTACTGTTCTAGAAAAGCATCTTTTTATCTTTCCCTGATTGTCACATGCACCGTATCTCCCGGCTGCTTGCCGATTTTGTAACGTATCTCCTTGCGCACGCCAATGATATGGCAGGGTGTGCCCATGCGGACCAGGCTACCGTCGTATGGCTCGCCATCAAAGGTAGCATGCACCGGCACACGGCCTTTGCCAAAGGATGCTTTCACATCAAAGGGGATTTCCACATAGGCACCATCAATGTCCGGTACCTTTTTAAGCTCTGCATCAAAGGTAAACTCCCGTTCCATTACACGAACCCTCAAGCCGGTGTTCATTTTTCCATTGCCTGTTCATATGCGCGAATATATTCTGAGACACTGACTTTACCGCACAATTCGCCCAACAAATCATATGGAATATTACCGTGGGCCCAAAGCGAATGCAGCTTTTGCCGATATCCGGCTTTTTACCTGTCGCCTGTACATACGCGCCAGTAAACCAATCGTACACCGGCGGAAAAGCGTAAAGCCCCATATGGTATAGGGCAATATGGTTTTTTTGCGAGGCGATGCCAAGCATCGTAAGCGGCAGCTTAGGGTCTACATGATACCCCTTGGGGTACAGGCCATGAGGAATCACATAGCAGATCATGCCATAGAGCATGGTTTCCTCAAGCCCTTGCGGCAGATGCGCATGCACCGCAGCCCGCAGCCTTATCATGATCTCCTGCCTGTCCTCAGGGAGCTGATTAATATACTCCTGCGGTGTTTTTGCATCGCTTTGCATACTTTCGCCTCTTTCCCATATCCCCCCTGCTGAGAATGTGTCAGGCTTCCTTTGTTTGCATAAGCCGCTGCACCTTCTCCACCGCCGCTGCGATCAGTTGTCCTACTGGCAGGTCTGGCATGCCGGCAATTTCTACATGGCACTTGTGTACGGGGACCAGAATTTTCAGTGCATCGCACTCCCCTAGCGCTGCGGCCATTCTGGGCGTTATCTCGCCTAGCAGGCCGTTGCCTACCAGAATGCCGATAGGGCCAAGTACCACATCTGCGTTTTTCATGTTGTAGACCGCCGCATTCTCGCCGGTGGCAGCCCTGCTGGCCCCGCTCCGCAGCATGGCAGAGGTAGCGGCAACGTTGGTGCCCACAGCCGTTATGTCAATTTCCGGCAGTGCCTGGCGAAGGCTTTCCACCAAAGCCTTGCCGATGCCGCCGCCCTGTCCGTCCATCACCAGTATGTTCATATGCTTGTCCCTTGAGTAAGCGCTCTTTCCGCCAACTGGAATGCGCCGATGATGCCGCTTTGTGTATCAAGCCCCGGAGGGATGATATAGTCATCAATCGCCTGAATGATGGCCTCGTGCTGCACATAGCCGCCCAGTAAGCGCTGTACTTCTTTGCGGATTAAGGGGAACAAATGCATCTGCTGCATGACGCCTCCGCCCAGAATAATTTTTTCCGGCGAGAAGGATACAATGGCGTTGACACACATTTGCGAAAGATAGTTGGCTTCCATCGCCCAGGCGGGATGGTCCGGCCCCATTTCTTTGGCGGAAATGCCCCAGCGCTTTTCTATGGCCGGACCGCTGGCCAGGCCTTCCAGGCAGCCCTTATGATATGGGCAGAAGCCATCAGGGGTAGGATCGCCATCCAGCGGCCGAAGCAGCATGTGCCCGAACTCCGGGTGTAACAGGCCGTGGACCAGATTTCCTTCCACCACCAGGCCGCCGCCGATGCCCGTGCCTACCGTTACATACAGGCAGCTGGAAAGCCCACGGGCAGCGCCCAGTGTGCTTTCGGCCAGCGCTGCGCCGTTCACGTCCGTATCCAGCGCTACGGGTATATGAAGCGCGTCTGTAAGTGTTTTTACAAGAGGAAAGTTCCGCCATTTCAGTTTGGGGGTGGAAGTGATATATCCGTACGTGGGCGAAGATGCTTTTAAATCCAGAGGGCCGAAGCAACCAACGCCTAATGCTTTGATTTCATGCTTCAAAAAATAATCGATGATGCCTGCCATGGTGTCTTCCGGCGTGGTAGTGGGAATACTGATCTTATCCGCGATTTGACCATTTCCGTTTCCCACGGCCAGTACCATTTTGGTGCCGCCTGCCTCCAAAGCGCCTAGCAGCATGCTTTTCATCCCCGCAATCTTTGTAATTTCTCTGCCATTTTACAGGAAGCGACATGTTTTGTAAAGGCATGCGAAGAACGCGTTGTCTGTCCTTCCCAGCATATTTTGACCGCGCCAGGCCCATGTTATGGCTGAACAATGCAAAAAAGGGGCGTCATCATGCGCACATACCGATTCAAGCCAAAACAGTCCCGGGCACGGCATATCATAGGTATTCTGCTTTCCCTGTTTCTTGTTATCGGCTATTTTTCCCCCCAGGCACAGGCGCTTAAGAACCTGCCGGACCGTTTGTCCGTAACCGCTGGCCAAAGACAATTTTTGTTTCTTGGCTTGCCCTTTTCCGTGCGTGTAGAGAAGGGGGATGTTTCTGTTCTCTCCTCTACCGATGAGACTCTGGGAGGCCGGGCGGCCAGCAACATACAGGTGGCCGGTAATCAAACAGGCAGCGCCGTGCTTTCTCTGGATTTGCTAGGTATTCTTCCCCTGAAAAAGGTGGAGGTATCCATCGAGCCGGAGCATATTCTCATACCCGGCGGCGAGGCAGTTGGCGTTGCGCTGCAAACGAAGGGTGTTCTTGTGGTTGGCACCAGTGACCTGGGCGGCGATGCCGGTGCCAGTCCCGCCCGGCTGGCAGGCATACGGCCAGGCGATGTGCTGCTGCAGTTGGAAGGTCAGCAGATTGAGAGCACAACCCATCTAAGCCAGCTGGTGGCAAATGGGAACGGTAAGTCCATAATGCTTCAGGTTTTGCGGGATAACCTGCCTATGCAGGTTTCTGTAACACCTAAGCGCGATCAAACCAGCGGCGGCTACCGTTTGGGCATCTGGGTGCGAGACAGCACGGCCGGTGTAGGAACCCTCTCCTTCTATGACCCCGCCACCGGAGCTTACGGTGCGCTGGGCCATGCCATTACGGATGCAGATACCGGCCAGCCTCTCTCCGTGCGGCAGGGACAGGTGATGCATGCAGATATCGTAGATGTGCAAAAAGGAAAAAAAGGTACGCCGGGGGAACTGAAAGGCTCCTTTCTTCGGGAAAATAACATCATGGGTGATATTGTCAAGAACACGAACTTTGGCATCTATGGAAAAATGAATAATACACCGAAAAATTCATTGTATCCCAATGGTGTGCCCATCGGCTTGATGGGATCGGTGCGCGTGGGTCCGGCCACTATACTTTCTTCGGTGGATGGCGGCGGCATGAAAGAATATCAGGTTGAAATCGTGCAGGCCAACCGGCAATCATCTCCTTCTCCTAAGTCTATGGTCATCAAGGTAACGGATCCTGAGCTGCTGGAAAAGACTGGCGGAATTGTGCAGGGTATGAGTGGCAGCCCCATCCTTCAAAACGGGCATTTGATTGGCGCGGTAACCCATGTGTACGTCAACGATCCCACCCAGGGTTACGGCCTGTACATTGAATGGATGCTCAAGCAGGCGGAAGGTTTGTAATCCGACAATCAGCGTCATTTTCCGCAACAGGAAATAGGCTCCTTTCCGGCGAAAACCATGTCCCGGAAAGGGGTTTTTCTATGCGCGTACTGCTGGCGATGCGGGATGGAGAGAAAAGGGAGCGGTTGAAGCTTTTGCTGGAAAGCGAGCGCAGTGACTGCTCTGTTTTCTTAACAGGTGACGGCAAGGCGGCCCTTGCGCAAATATTGGTTCTTTCTCCTGATGTTTTATACCTGGATCAAATATTGCCGGTTTTGGATGGACAAGCCGTACTGCAGGCGTTGAAAAGTGCCGGGCTTTCCTGCCCGCCAAAAGTCATATTATTAACCGTATCAGCGTGTGGTGAGCTTTCATCGATAGATACGTTGACCGATTTAAACCTGCCTGCCGCGTCTGATATTACTGCTTTGCAAAGGGCGGCAGACCTAGTTCAGGATGTGCCGCAAGGTGCGCTGGCCGCCCTTGGCCGCGGGTTACGGCTACAATTGATACAAGCGCATTTTGATGCGCTTGGCATGCCTGAAAAGCTCAAAGGGAGGATGTATCTTAGTTATCTTTTGGATCTTGCCATCCCTTCTCCTTGGCTGATTGACGCTTTGACTACTAAGCTTTATCCGTGGGCCGCCAGGCAGTACAAAACAACTCCCCAGGCTTTGGAGCGGTGCATCCGGCATGCCATTGAGGCCACATGGAGCCGTGGTGATATGACCGCATTGGAAAGGCTTTTTGGCCTTTCCATCGATCCGGACCGGGGGAAGCCAACCAACCGGGAGTTTTTGGCTATGTCAGCGCAGCATCTGCGGCTTGGGTATGGACATCATCAGCAGATGAGCATGGCGCATGTTGAAAAACAGAGTTAAGCCACATGTTTTTGAATATCTTACCATTTTGCAAACGAAAACAGCGGCAGGCGTTCTTTTGTAAGAAAGCCTGCCGCGCTGCTGTTTTATTTCCTTTGTGGCGCCTTATCATAGGCATACTGGATGGCGGCCTGGTGATCTGGATCCGTACGGTTTCCTGTATGCGTCTTGCTGTTTGTAAAATGGATACAGAACTGACCCTTGAAATCATTGTTGGCAATAGTATCGCCTTCCGGGTAGTTGTGCGGTACACCATACATGGAAGCACAGAAAGTTCGTGTACCAATGGTGACCCACAAAGGACGCCGCACGTAGGTAATGTCAGAGGGTGAGCTCACACCATAAATCTTGCACATGCGCCTGGTATCTGCCGCGGTCAGGGGCTCTACGTCGGCATGGGAACCACCGGCCCAGCGGTGCACCCAGAAGGTGATACCGCTCTTTACGTCGGTGACCTTTACATTCATACCTCTTGCAAAGAGAGCATTGATGCCGCCGGTATACCAGTCGATCTTCTCCACTGGATAAATTGTATTGGTAAGTTCGGAATCATTGGTGCCCACAGGTACAGTGCCAAATAACGCGTGCTGGGTGCTGGGCCCGGCGATGCCGTCAGCCGTCAGGCTATTTGCTTTCTGGAAGGCTGTTACGGCGTCAACCGTATCCGAACCATAGGTGCCGCTGATGGTCCCGCTATAGAATCCCTTTTCCTTCAGCTTGGTTTGCAGTGCCTTTACGGCATCGCCTGTGGAACCCTTGCGCAGCGTCTGATAGGTGGCTTCGGGCTTACCGCTACCGCTGCCGGGATTCTGGGCGTCCTCGTATGCCTTCTTCTCATCCTTGGTATAGATGCGCATCAGGTCTCCACGAATATAGCCGGTTGTTCCGGAGGTAAGCTTTACCGAATACCAGGTATAACCATCGCTGTCATTCTTGCCGCCTGTCAGGGTAAAGATGACGCCTTTTTCGTAAATCTTGGTGACCTGCTTGCCGCTGGAGGAGCCGGTGGCGCGAACCAAAACATTGGTGGTATTGGTTTCTGCCATATCGCTTAAGTCCTCGGGTTTTGGTGTGGGGGTAGGCGATGGTGTAGGTGATGCTGTCGGTTGGCCAGCCAGCCAGGCAGCGTATTCTGCAGTGTTCATCACCTTTACACAGCTTCCCAGAATCCAAAGCGCGGTGTTTTGATACGTGATCTTGTACCACTGGGCGCCACCGGAAGTTGTAGTAGCGGTAAAGGGCATTACCGTGCCCAGATCGACGTTGTAAGGCGCGTTTGCATCCTTGGAGGCGGATGTGCGAAGATGTACCTTGTCAAGGGTGGTAATCAGGTATTTGCTGGGGCCAGGCGTGGGGGAGGGGGTAGGCGTAGGCGTGGGAACCGCTTCTCCGCGCAGGTATGCCTCCACCTGGAAATCAGCCAGCTGATAGGCTACATCGCTGCGCAAAAAGCCTTTTGTGCCGCCGGTTTCTACCGGATACCAAGTGTAGGAGCCGCTTTGAACGGGGGCGGAAATCAACGCGCAGACAACATTTTTGTTAACGGTTGCAATGGTTCCGCCGCCGATGCTTTTGCGCAGGTTGGCTGGCCCCTTGGAAACGATGACATAGCCTTTCACATCACCTGGCGCGCCAGTAGGTGCAGGCGTTGGTGTATAGGTGGCGCCGTTTTTGTCACACTTTGACGCCATGTCGCCGCGGATATATCCTTTCAGACCGGACGTAGTTTGCACAGGATACCAAGTGTACGCGCCGGAGGTTCCCTCCGCGGCGGTCAGCGGCAGTATCTGCCCCAGGGATACCTGGCCCAGGGTAGTGCCGTTAGGCGTTTTGCGCAGGTTCACTTTGTCGGTGGTCAATACGACATAGCCGTAGGCAGAGTCTGTGCTGCCACCCGTGGTGGCGGTGGGGGAGGGCGTTGCCGTAGCATCCGGCGCAAGGGTGCTGCCCTGCGCATCAGTGCGCTTGACAAACAAGCCGTGCACATAGCCGCTCAGGCCGTTGTATTTGATGTAGTACCATAGGATGCCGCTTTTTGTGACCGGTTCTTTTAAATAGGCGATCACCGGTTGGCCGTCAATACGGCCCAGCACCTTGCCGCCGGCTGTTGCCCGGACGTTGATGCCCTCGTCAAGCAGCTTGATATATCCGTACACCGTATCCGATGCTGGAGTCTGGGTAGACCCTGCCGTTTGTGTTGGCCCTGGCGTCGGGGTTACTGCCGGCGGTACTGTGTTGCCCGCAGCGTCTGTCAGCTTTACATAGCCGCCGTGTACATAGCCGCCAATGTTATTGAGCTTTACATAATACCAGGTAATGCTACGGGACTGCACGGGGGTCTTCAGGTAAGCCATGACCGGCATGCCGTCGATTCGGGCCAGAACCTTGCCGCCAGGCGTTTCACGCAGGTTGATGCCGTCATCTTGAAGCTTGACATATCCGTATATCGAGTCAGGCGGAGCGGTGACGACAGGGGCCGGTGTGGCAGTAGCCTGCCCGGCATAGTTCGCCGCTTCGGCTTTGGTGTAGATGGTAATCAATTGCCCCTGAACATAACCTGTATCTCCATTATGCTTGATTTTAAACCAGTAATCCTCGGTCAGATATTGCGGAATCTCCAAAAGCTCCACAACGGTTCCGTTTTCCAGCTTGCCTATGACTTGCCCCTTGGGTGTTTTGCGAAAGTTTACACCGCCCTTGTTGATTCGGCCAAGATTTGAGGGATCAGGGATGGGTGTAGGCCTTTGGTCGGCAGGTGCTGGTGTCATGCCTTGGGGGGTAGGTGAAGGCGTCATGCCCTCGGGGGTGGCGGTGGGTGTTGGAGTGATCACTATAACGCCAACACCAGGTTGGGGCTTTCCATCCTGCAGCCACTTCGCTTGGTCCTCCGCTGTCAGCTGCGCAAAAAAGTCGCCATGGATATAACCAACATAGGTGCGGTTTAACTGGGTAGGGCTATTGGTGGTTACTTTATACCAGGTGACACCATCCTTGGTCGTTGTATCTGTAATTTGGGAAACCCAGTCTTTGGGCAGCTTGAACCAAAAGTCGGCAGAGGTGGACGCGGTTTTGCGCACCTTGACGTTGTCCGTATTTACCCGCCCGTATATTTCCTCCGCCGCGGCCGCATTTGGCAGCGGCCAGGAGAAGGCACTTAATGCGCAAAAAAAAGCAAGCGCCAAGGCAATTGTGCGCTTTGCCATACGGGTTTTTATTCCTGACTTCATCATGCTTTCACCTCGTGGCTTAGATATCCGTCTGCACTTATCGATAAGGCATTCGCATCCTCTATTCTTCCAATCACGTCCTTATATTATTACAATTTTATTAAGGTGTCAATAAATTTTTTGCTTTTTGCGTCACATTTAATGCATGTTACAGAGAAGTTGCTTCTCCTACGGGAGGAATTTCTTTGGGAAGCCAACCTGAAAACACCGTCTCTCCGCCGCTTTTTACTTCAATGTCCCCGCCATGCTCCTTCAAGGTGCTTCGCACGATAAAAAGACCCATGCCATGACCTTCGGATTTTGTGGTGACGCCGGCTTGAAAAATACGCCCAATGTCCTCAGGTGGAATATCAGGGCCATTATTTCCCACCGCAAAGCGGAAGGTTTTCAGGTCTTCCGACAACGTAAGAATCAGGCGGGGCTCTTTGGTGCCTTTTAGGGCATCCAGGGCATTATCAATCAGATTGGCCAATATTTTGCACATCTCCCAGCCCGGTATAGAAAGCTCCCGCCATGCGCTTGTAATATGAAGCTCTACCTGCACGCCCAGCTTTTCACATGCGGCCAGTTTTACCTTTAAAAGGGCATTGACAGTGGGGTTGGCTGTACTTAATACTCGGCTAACGGCACGGATGTCGCCATATACCCGCTCAATATACTCTTGCGACTCCTTGTACTCCTTCATCTCCATCAGGCTGTATACCACCTGCAGGTGGTTGAGAAAATCATGACGCTGGGCGCGCAGCGTGTTATTCAGTTCTTCCAATGCCACAACAGATTGTTCCATGGCTGTTGCCTTATCCAGCGTTTTGCTGGTGCTAAGCGCATCGCGGATATCCACCACTGCGCCCCAGCAAACCAGCAAAGCAGCAATCGTGACACCAATACGGATGGTGGACACATGAAGCACCTGACCATTGGTGAAAAGCAGATACAAAGCAATAGCCATTACAGCGGCGATTTGCACGCCGTTGATGACCACGGAATATACCACCGCCTTGCGGATATCCACCTGCTTTTTCATGACCGGCCATCCTTATCTCTTTGCGCTTTATTTTGACGTATTTTTTCTTCATGCCCCTGGTCGCTGGGCTGGTAGTACACCCTGCCCTTCACCTCTGGGGGCATGTATTCCTGCTTTACATAATGTCCGGGAAAGTCATGGGGGTACTTATAGCCTTCGCCGCTGCCTAACCGGTCCGCCCCTTTGTAGTGGGTATCCCGGAGGTGCACGGGTACAGGGCCAAAGCCGCCTTTGCCTGCATCGGCGGCTGCAGCGTCGATGGCCATGGCCACGCTGTTGGACTTGGGGCTTTCGCAGATGGCGATAATGGCCTGGGCCAGTGGCAGCCTGGCCTCCGGCATGCCCACCGTCTGCACCGCCTGCATGGCGGCCGCTGCTTGCAGCATGGCAATGGGGTTGGCAAGCCCCACATCCTCGCTGGCGTGGGCAATGATGCGCCTGGCAATAAGCCTGGGGTCTACACCGGCGTAATCAAGCCTTGTGAACCAAGCCAGCGCCGCATCGCTGTCAGAGCCCCGCAGGCTTTTGCAAAAGGCGCTGAGCATGTCGTAGTACAGGCTTTCATCGCAGCGGAGCATGGGTTTTTGTATGCTTTCCTCTGCCACCAAAAGGTCGATATGCTGCATACCGTTCTCATCCGCCGGGGTGGTCAACACCGCAAGCTCCAGCGCGTTTAAGGCGGCCCGCACATCGCCGCCGGCCACTTGAGCCCAGTGAGACAAGGCTTCATCTGTAATTTCCAATGCTCTATCCCCGTATCCCCGCTGAGGATCAAGGATGGCGGCCCGAAGTGCGGCGACAACATCACTCTTTGTTAATGGAAAGAATTGAAACACCCGGCACCGGCTGACGATGGCTGGCGTCATGGCGATCATGGGATTTTCCGTGGTACTGCCGATAAAGCGGATGATTCCCCGCTCAATGGCGGGAAGGATGCTGTCAGACTGGGACTTGCTCCAGCGGTGGCACTCATCCAGCAATAGATACGTGGCTTGGCCCTGGCGTGATTGCCGCTCGCTGGCGGCTTTTAAAACCTCCCTGACATCTGCAACGCCGGAAGTGACGGCATTCATTTGTACAAAAGCAGCTTTGGTGGCCCCGGCCACAATGGCGGCCAGCGTCGTCTTGCCACAGCCAGGCGGGCCATAAAATATGCTGGAGGTCAGGCGGTCTGCTTCAATGGCCCGCCGTAAAAGTCGGCCAGGACCGACCAGATGGGCTTGCCCGATAAATTCTGATAAGGTTCTTGGGCGCATTCTGTCTGCCAGGGGCGGCAGCATCGGCTGCCCTGTTCCAAAAAACGGCTGCATGCATTGCTCCTATTTCGCTTGGTGATGTTCCTCCGGCTCAGCGATCTGTACTCTGGCGGCAGGCTGCCTTCCGCCCTCATCCAGCACCCATTGCCGTTTTACATTGCATAGTGCTGCTTCCATATGCAAAAGCGCTATGCCGGTGTCCACACTGTTGGGAGATGCCATCAGGGAGATGGATTGGCTGCCGCAGCGCAGTTTCCACGGCTGAAGGTTCATGGCGGAAGGAGCCTCTCTCACCGCCTCGGCGGCTTTCACCGCTTCCTCCGGCCAGCCGGAACCGCCACCCTCCATGTACCATTTGAGCGGCTTGCGTTTTCTTTGCGCAGGCATTTCAGTCACTTGTGCTGTAAGACCAATAGGGATTACCGCTGCCAGCACCTCGCCGGGGTACAATTGGACAGGGCTTTCCTTTTTGCGGTAAGTGCCGGCCACCCAGCAGGTAGAAACGCCGCAGGCAGCAGCCTCCAGTACAAAAGCCTCGCCGCTTATACCGGCGTGCGTCATATGCTGTTGAACGGCCGTATCGGCTACCACCGCGGCAAACCGTGTAGCCCCTTTGATGCGGCCATAATTTAAGATGATCGGTGTAAAAAAAGACTCGTCACAGGCAGCCAGTAGAATACGGACCCCTGGCAGGCACAGCCTGGCCGCCGCGTAAGAGAGGGTCGTCCACTGAGATACGCTGGGTACGCCGGAAAAGTTTCGGCAGGATACCCGTTTTGATATCTGCTCCCGCCAGCGCGTTAGTTGTGCGACGGTATAGAACCCGTTGAACCGCCATTTCTCCGGCATGGTCTTCCCTCCCACCTTATACTACTTATCGTATAGTGTACATCCTTGTTACAAATTCTGCAAGGGAAACACCCTGTTTTCCTTGCACTGCGCACATTTCGCTTGCCTTGACGGATGGATGGCGCAGCGATATAATCGGCGGTATACAGGGAGGGTTTTTTATGCAAAAAATTGCGAGCTTCACCATCAACCATGATACGCTGACGCCAGGATTGTATGTCTCCCGGATAGACGGCGATGTCGTTACCTATGACCTGCGCATGCGTTATCCCAATAACGGAGAATACCTTTCCACAGGTTCTGCGCATACCATAGAGCATTTGTTTGCCACCTATGTGCGCAATTCCAAGTATTCGCCGCAGATTGTGTATGTTGGGCCTATGGGCTGCCGTACGGGCTTTTACTTTTTGACCCGTGACAGCATGACGAAAAGGGAATCTTTGGCGCTGCTTCAAGAAACCTTCGCTTTTATCAGCCGCTTTGAGGGGGAAATCCCCGGCGCGAAAAAAATCGAGTGCGGAAATTACCTGGATCATGATCTTTGGCAGGCAAAAAAAGATGCGGCTGCTTATGAAGTTGTTTTGTCCAATTGGTCGGAAGAAAAAATGGCCTATCCTGATTAAGCAGATAGATATAAGAGGAAGCAAACATGGCAGTAAGCCTGAAGACAAACGCCTTGCGCTTATTGGATGGAGCAAAAGTGTCGTACCGCACCCTCTCCTATGCGTGGGAAGAGGGATTGTTTGACGGCGAGCTGGTTGCGGGGAAAATCGGCATGGACCCATCGGCTGTATTTAAGACACTGGTGATAAAGGGTGAGCGCAAGGGCTACGCGGTATTTGTGATCCCTGTCAATAAAGAGCTGGATCTAAAAGCAGCTGCCACCCATATGCAGGATAAAAAAGCGGATTTGATCCATGTGAATGATCTGCTGGCCTTGACCGGTTACATACGCGGTGGATGTTCTCCTGTGGGCATGAAAAAGCTCTACCCCACCTATATAGATGCGTCTGCTCTTTCTCACAGTGAAATCGCCGTTAGCGCCGGGGTCCGGGGCTTGCAAATGGTGCTATATCCGCGTGCGCTCATTGATTATCTGCACGCCCATACCGGAAGGCTCATAAAAGAATAGCATTCAAAAAGGACCGGGAGGGTCCTTTTTCGATGCTAATTGTCATCCACCATGGAAGGTGTATGCTCTTGCGCGTTCAGCGTATCCACCATATCGATGACGCTTTTGAATGCTTTTTCCCATTTAGAAAAATCCATGGCGGCGGTGTAGAATTTCTCCAGCTCATCATGACGGGCTTTGGCCTCCTTTAGGCTTTCTACTGCCCGCTGCAATAACAGCTCATGGGCGTTGCGGTTAAACACCTGCTCCCGGCTCAGTCCTTGGTGCAGTGACAGAGCTTCCTGCAGGTTTATTGTTTCTGCCGGCTGATCTACGGGACCTGTTACAATACTAAGCGATAGGCTTGGCAGGTTGATGTGGTTCAATTCCCCCGGCAGCAACGGATTATACAGCGATAGCACCTTAAGGCCGCGGCTCAGTGCCATATCCCGAAGCTTTGAAAGCAAACTGTTTGCTGAAAGCCCCCAGGGCAAGGCAAGGCAAACCACCTTTTCATATAGAAGAGTCGGCAAAAAGGAAAGGTAGCCTCTTGGCGTAAAAGCTTCCGCAAACAACTGGCGCTCCAAGGCCTCCCCGTCCCCGTTTGGCAGCCACCTTTCCGAAAGGCTTCTGACCAGTGCGTCGACTGCACCTGGTGCAATCTTCTCCCGCCATTCCCTTGTGCTGCCGTACAAAAGCGGTGCTGCCGCGCCAAGATAATCGTAAACCCGTAAAAAACACCTGGCGATTTCCTCCATGGCATCCCTTATGGGCCGGCGGCTTTTTGAAAGCATCTCTTCATCCAGGCATTCGCCCAGGTTCAGAATGCCATCCTCCGCGCCGGGCATAACAGGGTCCATCATGTGGGGCGCCGTTCCGTCGATCAGTGCAAAGCCAAGGCTTGGTGCTGCGATGCCATCCAGGCTGTCGGGGTCGCTGGAGCAGTGGAACATTTCTACCTGTCGGCCTTGTTCGTTCAGGTGTTCCGCCACCCTGCGCATCAGTGTGCTTTTGCCAACACCCGGTCCTCCCTTTAAAATGATCTTGCGGCAAACCTGATTTTGGGGCAGAATATAGGCAAACCGGCTGTAAAACCCTTGGCTTGTATTGCCGCCGGGAAAATAATGGCGCGTATCGTCCATTTTGTACGCTCCTTTCCTTGATGGGACATTCTATGCAGGAGGTGCAACACAAATGAACCTGCTTATTGACGCAGACGCCTGCCCCGTGACAGATATAGCGATCAAAACCGCTAAAGGGTACCATGTACCCGTGACTCTTTTTTGCGATGACGCACACGCGTTTGCAAGAGATGACGTGCAGGTGATTACCGTTATGCGCGGGGCCGACAGCGTTGATTTTGCGCTGCTGAACCGCCTTTCAAGGGGTGACGCGGTCATTACACAGGATTATGGCTTGGCAGCCATGTGCCTGGCCAAGGGTGCTTATGTGATTCGGCAGGATGGGCTGCTTTTTACAGATGAAAATATTCTGCCGCTGCTCAATCAACGGCACGAAACAAAAAAGCGCCTGCGGGCCGGCGGCAGGGTGCATGGGCCGAAAAAACGGGACAGTGCGCAGGACGAGGCGTTTGAGACATCACTGAAAGCGCTTTTTTCCAGCCTGCATGAAAACACGTTATAATAGCAATTGGCAGTTTTGTTGTACGAATGGTGTTTTTTGAAAGACTTCCCGTTGACATCCCTTTTGTTTGCGGTTATAATACCCTCAAATCTTATAGAAGCGCTTCGCTTCATTGCGATGATAGGAAGAGTAGCCGGAATTTCTTCGTTTCAGAGAGCCACCGCAAGGTGAAAGGGTGGCACGGAGCTTTCGGGGAAGAACAGCCTTGAGCAGCCAACCGAAAGGCATCAGCCGAGTAGACTTGGACGGGACCGGCCCGTTTTCGCCGGAGGCAATCGGCATAGTCTGCCCGTTGCTGGTGAGTGGACTATAGGTCCAGTGGGGTGGCACCGCGCAAGATATCACATCTTTCGTCCCGAGCAGGGAGGAAGGATGTTTTTTTATACCCAAATGCAGACAAAGTAATAAGGCAAGGATGCCAAGGGGAGGATACAGCTTTGAAACGCACACATTATTGCGGAGCTTTTCGGGAAGCACATATCGGCCATCAAGTCACCGCCGCGGGCTGGGTGCAGAGCAAGCGGGATATGGGCGGCGTGCTGTTCATCGACCTAAAAGACCGGGAAGGCGTTTTGCAAGTGGTCTTCGACGCCCGCAACGTATCGCCGGAAGATTTTCAAGCCGCCGAGGCCCTCAAAAGCCAGTCGGTGATCTCTGTTTCCGGCATTATTCGCCTGCGGGATAACGAGACAGTAAACCCCAAAATAGCAACCGGCACAGTGGAATTGATGGCGGAGGGATTAGAGATTCTGTCTGTCGCCAAGCCCCTGCCCTTTTCCCTGGAGGAGGATACAAAGGTCCGGGAAGAATTGCGGCTGCAATACCGCTTTTTGGATATCCGCCGGCCGGCGATGCTCAGCGCCTTAAAACTTCGCAACCTTGTGCAAAAGGCTGCGGAGGATTATTTGCATGCCGATGGTTTTATTCAGGTGGAAACGCCTATTCTCACCAAATCCACACCGGAAGGGGCCCGTGATTATCTGGTGCCCAGCCGTGTGCATCCGGGCACGTTTTATGCGCTGCCCCAAAGCCCGCAAATCTTTAAGCAGCTGTTAATGGTGGGCGGCATCGATAGGTATTATCAAGTGGCCCGGTGCTTCCGCGATGAAGACCTGCGAGCCGACCGGCAGCCGGAGTTTACACAGGTGGACATGGAAATGTCTTTTGTCGAGCAGGAGGATGTGCTTGCCCACCTGGTCAAGCTGTTCACGCACATCTTTGAAAATGTAATGGGCAAACCGCTGCCCCATCCTTTCCTTCGCCTGACTTGGCAGGAATGTATGGACCGTTACGGCTGCGACAAGCCGGACCTGCGGTTTGAAATGCCCATTGTAGACCTTACCGACATGGCTAAAGCTTGCTCTTTTTCTGTATTTCGCAAGGTGACAGAAAAAGGCGGTCTGGTGCGGGCCATTAATTGCCGCGGATGCGGCGAAAAGTTTGCTAGAAGCACCATTGAGGAATTGACGGATAAGGCCGTTTCTCTGGGTGCCAAAGGCATGGCTTGGATTTTGATTCATGAAAACGGCGAAATCAACTCTATTTTGCAAAAATACTTCACCAAGGCGGAGTTTACTGCGCTGCTGGATAAAATGGATGCCAAACCCGGCGACTTCATTCTCTTTTGCGCCGACAAGTTCCAAACCGTCTGCCGCGTCTTGTGCGGCCTGCGTCTTGCGGTAGGTGACATGCTGGGGCTTAGGCCTAAGGATGACTTCCAGTTTCTGTTGGTCACCGACTTTCCCGAGTTTGAGTATTCCGAAGAAGAAAACCGCTTCGTGGCCTCTCACCATCCCTTCACCATGCCGCGCAAGGAGGACATTCCCTATCTGATCAGCGATCCTGGCCGGGTTTGTGCTCAGGCGTATGACGTGGTGCTAAACGGCGTGGAACTAGGAAGCGGCTCGATCCGTATTCACCAAAGCGATATTCAGGCTCAAATGTTTGAGGCTCTGGGCTTTTCCAAAGAGGAATCGGAAAGGCGCTTTGGCTTTTTGTTAAAAGCCTTTCAGTATGGCACACCGCCCCACGGCGGGTTCGCCTTTGGCCTGGACCGGCTGGTGATGCTGCTGCTGGGCGCCGATTCCCTGCGGGATGTCATCGCCTTCCCCAAAACAAAGGACGCCTCCTGCCTGATGACCCAAGCCCCGGACTATGTGGATCAGGCCCAGCTGGAGATATTGAAGCTTGGCGTGAGGGAAGGTCAGGAGAGCGTTCACAAGCACAAAGCGCCTGTGCCGCAAATACAGGTGGAGCAGGTAGCCGCGCTGGCCAAGCTGCATTTAACCCCCGAAGAACAAAAGCGCATGGGCGGCGAATTGCAGGCCATCATCGCTTTTGCCGATCAGTTGTCTGAGGTGGACACAACGGATGTGCCCATCACCGCCCATGTGGTGCCGGTAAGCAATGTGTTTCGCGAGGACTTGCCAGTCATGGAGTTTGAACGTGACATGCTGCTGAACAGCGCCCCCACCAGAGACGAAGGCTTTATCACCGTTCCCCGTACGGTGGAGTAAGGAGGCATAAATGAGTGACATTATACGCCTAAGTGTTAAAGAACTATCTCAAAAGCTCCAGTCAAAAGCCATCTCTGCCAAAGAGGCGGCAGTTGCCTACTTGGGCCATATCGAAAAGGCGGAGCCCCAAATTGGCGCATACCTTACCATCACCCATGAGGAAGCGTTGAAGGCAGCCGAGGATATTGACCGGCGCAGGATGGCGGGAGAAGCTTTGCCGCCTCTATCCGGTGTGCCTATGGGAATCAAAGACAATATTTGCACCAAGGGAATCAAAACCACCTGCGCCAGCCGTATGCTGGAAAACTTCACGCCCCCCTATAATGCCACCGCCTATCAAAAGCTTTCGGATGCTGGGTGCACGCTGCTAGGCAAATTGAACATGGATGAATTCGCCATGGGCTCCAGCACTGAAAATTCCAGTGTAAAAGTCACCCGCAACCCGCGGGATACAAGCTGTGTGCCTGGCGGCTCCTCCGGCGGAGCGGCGGCGGCTGTAGCTGCTTGTGAAGCGCCCTTTACCCTGGGCTCCGACACCGGTGGCTCCATCCGCCAGCCGGCCTCCTTTTGCGGGGTGGTGGGCATGAAACCCACCTACGGCGCTGTCTCCCGGTATGGCCTCATCGCCTTTGCTTCCTCACTGGATCAAATTGGTCCGCTGACCAAAACGGTGGAGGATTCTGCTTGGGTTTTGAATGCTTTATGCGGTCACGACCCCAAGGATTCCACATCTGTCAGCCGCGAAACCCCTGACTACACAAGTGAGCTGAACCAAAGCGTCAAGGGACTGCGCATTGCCATGCCCCGGGAGTTCTTTGGGGAGGGCTTGCATGCCTCCGTCAAAGCCGCGGTGGAAAAAGCCGCAAAGTGGTACGCAGCCCAAGGCGCGGAAATTATAGACGTTTCTCTGCCCACGCTCAAGTATGCCCTGCCTGCCTATTACGTTATTTCTTCCGCCGAAGCCTCCTCCAATCTTGCACGGTTTGACGGCATTCGTTACGGATACCGGGCGGAGGAGTACGAAGATTTAAACGACCTGTACGTAAAGACCCGTAGCCAGGGCTTTGGTCCTGAGGTCAAGCGCCGTATTATGCTGGGCACCTTTACCTTAAGCGCTGGGTACTTTGATGCCTACTACAAAAAGGCGCTGCAGGTGCGTACCAAGATCATGGAAGAATATTCGAATATTTTTGCCACCTGCCAGGCGGTGCTTTCTCCTGTGGCCCCTACCACGGCCTACAAAATCAGGGAAAAAACGCAAAACCCCCTGGAAATGTACCTGGGCGATATTTATACCGTACCTGTGAGCATTGCCGGCTTGCCTGCCCTCTCCGTTCCCTGCGGGATGGATGAGCAGAACTTGCCTATCGGCATGCAGCTGACCGGCCGGCCTTTCTCTGAGCCGCTTTTGTACCGCATTGCACACGCTTACGAGCAGGCGAACCGTCACGCCTTCAAGGAGGTGCTATTCTAATGCTGAAAGATTATGAAATGGTCATCGGCCTGGAAGTGCACGTAGAACTCAAAACCAAGTCGAAGATTTTCTGTTCCTGCCCCACGGATTTTGGAGCAGCTCCCAACACCCAGTGCTGCCCCGTTTGCATGGGCATGCCCGGCACGCTGCCGGTACTCAATGGTCAGGTAATCAGCTATGCCATCAAAGCAGGCCTGGCTACCAACTGCCAAATTGAGCCTTATTCCAAGCAGGATAGAAAAAACTACTTCTACCCCGACCTGCCCAAGGCATATCAAATTTCGCAGTACGACTTGCCGCTGTGCCATCACGGCCATTTGACCATTGAAACGCAGGATGGACAAAAGACGATCGGCATCACCCGCATCCACATTGAGGAAGATGCCGGCAAGCTGATCCACGATGATAAAAAGGGAACGTTGGTGGATTGCAACCGCTGCGGCGTGCCGCTGATCGAAATCGTCTCCGAGCCGGACATCCGCTCTGCCAAGGAGGCGGCTGCCTATTTGCAAAAGCTCAAGGCTGTCATTTCTTATACCGGCATTTCAGACTGCAAAATGAATGAGGGCTCCTTGCGTTGCGACGTGAACCTTTCTGTACGCAAAAAGGGAGACACTACCCTTGGTACCCGCACGGAAATGAAGAACCTCAACTCCTTCCAGTCGGTTGCAAAGGCCATCGAGCAGGAATACATCCGCCAGGTGGAGGCGGTGGAGAAGGGCGAAAAGATCATACAGGAAACCCGCCGTTTTGATCAGGCCACAGGGCAGACCTATTCGATGCGCAAAAAGGAAGACGCCAATGACTACCGCTATTTCCCTGACCCTGATTTGATGCCCATTGAGACTTCATTGGATACAATTGAAGGCTTGCGTGCGGCAATACCTGCCCTGCCGGATGAGCGCAAGGCGGCCTATATGCGGGACTTTGGCCTTTCCGCTTATGCTGCTGAGCAATTGACCGGGCAAAAGGAAATCGCCGACTATTTTCAATTGGCGGCAGCTAACACCCATGCTCCTGTAACCCTATGCAATCTTTTAATCACGGAGATTTTTCGCCTTCTACCCCCGGAAAGTGTGAATATTCCCATTTCGGCAAAAAACCTGGCAAAGCTTGCAGACTTGTTGGAGGAAGGGCAGATTAACTCATCCGCCGGCAAAAAAGTATTGGGCCTATTGTGGGAAAAGGATCAGGACCCGGAGAGGATTGTTAAAGAGCAGGGCTTGTATCAATTAAGTGATACGGAGGCGCTTTTGTCCGTCGTCCGGACTGCCCTTGCACAGAATCCCGCCATGCTGGAGGGGTATAAAAAAGGCAAACTGACCATGGCCAAGGCGCTGATGGGCCAGGCCATGGCACTCACACAAGGCAAAGCCAATCCGGTTATACTGCAAGAGCTTTTGCAAGGTGAACTGGATAAAGTATGAATTTGTGAACATTGTTAACAATAGCCGGCGAAGCTTGACGCAGGTTTGTCCATTCGGTATGATAGGGTAAGCGGAGGAACCCACGTTCCTTTATCGAAAGAAAAGAGGTGTGCTTCCATTGAAGAAGCTTTCAGCCCTTGCACTTATTCTGGTCATGAGCGTTTCCACCACCGCCGGCGCGCTGGCCGATTCCTTGGGGCTTGGCGTTGTTACCAATATCGCATCCTCCAAGTCTGCAGCGATTGATACAGACGGTGCCGGTCAGGTCGATACCACCATTTGCACCCTGGTTGTTGACGAAAACGGCGTCATCGTCGAAATCGAATTTGACATGACCCAAACCAAGGTCACCTTCAATGCCAAGGGTGAAATCACAGCCGATTTAGGCGGCGATTATCTCAGTAAGTACGAACTGGGTGAAGCCTATGGCATGAAAAAGGCTTCTGGTATCGGCAAGGAATGGTTTGAGCAGGTTGATGCCCTGGTGGCTTACTGCACAGGCAAAACGCTGGAGCAGGTGCTCTCTGGCGTTAGTGAAGACAAAAGCAGTGCCGTGGCTGAAGATTTAAAGGCCGGCGCCACCTTGCATTTGAACGATTTTATCGCTGCCTTGGAAAAGGCCTATGCCGCTGCCACAGCGAAGTGATTTTTATCCATTTTCACTTGAACAAAAACCATGATTTGCTGACTGCTATAATGCCGCAGTCAGCAAATTTTATGTTATACTGTTATTCGATATTTTTTTACCAAGGAGGCAGCCATGAAAAAAATTCTGCGGGCACTGCTGGCCGCGCTGCTGGTCCCTGTCATCATGCTTTTGCCCGGTGCAAAAGCAACTGGGGAGAAGCGTTTTTCCAATCACTTTTTTAATACTTTTGACACGGTGGTATCGCTGATTGGCTATGCCAAGGATCAGGAGGCCTTTGATCAGGCTTTTACTTTGGTGCAGGATTGGTTTATTTATTTGCACAAGGTTTTTGATAAATACAACGCTTATGATGGAATCGTCAACTTGTATACCGTAAACCAGAATGCCGCCAAAGCGCCGGTGCAGGTTCCGAAGGAATTGATGGAAGTTCTTGTCTACTGCCGAGAAATGCAGACAAAATACCCGGCGACTTTTAACGTTGCCATGGGCAGTGTGCTCAGTATTTGGCACGATCACAGAGACTTGGCAGAAAGTGAACCTGAGAACGCTTCAGTACCCAGCATGGCTGATCTTCAGGCCGCTGCATTGCATACCAACATAGATGATGTGGTATTGGATGAAGTCAACGCTACTATCTACTTTAAGGATCCAGCCCTATCCTTGGACGTCGGCGCCATCGCCAAGGGATATGCCGCCGAATCGGCCGCTCAGTTGCTGCTTTCCACATCAAATATGACTTCCTTCATTATCAATGCTGGCGGAAATGTCCGCGCGGGGGATCAGCCTCTGGATGGACGCATGGCTTGGGGTATTGGCATACAGGACCCCTTTTCCACCATCTTTTCTGATGCACCGCCTATAGAGACACTATATATGAAGGATATCAGCGTTGTTACCAGCGGCATCAACGAGCGGTATTATGAGGTGGATGGAGAGCGTTACCACCATCTGATCGATCCGAAAACGTTATTTCCCGCCCGTTATATGGCGTCTGTTTCAATTGTGACAGAAAGTTCCGAACTGGCGGACTTTCTCTCTACTACATTGTTTATGATGCCCTATGAGGAGGGCCGTGTCTTAATTGACTCTCTGCCTGAGGTGGAGGCCATCTGGGTGCTGCTGGATGGAACCCAGTACATGACCGATGGGCTGAACGATTACGCCCAATCCAAAGGCGCGACAGTTAAGTAGCGTTTTTGTATGCTTTGCGCGCATGCAGCTTTACAAAAATTGAAAATGTTGTATCATAAGATTGTGCATGAAATAACAAGCAAGGGATAATGCATGGCAACAGAAGAGCTATATGAGCGCATATACAAGGTCGCAGCTCAGATTCCCAAGGGCAAGGTAGCGACGTATGGCCAATTGGCATTTTACGCAGGCATTCCACGGGGAGGCCGGCTGGCCGGTCGTGCCATGGCCAATGCTCCGGAATCGCTAAACATACCTTGCCATCGGGTTGTAAATCATGCTGGCTGTTGTGCACCGGGCTATATCGAGCAGAAGAATTTGCTTGAAATGGAAGGCGTCGTATTTACGAGGAATGGCTGTGTAGATATGAAGCGCTGTCTCTGGAATCCGGGTGAAATTTCTGAAAATGAGCCTTGTCCGCATCAAAACCCTTGATTTCATTGAATTATAATCAAATTGCAACCAAAAGTTGCGGCCTTTGAAAAGCAAAGTAGGTGGCGCAACCTGCGTAAAACCCGCTATACTGTGGCCGTACCAACAAGAAAGGATGCATCAACATGAACGTGGAAATCGCCAATCGCCTTGTCCAGCTTCGCAAGCAAAGCAACCTTTCCCAGGAAGAATTGGCCATGCGGCTGGGCATCAGCAGGCAGGCGGTCTCCAAATGGGAGCGCGCGGAATCCTCCCCCGATACCGACAACCTCATCGCACTGGCAACCTTATATAAGATGTCATTGGATGACCTGGTTCACTCCGACCTCCCGCCGGAGCCTGCTGCTTACACGACTCCTTACCGGCCCGATGACGTTTTTACCGCCGAAGTGCCAACCCTGGATGGCAGTTACTATGAAGTAAAGGGGTTGCCGGAGGAAGACGAGCCTGCAGCCGTGAAGCAGGAAGAAAGCGATCCCTTGCCGGAGGGAAGCTTTTACGATACGGAAAAGGGAAAAGGGCTTACAGAAACCTTTTTGCATCAGGTGCCGTATCCGCTTTTCATTACCACGCTGTATCTGGTGCTGGGCTTCTTATTGAACCAATGGCACCCTGGCTGGCTGCTTTTCATGACCATCCCCATTTTCTACATGCCGGATAAAGAAAAAAAGCTGCCCTATATTCTGGGCAACCCGGTGGTGCTGGCCCTGTTGTACCTGGTGCTGGGCTTCTACCTGAATCTCTGGCATCCGGGCTGGATGGTGTTCCTGCTGGTTCCCATCATCGGCAGTATGCGTGTAAAGCAAAAAAGGGAAGAAACCTAAAAGAGAGGCTGCCTTGCGTCATGCACAGGCAGCCTTTTTCATGAATCCTTTTAGGCGCTGAGCTCTTCTTGCTTGGAGGAAGAGCTACCTGGCTTGGGCACATGGTATTCGCACCGGGGATCAAAGCGCACGGTGGCCGGCGGCGTCTCCAGCTCTTCCGGATGGTTGAGCAGATGCAGAATGGTGGCAAACAGCCGGGCATACATGGCGCCGGCGCATACCCGCTCATCCGCGGTGGCGCCAATGGGCAGCACCCGCTTGCGGACCACCTTGCCATCAGGGGTCATGGCTACCTTGCGTTCCACAGTGCCCATGCTCAAAAACAGGCTGCTATTGCCAAAGTTGTAAATGTGATGGTACACCGAATGCATGCCGATGGAGGCCATATTGGTGATCCACATACCTGCATGGAAAGGGCTGGCGTCGATTAACACCTTGGGCAAAAGGCCGTACCGGTCCATCAGCTTTACCAGCCCCATTACGGCATTGGGCAGCATCGGAATGGAAAGCATGAATCTGGCAAACTTCAAGGTAAAGTTGCTTTCCTCCATGGGCCTGTTGGCCGCAACAGCCTCATTGATGCGCTGGGCTACATCAAATATGGTGTCTGTGGGGTCAAAAAACAGCTTGACGGTGGTCTCCTCAATAGAATCATCTTGGGTATCCCGCAAGACAGCAAAGGATACAGACAGTTCTTTACGGGAATACAGCTGTTTGTTCATCACAAACCGGTTGATTTCGGGATACTGGGAAACACCGCGCACATAGGCGGCAATGATCAGCTGCATGAATGTGATCTTGTTCCCCTTGGCAGACTGGTCGGCAATATACCTGGCTAATGTCTCGTAATCCAGCTCTTGCTGCAAAAAGACCTGGGCGTCGCAGCGCTGGGGCATGAAATAGGGTGTTGCCTGGATGATGGGATCCTTATGCTTGAACCTGCGTCCTTCCGCCCGATATCCGAACATGCGATCCTTCCCCCTCCGATTGTATTTCGCGAAATCCGGCGGCAGTGCAAAGAATGATTACAAAATAAATGAAGAATAATACCCCTGGCACAGATTGCGCCAGAGCATATCCAAACGTAAAGCCGGCGAACCAGCCTCTTTGCCGCACAAAGCTATTGTATCTTGTTGCAAGTGTTGCGTCAATGATAAATGGAAGCAATACGCATGCGCAGCCATGATTTTTCAGTGAAAGATAGATTATTGACAACTTTACTAGGAAATGATACAATCCAGCCATGCCGAAAGGCCATCCCAATTTTAGGGATGGCTTTTTTGAAAAATTCGGCCAAGGACAAGGAGGTCCTTTTCATGCCTGTCAAAATCCCGGATGCGCTTCCAGCCACCAGAATTCTAACCGAAGAAAATATTTTCGTGATGACGGATCAGCGGTCTGCCGCACAGGATATACGGCCGCTGCGCATTGCGATTCTCAATTTGATGCCCACCAAAGAGGATACGGAAACACAGCTTTTGCGCTTGATCGGCAATACATCGCTGCAGGTGGAAATTACGCTTTTGCATACCGAAAGCTACAATTCCAAGAATGTAGACTTTCAGCATCTCTCTGCCTTCTACCGCACCTTTAATGATGTGAAAGACGAGTATTTTGACGGTGTCATCATCACCGGCGCGCCGGTGGAAAAGCTGGATTTTGAGGATGTGCATTACTGGGACGAATTGCAAAATATCATGGCATGGGCGGACGAGCGGGCTTACAGTACGCTTTTCATCTGCTGGGCTGCCCAAGCGGGCCTCCATTACCATTACGGTATTCACAAACAGATGCTCGATGAAAAGATGTTTGGAACCTTTCCGCACCGCGTCTTGAAAAAAGATTCCAAGCTGATGCGCGGTTTTGATGATGTGTTTTACATTCCTGTCAGCCGCCACACAGGATTGGTGGAAGAGGAAGTGCTGGCTTGCGGTGATCTGGAGGTGCTGGCTGTTTCAGAAGAATCAGGCATGGGACTTATCGCCAGCCGCGATGGCCGGCGGGTGTTTGCGACCGGCCACAGCGAATACAATGCCAATACCCTGGCCAACGAATACTTCCGAGATGTGAACAAGGGCCTTGAAATCAAGGTCCCCAAACATTACTTTCCTGAGGATGATCCGCATCAATCTCCTATTGTCCGCTGGCGCAGCCATGCCAATCTCTTGTTTATGAACTGGCTGAACTACTTTGTCTATCAGGAAACACCCTACGAATTAAGCGGCCCGGCACTGAAGAGGGGGCGATAGGAAATGCAGATTCCTTCCCTGCTCCGCGACGGAAAGGTACATATCTCCTGCGAAATTTTTCCGCCCAAGGAGTTTTCGGGCCTTGCGCAGGCAGTAGGCGTGGCAAAGGAGATTGCAGCCCTTTCTCCGGCCTTTGTCAGCGTTACCTACGGTGCGGCAGGCAATACCGCCGCCCATACGCTGGAGATTGCTCAGGCGGTAAAAGCCGCAGGATGCACACCACTTTACCATTTAACCTGCGCCACCTCTACTGAGGATCAGATTGAAAGCCGTCTTTTGGAACTGCAAGAGCAGGGAATCGAAAACATACTTGCCTTGCGGGGAGATATTCCCGAGGGAACTCAGTTCCCAGGGCCGAGGCAGTTTCAATACGCTTCCGATCTGGTAACAAAGATCAAAGCCTTCGGCGGCTTTGCGATCGGCGCGGCCTGCTATCCGGAAGGTCACCCGGAATCGCCCTCCAAGGACAAAGACCTGGACCATCTTCGCCGCAAGGTGGATGCCGGCGCGGCCTTTTTAACGACACAGCTGTTTTTTGATAATAACATTCTGTACAATTTTCTGTACCGGGCGCTGCAAAAAGGTGTTTCTGTGCCTGTTGCTGCAGGGATTATGCCGGTGGTGAACGCAGCCCAGATCAAGCGCATCTGCTCCTTGTCCGGTGCGTCGCTTCCGCCCCGCTTTGCTGCTATCGTGGACCGCTTTTCCCAAAATACCAAAGCTATGCGCCAGGCGGGTATCGCCTTTGCCACCGAACAAATCATTGATCTGATTGCCAACGGCGTCAATAATATCCACATTTATACCATGAACCGCCCCCAAATCGCTGCCGCCATTTTTCAGAACTTATCAGATATTTTGGGGGAATGAACCATGGAGGATGTAAGCCGCAAAACCATCGCCAAATATCTGGGTTACCGCGGCAAACCCATGGACGAACCGACCTCCGCGCTTATTGATGAAGCTCTTTTGGACCTGGCCCCCATTGTGCCGCGTCATGTGCTGCTTAGGCTGCCTCTTTCCATTGCAGAACATAAGGTCATTATTGAAGGCTTTCAGGTGGAGAGCCAAAGCCTTTCCAGTCATTTGGCCCGGTGCAATGAAGCGGTTTTGCTGGCGGCCACCCTGGGCGTTCAGGCAGATCAGTTGATTGGGCGTGCATCTATTACCCGCATGAGCAAGGCCGTGGTTTTGCAAGCCTGCGCTGCAGCCAAACTGGAAGGCTACCTGAATGGGATAGGGCACGGCTTGGCACGGGAAGTGGAAGCGGAAGGCCTGTACCTGACGCCAAGATTCAGCCCTGGTTATGGTGATCTTCCTTTAGCTTGCCAAACTGAAATGCTCACTTTGCTGGAAGCCGGCAAGCGTATCGGTCTTGGCTTGACGGCAGACTTTCTTCTGACGCCCATCAAATCGGTAACAGCCATTATTGGTCTGTCCCGCAAAAAACAATCCGCCTGCTATCAGGTGTGTCAAAGATGCCCTCATACTGCCTGCCCCTTTCGGGAGGAATGAAAATGGAATTTAGAAGTCTCCTTGGAACGCGCCTTTTGTTTGTGGATGGCGGCTTTGGCACCATGCTGCACAGCATGGGCTTGACCGGCGGCCAACTGCCCGGCTCATGGAACCTTTTGCACCCAGAAAAGGTACGCAAGGTCCATGAAGCATATCTGGAAGCAGGCTGTGACATCATCAGCACCAATACCTTTGGGGTGGATGCGCTACATTTTGGCAGCGATGCCCAAAAGGTGGTTGAGGCTGGCGTTTTGATTGCCAGGGAGGCAGTGAAAAATTACGGACGCGGCCTTGTGGCCCTGGACCTGGGGCCAACCGGCAAGATATTGGAGCCCTTTGGAGATTTGCCTTTTGAGACAGCCGTTACACTGTTTGGTGATATAGCGGAAGCCGGCGCAAAGGCTGGGGCGGACGTCATCTTCATCGAAACGGTTTCAGATAGTTATGAGATCAAGGCGGCGGTGCTAGCCTGCAAGGAACGCACCCATCTGCCCATTGTTGTCACCATGATGGTCAATGAAAATGAAAAGCTGTTAACCGGCGGAGATATCCCGGGTATGGTGGCTATGCTGGAAGGGCTTGGCGTTGCTGCCCTGGGTCTTAACTGCGGCCTAGGCCCTAAGCAAATGCTGCCGATACTCAAAAAGATTATGCAGGTTACCTCACTACCGGTGCAGCTTTGCCCAAATGCGGGCCTGCCGCACCTGGAAAACGGGCATACATGCTTTAAGCTGGACCCCCCTCACTTTGTGGAAGAAATGGAAGAGCTCATCGCGCTGGGGCCTTGGCTGCTGGGCGGCTGCTGTGGCACAACGCCGGATCATATGAAAGCCATGATTGGGCGTTATAAAGATATGCAACCGCAGCCAATTGTGATAAAGCAGCACACCATCATCAGCTCCTACGGCAAATCTGTCTTCTTTGGAGAGACGCCCGTTCTCATTGGCGAGCGCATCAACCCCACTGGCAAGCCCCGCTTGAAGCAGGCCTTGAAGGATGGGGACATGGCATATCTACAGCAGGAGGCTGTGGCCCAGCAGGAAATTGGCGCCCATGTGCTGGATGTAAATGTGGGTCTGCCCGGCATTGATGAACCCGCTGTTTTACAACAGGCGGTGGAAAGCTTGCAGGCCATCACAGACCTGCCCTTGCAGTTGGATACGGTGGATATCGCAGCACTTGAGAGGTCCCTGCGTATTTATAATGGCAAAGCCCTCATCAACTCCGTTACCGGCAAAGCCTCCTCTAAGGCGGCCGTCTTCCCGCTGGTCCAAAAATACGGTGGTGTGGTGGTGGCACTGCCCTTGGATGAATCCGGCATTCCCGAGACGGCGGAGGGAAGGCTGGAGATAGCCAAAAAGATCGTGCTAGAAGCAGAAAAGTTTGGCATACAGAAGAAGGATATTCTGCTGGATGGGCTGACCATGACCGTCAGCACCGATAAAAAAGTAGCGCTGGTAACTTTAGAAACCATTCGGCGGGCCAAGGAAGAACTGGGTCTGAAAACCATCCTGGGCGTATCAAACGTATCCTTTGGCTTGCCCAAGCGGGAAAAGCTGAACGCGGCCTTCTTTGCCATGGCCTTGGCCGCCGGGCTGGACGCGGCCATCATGAACCCTCATTCCGCACCGATGATGGAAGCTTTCTGGGCTGGGGCCGCGTTAAGCGGCCGGGATGACCAGTTTGTGGGCTATATTGCCACATTCGGCGGCGCGGAAGTGCCGTCTGTTCCCGCTACTTTAAAGAGCGAACCGGGGCTTCATGAAGCAGTGCTCAAAGGGCTTTCTACTCAGGCCGGTAAAGCTGCGCAGACCCTTCTGGATGCAGGCCATGAACCCCTTTCCCTGATTGAAAATGAGCTGATTCCGGCCTTGACGGAGGTCGGCACTGGTTTTGAGACGGGCAAACTGTTCCTGCCACAGTTGTTAATGAGCGCGGAGGCTGCCAAGGCTGCCTTTGACAGAATTAAAGCCAAGCTGGCTGCTAGCGGCCAAACCACAAGGAGCCGCGGCAAGGTGATTCTGTCTACTGTGGAAGGCGATATCCACGATATCGGCAAAAACATCGTCAAGGTGCTGCTGGAAAACTATGGCTTCACGGTCATTGATCTGGGCCGCGATGTTCCTGTGGATATGGTAGTGGAAACTGCCATCCGGGAGGATGTGCATCTGGTGGGCTTGTCCGCGTTGATGACCACCACTGTGCCCAGCATGGAAAAAACCATCCGTGCCTTACGTGAACAAAAGCCGGGAACCCTTATCATGGTAGGTGGTGCTGTTCTCACCCAGGAATACGCCGACCAGATTGGCGCAGACTTTTACGGCAAGGATGCCATGGCCTCCGTTGCCTATGCACAGCGGATATTCCCTTGACCAGGGGCTTTGCCCCTGGACCCCATCAAAGGGACACAGCCCCTTTGCAAACCCCCTATTTAGCTATTATGCAACAATTGGGGCAAGCGATAAGTTTTCCATGCTATACTACATAAGGGTAATGAAGCTCTTTTCATAGAAGAATTGAAAATAATCTTGAAAGAAGCAAGGACAGTTAAAAATTCAAATGACTCTACCGATAAGTCTAGATCACACCAAACTTGTGGTATATCTGCCATCATGTTATAATTCAACTGGCTTTGCAAAATTTGCATAAGGCCAGTTGTTTTTATGTGATATATGCCTGAAGTCATAACGCAAGATATATTTGGGAGGACAAGCCATGGATGTTACCTCCTTTTTGAGAGGAATCTCCACCCTTGGTGTAGACTTTTTCACCGGAGTGCCTGATTCTCTTCTGGCACCGCTTTGTGATACACTTTATGCCCGCTATGGTGTGAATGATAGGCACATCATCGCTGCCAACGAAGGGGCGGCGGTAGGCTTGGCTGCCGGCCACTATATCGCCACCGGTAAGCCTGCTCTCGTATATCTGCAAAACAGCGGCATCGGCAACGCCGCAAACCCTATCATTTCGCTGCTCAATGACAAGGTGTACGGCATCCCCTGCGTGTTTGTGGTAGGGTGGCGGGGCGAACCCAATGTGCATGACGAGCCTCAACACGTGTTTCAGGGTGAAATCACGCCCGACATGCTTTCACTGATGGACCTCCCCCCATACATCGTGACCAATCAAACGGATGATGTGGCGCTTAATGTCTTGTTGGGCGAGGCTAAGGATAAGCTATCCCTCGGCAAAAGCGTCGCCTTTCTGATGAAAAAAGGCGCGCTGACAGGCGGCGAGAAAGCCATTTATGCAAGTGCCGGTTCACTTATGCGGGAGGATGTGCTGCGCCTGATTCTGGAAAACACGCCAGATAAGAGCGTGTTTGTTTCTACCACCGGCAAAACCTCCCGAGAGGTTTTTGAAATCCGGGAAGCGCAGCATAAGAGCCACGACCGAGATTTTCTTACCGTGGGCTCTATGGGGCACGCATCCATGATCGCCCTTGGAATCGCCAAAGCCAAACCGGAAACCTCTGTCTGGTGCTTGGATGGCGACGGCGCGGCGCTGATGCACCTGGGCAGCCTGATGGTGGAAGCCAAATGCAGCTGCAGCAATTTGATTCATGTGGTCATCAGCAACGGCGCACACGAAAGTGTCGGCGGCATGCCTGTAAACGGCGGGAACATCTCCTTTATGACCATTGCCCAAGCGGCAGGATTCGCTCATTGCTTCTTTGCGGCGGACGAGAAAGAGCTTCTACATGCACTATCCAGCATCCGGGAGCTTTCAGGAAAGCAGCCCGTCTTTCTGGAAATCGCCGTAAAGCAGGGCTCCCGGCCAGATTTGGGCCGGCCTACAACGACCCCGCAGGAAAACCTTCGCCAGCTGATGGCGTATCTTTCTGCACAAGGAGACAAGGCATGAAAGCGTTGATACTCAATTCTGGCGTAGGCCAGCGGATGGGTGTGTTTACCCAAAGTGCCCCCAAATGCATGACGCCCATTGGTGCGGGATATACCATCATCAGCCGGCAGTTGACACAGCTTTTTATGGCCGGTATCCAGGATGCGGTGATTACTACCGGCCCTTTTGCCGAATTATTGAAAGAGCATATTGACGGCCTGGGATTACCAATGAATATCACCTATGTTGCCAATCCAATTTTTCAGGAAACCAATTATATATACTCCATGCATTTAGCGGCGGCAGAGCTCGATGACGATATTCTGCTTTTGCACGGCGATCTGGTGCTGGAAAACAGCGTGATCAATGACTTGCTATCAAGCAGTGCAAGCGTTGTCGCCGTTGATTCTACGCTGCCGCTGCCGGAGAAGGATTTTAAGGCAAAACTAAAAAACGGCCGAATCATTGCCATCGGTATCGAGTTTTTCGGCCCGGACTGTGTAGCCAGCCAGCCGGCTTACGTTTTTAAGCAGGCAGATTTCATCGCCTGGATGCAGGCAATCAGCGATTTTTGTGAGAAAGGCCAGCGGCGGGTATACGCTGAAAATGCGTACAATGCGAAAAACGGTGATATCCCACTGTATCCTTTAGAGCTTAATGGCCGGCTCTGTAACGAAATAGATAATCCGCAAGACCTTATCACTGTCTCAAACCGGTTTTTGTCTATACTTGAGAAAGAGGAGGCACGTTCATGAAGCAGGTGTATATGAGCTTCAGCACAGATATCCTCCATAACGGCCATATTAAAATTATTCAAAAGGCGGCGCTGCTGGGTGACCTGACGGTAGGTGTGCTCACAGATGAGGTCATTGCTTCCTTCAAGCGCTATCCGCTGATTCCCCTGGAGGAGCGTCTGCAGCTGTTTCAGAGTATCGTAGGCGTAAAGCGTGTCGTGGTGCAAAGTACGCTCAGTTATGAAGCGGTTTTGCGGGAGCTTAGGCCCGATATCGTCGTCCATGGCGACGACTGGCAAACCGGCTATCAGGCCAATATCCGCCGACATGTGATTGACGTGCTGGCAGAGTGGGGAGGCGAGCTGATCGAGTATCCATACACCCACACCCCCACTGAGGAAACGTTAAGCCGCCTGGACCAACAGCTTTCCATGCCGGAACACCGTAGGTCGCGTTTGAAAAAGCTGTTGCAGTACAAGCCTTGCCTGTCGGTAATGGAAGCGCATAACGGCTTGACCGGGTTGATTGTGGAGCATGCCAAGGCCGAGACGCCTGCTGGTGTCAAACGGTTTGACGCCATGTGGGTTTCCAGCCTTTGCGATTCTACTGCCAAGGGCAAGCCGGATATCGAGTTGGTTGACTTGACATCCCGCATTCAAACGCTGGAGGAGATCATGGAGGTTACCACCAAGCCCATTATTTTAGACGGTGACACCGGCGGACAGACGGAGCACTTTGTCTATAATGTGCGGACCCTGGAGCGGCTGGGTATCTCCGCCATTATCATCGAGGACAAGACGGGACTAAAGCAGAACTCTCTTTTTGGCACAGAGGTAAAGCAGACTCAGGAGTGCATTGAAAGCTTTTGCCAAAAGATACGGGCCGGAAAAGGTGCCCAAAAGACAAAGGATTTTATGATTATCGCCCGGTGCGAAAGCTTGATTCTGAATCAGGGCATGGAGGATGCCATCACGCGTTGCCGCGCTTATGTGAAGGCGGGAGTGGATGGAATCATGATTCATTCCTGCAAAAAAGACCCGGCGGAGATACTGGAATTTTGCAGCTTGTTTAGAAGCGAAGACAAAGTAACTCCACTGATTGTGGTACCGACCACCTATAACAGCATTACCGAACAAGAGCTGCAATCAGCCGGTGTGAACATTGTCATTCATGCCAACCATTTGTTGCGCAGTGCTTTTCCGGCTATGCAGAAAACCGCCCAAGCTATCTTGGAAAGCGGGCGGTCACTGGAGGCGGAAGGCTATTGCATGTCCATCAAGGAGATTCTTACCTTGATTCCCGCCGATAGTTAAAGGAGATGGACATGTTTTCACCCTTTTCGCCGGTGGATATACGAATATTGAGCCGGAAAACAGCGCTGCCGGTGCTAGAAACGTTTTTGGAGGGCAAGGATGGCTTATGCGTTCTTGCTACAGAAAAAATGCTTTCCAGGCTGAACCTTGGTACCTTTGTTAAGGGATTGCTGAATAGGCATAACGGCGTATGGCTGAAGAATATCCCGGCTAATCCCACGGTCAAGGATGTTTGCCATGCCCTATCCGCCCTTGCGGGCAGGCAATTATGCACCATTCTTGCGATTGGCGGCGGCAGCGCCATAGACCTTGGCAAAGCCATTGCCGCCCTGCATGAACAGATACAAGAAAACAGCCTGACAGAAGATGTGATCCGTCAGGCCATTATCGAGAAAAAGTATGCAACAAGCGTCCATTGTCCAGCCGTGATTGCCGTGCCCACCACGGCTGGCACAGGCTCGGAGGTGACGCGGTGGGCCACCGTGTGGGACCCTGACCGCCAGCAAAAGCTATCGGTAGATAACACCGGCCTTTTCCCCAAGGCAGCGGTCATAGTGCCGGAGTTTACAATGACTATGGGTCCGGAGCTTACACTGTCCACCGGGCTGGACGCCCTCTCGCACGCTATGGAGGCTTATTGGGCCAATGGGCGAACACCCCTTTCCCAGGCTTTGGCACTATCGGCCGTCGAAAAGATCAAGTGTTTTCTGCCGGCTGCTGTGCTGCCGGAAAACAAGGAGAATGAGGCAATTCGCAAGGAGATGTGCATAGGCGCGGTCTTGGCCGGCTTGGCTTTTTCTATCACCCGCACCACCGCTTGCCATGCCATCTCTTACCCGCTAACAATGCTTCATGGCCTTGCCCATGGGTTTGCCACGGCTATGACACTGCCTGCCGTTATGAAAAGGAATGCGACCGTTCTTCCCGAAATGCAAAATCTGTCCGCTCTTTTTGATGCTGACGGCGGTATAGATACCTGGCTTTACCAAGCGGCAAGCGCTGTAACGCCCCTGCGTTTATCCTCCTTTGGCGTAAAAGAAGAGGACATCTCCGCTATTGCGGACCTATCCTTTACCGCCGGCAGAATGGATAACAACCCTATTGTTTTCGACAGGCAGCAGGTATTGGATATATTGGAAGAATGCCTGTAACTGTTATGGCCCATACAAAAAGGAATACAACGCTTCCACTTCTGCCGTGGCATCCAAAATGCGCACGGCGGTTTCTTTTCCGTTCACCTCATCTTGAGCGTGAATGGGAAAGGAGCCTGTCTTTATATCGCTTACCGGCACGGATAGCGCGTCGCCGGCGGTTTGCAAAACCTGCATCAGCGTCATATTTGTTTCCACATAGGGCAGCAGATTTGAAATCAAATCAACAAGTGCATTCATATCCATTTTTAAAGCTTTTTCCGATAGTGCGGACAGCACCCGGCTAACGTGGGAGCCGTATTGCTGCTCTTTATTCTCCGCGGGCGCTTTCATATATGCAAGCGCCTGAACGCCGCTTAAGGTCTGCGATCCTGCCGGATGAAATCCTTCCGTGCCATCTGGCAGCGTAACCAGCCATTCCTTGTCCCCAATTTCAAGTGTGATTCCGTCCATGGTGTCAATGATTTTTTCCATGCCGGCAAGATCTACCATAACATAATGCTCAATGCTTTGCCCAAACAGCTTATTTATAGAGTTGGTTACCGCTTGGGGACCGTCTTTGGCAACGGCATACAGTTTCAAAGCATTGCTTTCTGCGTCATTAACAAGCACGTTGCGGCGAATGGTGGCCAGCCTGACTGCACCGGTGTTCAGCTGCAGTACCGCAACTACAACGGCGTCTGCACTCCGCCCATCATCCTTGGTGCTTTGTGTTCCCAGCAGTAGGATGGTAATGCTTTGCGGCGCTGCAGGCGCAGAGGAAGCGGATTGGCTGCCATAAAACAATAGCACATAAAAACAAGCTATCATAAAGATCAGAATGCGTCTTTTCATGTTTTCTTACCCTCCCGGTTTGCACATCATCGGCACATTTGCATTTACTGTATTTCTAAGGAGATCAGCAACGGGTAAGCAGCAATGGATGGCATAACATTTCGTGTCGGAGGGAACGAATGTATGAGGATATTGGTTACCGGCGCAAGGGGATTTCTGGGAAGAAACCTTTTAGCAACCCTTCACCAGCAAAAGGGTTTGCTGGTGTACCCATATGACGTGGATACCAACCCCAAGCTGCTGGATCAATATGCCAGAGATTGCGATTTTGTTTTCCATTTGGCAGGTGTGAACCGGCCTGCCAACGAAGGCGAGTATGAAAACAACGCATCCTTTACCAACGAGCTGCTGGATGTGCTCAGAAAACATCAAAGCAAGGCACCGGTGCTTTTCAGTTCATCCATTCAGGCGTTGCTTGACAACGCCCATGGACAAAGCAAGAAAGCGGCGGAGGAGATGATTTTTGCCTATGGGCTGGATATGGGCGTTCCCGTATATGTATACCGCTTGACCAACCTTTTTGGTAAGTGGAGCCGACCAGGCTATAACAGTGTTGTAGCGACCTTCTGCCACAGCGTCGCCCGCGGGATCCCCATCACCGTGCACGATCATGATGCACCGCTTCGGCTTTGTTATGTGGATTATGTTGTTGCGGAATTTTTGCGCGCCATGGACGGTAACGTGCATAGGGAAGATTCATACTGCTCAGTAGAGACTGTGCATCAAACGACTGTTGGCCACGTGGCGGAGTTAATTGCCTCATTCCATGCATGCCGGGAGCTGAAAACCATTCCAGATCTTGGCGACAGACTGACAAAGGCTTTGTATGCCACGTATCTAAGCTTTCTGCCGGAGGATGGGTTTGGTATAGCGCTACAAAAAAATACCGATCACCGGGGCTCCTTTACAGAACTGATCCGTACGGACGACAGAGGCCAGGTTTCGGCAAACATCATAAAGCCCGGCATTGTAAAGGGCAACCATTGGCACCACACCAAACACGAGAAATTCATTGTTGTCAAGGGGCAAGGGGTCATACGCCTAAGAAAGCTGGGGGAAACACAGATTCTGGAATATGAAGTCTGTGGAGAGATGCCGGAATCGGTGGATATTCCGCCGGGATATATTCATAACATTGAGAACCTTGGAGATACGGACATGGTGGTCGTTCTATGGGCCAGTGAGAACTATAATCCTGAGTTCCCGGATACTTTCGCCATGGAGATGTGATTTTTTGCGGAATTACAGCCGCAGAACTACGCTGGCTGTAAACATCTGCCCTTCCCACGCGGGAACATATACACCCCGGTGACGGCTTGCAATGGCACGTATGCTTTTGATGCCCAGTCCACCGCAAGACCCTTTGCGGCTGATAATGTGGTCCTCCTCCTTGAGTACAGTTCCATCAAACGAATTACGGACGGTAATCATCAACTGACTGCCTTGAGGCGCACCGCGAAGAATGATGCAGCGCTGCCCTTCCGGGGCTTTTTTGCATGCTTCCCATGCATTCTCCAATAGATTTCCAAAGAGGGTACATAGTTCAAAGCTATCCATAGGCGGTTCTGCTGGTAAATCCAACATGGCGGAAAAGTCGATGCCGGCCTCTTTGCATTTCCTGTGGTACCCAATTAAAAGTGCGTTTACGGCAGGATTTGCGCAAAATTGCGGTAAAATACCCTCATCGCACTTTTCTCCATAAGATAGCAGGTAGGTGCGCGCCTCTTCGATTTTTCCGGTTTCCAGTAGAATTTGGGCCACATGTAAATGGTGCTTGCAGTCATGCCGCAAAATGCGGGATGCTTCCATCATTTTGGCTAGATCTTCCGCCTGGGCAGCTTCTGCTTCGAGCACGCGCCTGGCCATCATCAAGTCATGCTCCGCCTGAATTCTTGCACAGGCTGACAACACCGCATAAAGCAGCACCGCCACACTCCACAATGCAAATAGCAGCATTAATGACGAACCAACCGGATTCCGATGAGTATTGGATGTGAAAATACCAGTCATCAGCACGCTGGCTAGGCAGGGTCCAAATGCAAAAAGTGCCCATTCCCATTTATTCTTCTGCGTAAAAAATTCCCGGCGGTATCCAAAGCGGGAGTGGTTCAACCAGCATAGATAAGTACCGCCCAGCAGCATAATGAATGCCAAACGTGCCGCATCATGCGCAATGCCTGATTCTGAAAAAAAGGCATTGCTGATGATGGAGGACAAGCCCGCTGCGGCGCAGCCAATAAACAACTGAATGCTGAAGACAAACAGCTTTACCGGCAGCGATTCCTTATACAGAATGATAATGGGCACAAGAAACGCAATAAACGCATAGGGAAAGCAGCCATCCGGCAGAGGATATGCTGCCAAATCAAGCAATATCAATATGCCGGCAGGAACCATGTAAGCCGGGAAAGCCCATAACATATTGAGTTTTCGCTTAAGCACAAGACCTGTGCCCCATAGGATGATGGAGAGAATCACGATGCCGGATGCCAAGGAAAGCAAATCATCCATAAACGTTTCCCCCGTTATGTATGCTGCCTGGTAATGAAATGAGGGTGGACCATCTCGTTAATCCTTTGCGCTGACATATATAATCATACCACAAACGAAGCGTGCGGATTTTATAACTATGCGGCAGATTTTAGAAACGTTTGACGGAAATCTCCTTTCCGCTGCCTCCTGTCCTATAATCATCTGGTTCAACTGATGATATGATGATCTCAAATATTGGAGGGTTGTATCAAAAACGTAAGTTATGTATTTTCGCCATCAAAACGGCATCACTGGTATACTAACAAAATACCCTAGGCAGAAGGCGGAGAGAAAACATGATTCGTATTGCTATTTGTGAGGATGATCGTGTGATACTGGAAGAAACAAAACGCGTTGCGTGTTTCTTTGCAAAAGCTTACCCCGATTGGAATATAACCGTCAGCACATTCCGTTCTGCCATGGATGTGCTGGACGGTATGGAAAGGCAGAATAGTGCTTATCAGATTTATCTGCTGGATGTCTTGATGCCTGGCATGAACGGCATTGAGTTAGGCCGTTGCATTCGAAAAGTGGATGATCAGGCGGTGATTATTTTCATGACCTCCGCTTATCAGTTTGCATTGGAATCGTTTAAAGCGCTGCCCATGCAATATCTGGTAAAGCCGGTTGAAGAAAAGGTGCTTATTACATCACTGGAAAAGGCGTGTCAAAGGGTTAGGCAAGCAGAGGATAGCCAAGTTTTGATACGCTTAAAAGGCGGAGTCGCCTGCATTCAGTATCATCAAATCAACTACATTGAATATATGAACCATACCATTACCTATCACCTGACAACCGGTAAAAACGTAACCACTATGGTGCTTAGAGAATCTTTCACTGACTGCATGAAACAAGTTTTGAAGGATCCACGATTTTTAAAGCCCCATGCATCCTTTGTCGTGAACATGGATCATGTGCAGGTGATGACAGCTAGGGAGTTTGAGTTTGCAGACGGTAAATTTGTGCCTATCTCCAAGCGCGCTTATGCCCAGGTGCGCAGGGAGTATATGGAGTATGTATTAAGCCGGCGTTTGGGACTCGCACAGTAGAAAGAGTATGCCATGTAAACCATTGGTTTATTTTTCAAAAATGGGCTTGAAATGAAGATTCGGGTATGATAAGATACTAACGATCCAAAAAAAGAAAGGAGGTACGGTCATGGAACTTATGAATCGACGTTTACTCGCAGCACAATCTAAAAACGTTGCTTACAAAGCATGTACTGTACCTCTGTCCATAACAGCGGGATAATTTTTGTTGTCCCCAAAGGCGGCGGTATGACGTGCAACGTATACCGCCGCTTTTTTTGTTGTCAGAAAGGATGATAAACGTGGACTGTTCACTTGGATCAAGGATACAAACCCTTCGTAAAGCTCAGGGATATACCCAGGCCCAGCTTGCCTTGAGGTTGGGCATTACGGCTCCTGCGGTATCCAAATGGGAGCGGGATATCGCATACCCTGATATTATGCTGCTCTATCCATTGTCGAAAACGCTTTGCGTTTCGCTGGATCGCTTACTTTCGCCTCTCTTTGACCATACCGGGAGTTGATAATTGATGAACTGGTTAAAAAATCTCTTTGGAAATCCGCTCAGCACAACATTATTTGCTGAAAGACCTTCAGAGCCGCTTTCCCGCGAAGCGTGGGAAAGCCGCACCAAGTTTGATGATATGGCGCATCAGCACCGGGAATTTATCAGGCAGTATGTAAATCTGCGATAAAAAACCGGAAGAATCAAAAATTGCCAATCGCAGCTGATACCACTGTCGACCACAATAGGAGTTGGTTATATATGTTTCGTCTAAAATCTTTCTTTGGTTCACTTAACAAACTGATCTTTACGCAAACACCCGGCCAGCCGCTCACCCATGAAAAATGGGAAGCTCATAGAAGAAGGGAAGAAAGGCTGTTCCAAATCGTTGAGACCCCCAAGCAGTATGTTTATCTCAAATAACATACATCCAGACCGATGGCACAGGCAAAAGGAATTTGCGGCATTCCTGTTGGCCTGTGCCTTTATTTTGCCGTCCAACTTCCACGCTTGTTTTTATCTGGTGCTTGTCAATTAGGCATATGCCCTGGAAAGCTGACTTCTGCCAAAAAAATTCATTGACTGGGTATCATGCAGGCTGTATGATACTGGGAAGGCTTGGCGTGCGGCTTTGTCTGCTTGTATACATGCCATCGGGCCCATACAATAGGAAGGCAGTGGAGCGCTTTGACGTTTTACCTGTGAGGAAATAGGGATGAATAAATCTGCGTTAAGCAAGCTGGGATTATTAACCGCCTCACTCATTTGGGGCAGCTCTTTTTTTGTCATGAAAAACTCGGTGGATGTATTTCCCACCTTTGCACTTTTGGCTATACGTTTCACCATTGGCTGCGGCCTATTATGCGTTATCTTTTGCCGCCGCCTGAAGAATATGACCCTAAAAACGCTGCTTCGCGGTGCGTTGTTGGGTGTGCTTTTATTTGGTGCCTATGCGCTACAAACCCTTGGGCTCAAGGATACCACGCCTGGAAAAAATGCCTTTTTAACGGCGATCTATTGTATTTTGGTGCCGTTTATTTTTTGGCTGGTTACCAAGAAAAAGCCGGATATTTATAATTATCTGGCAGGTGGGTTGTGCCTTGCCGGCATCGGCTTGGTATCGCTGACCGGTGATCTTGGCATCGGTATGGGTGATGCGCTGACCATGGCCGGCGGCATAGTGTATGCGGTGCATATCGTAGTGGTGGCAAAGGTCGGCCAGGAGGAAGACCCGGTGCTTTTGACCCTTGTGCAGTTTGGGGCGGCGGCTGTTTGCTGCCTGGGCATTTTCCTGACCACGGAGACATTCCCGGTTTCGGTACCTTCCTCCGCGTGGTGGGGCCTGATTTATCTTGCGGTATTCGCCACTACCGGCGCGCTGCTATTGCAAAATGTAGGGCAAAAGTATACCCACCCTGCCGCCGCATCCATTATTTTAAGTCTGGAGGCTGTGTTTGGTGTGGCGTTTTCCATGGTCTTCTATGGCGAAGCATTGACGGCCCGGCTTGCGGCCGGATTTCTTTTGATCTTTGTTGCGGTCATCGTGTCAGAAACAAAGCTGTCGTTCTTAAAAGGCATCCGCAGCAGCGAACGAGCCGCTTCCTCATTATAAGAAAGCGGCCTGATAGCAAAATACGGCCCTCATGCAATTGCATGAGGGCCGTGTTTTCATTTTTTGTCTTCATCCACCCAGGGGGCCACAGCTTCCGAACGGCCAATGCCGATAATCTCCGTCGTGCTGCGCGGGTTGGTTTTTCCGCCGGCATAGGAGCCGATTCTGGTAATCTGCTTACCCATAAACAGCATTACGGCCGTCTGCCCGCCATCCAAATTGAGGGCTGTTTGGCAGCCGCTGTCCAGCATCATTTGCATCAATTCCGGCACGCTGACGCCTATGCTTTCCTTCTTTAGCCTCGCTTCCGCCAGGATGGCGAAATAGTGGCCGGGTTCAATCATCCCAATGGCACACCGGGGTTGTTTGGATTGGCCGTAGGTAAATTCCAGCGCATCCGGATTGCTTTTTCCATCCCGGACGAGTATGGGGCCGAAGGAAAATACATCCTTGACACCCATATCCAGATACTGCTGGGCGGTCAGTTCATCAGACCGGTATACACCCATGACACCGCCGGGCTCCAGCGCCAGGGTGTCCAGCGTAGGAAAGCGAAATCTGGGATAGGGGGACGTTTTGTCGCTGATGATTTTGCCATCCCGAATTACGATGCCCACCATCAGCGAAGCGGCCCTGGCGGTACGGTAGGTATAATAATCGGTATTCATGCCGAATACCACTTTGTTTTCTGCGGCAATGCGTTCCGGCTGCACGTGCCTGGCCTTGCCCCATGCTTCCCGGTCAAAGGGGACGGCGGCAAAGGTTTCTCCCGCTTCAACGTCGCTATAGATGTGAGCTTCATACCACACAAGCACCTTGTTTGGATCCTTGATGCGTACGATTTGCACCTTCAGCGTTGGGGAGGCATACATCCACAGGCCGTCTGTCTCATTCTCATAAAGGTATTCGCCCTCATTCAAAAAGCCCTTATCATTGGTAGGAGGCAGCGTGGGGAAAAAGGTGGGCCGGATGGTCGGCATAGGCGTTTTGGTGGGCTTGGGTGTTTTGGTCGGCTTAGGGGTTCTGGTGGGTTTCGGCGTTTTGGCAGGCTTTGCTGTAACTGTCGGTGTGGTTTTAACAGTTGGCGCAGGAGTGGACTGTGCTTGGGACAGCGCAAATGCGCCAAGGGGCAAAAGTAGGAGGATGAACAGAATCAGCGCGGGAAACCATTTTTTGCAGTGCATAGGCCTAAAAGCCCTCCGTTTATGGAATATTTTCAAAAAAGTCGTTTTTCCCTGTGTCCGGGCCAACAGTGGTTCTATATAGGCCAAACCGGTTACAGGCATAATCGCCTTCATCCGTTACTTCAAAGTCTTTTCCGATGACAGCAGTACCCGCATTTTGCTGGGTCACATGGAATGTATAGGCTTGGGCTGCCGCCTCAAGAGGCGTGCGTCCCTGAAGAGCCAAATCGGGTATCCGCCAGTCCATAACAACTGCATTTTCAGGGTATAGATGCAGATAAAGTTTGGGCACATCAAAGGTGCCATATGCCTCAGCTGATTCTTTGTCCACCGCAGAATCGGCAGCGTGTTCCACACCGAATATGGCCGCGTCGGCGCAAACCAGGTGGGCGCCATGGCCATATTCACCCTTTAGGTCATGGGTGACAACCACCGATGGCTGATATTTGCGTAAAAGCCCCATGATATAAGACCTTACTTTATCCTTGCCGCCCCATTTCTCATAGCCCTTTTTCAAATCACCACTGTATCCATCCGGGAAGGGGCCAATCACCGGGTAATTTCGCACACCCATGGACCAGAGGCCGTTTAGCAATTCGCTGCTCCTGGTCGTGTTGGAGGGCGTCATATAGCAGGCGACCACCCGCTTTTGTAATGAGACTGCATAATGGGGAATTGTGCCGCCCATAAACAGCAGTTCGTCGTCGGGATGGGCAGCCAATACTAGCAAGTCAGCCTTGTTCCATGTAGGCTCCCACTGTTGCACCCATGCAGGCACCTCACCCGATCCAAACAAGAACAGCTCATTGAGAAGGAGCGTTGTTTTTTTTGTGCCGGTTACCGCAATGCGCAGGCTGGTAACGGGCCTTGGCAGCGCAAGATATACATGCAGATAATCGGTATTTCCGTTTAGGAGTGTAACCCAGTTTTCGCCTTCCAGCGTTTGCACTTCCCATTGGGCAGGCATTTTTCCAAAGCAAATGTACAGGGAGGAGCATGGCTTGCCGTCTGGCAGCAGCGCCTGCACATAGGGGTTTTTCTTCTCCGACGTTACCCAGGGGGTGGTGTACTTGCGGTCTGTCAGGGATAAAAGACCATGCTTTGGCGAGCGGGGAGAAAACGTAGCGAAGGAGGTAATATCCTCAGCCGCATCCTGTGCAGCAGCGCAGACGGGGAGGCATACAGCCAGTAAAAGCAGCAATGCAAGCCATAGGTTCTGGCTTTTGACTTTCATGGTTTGCTCCTTTCCGGTGGCCTTTTTGATGTATGGTAATAGCGATTATTCAAACGGCGCGTAGATGCCGGTTTTGAACATTGCGGCAATGCTCTTATAGCGGGGATGGCTGCGCCACCCATCTCCCGTGCAGTCGCCCCAGGCGTAATTGATCTGGCAGTCCGGCAGAGACTGTTCCAGCAGTGCTACCTGCTCCTCTGTCAAAAAGTTTTTCGATATCCAAAGCCTTTCAAGGTTGGTTAATGTAAGCAGGGGCGTGATATCGGTGATTTTGTTTCTGCAAAGGTTCAAATCTTTTAGATTCGTTAAAGAGGACAGCGGACTCAAATCCGTAAAATCATTCATAAACAGTTCCAGATATTCCAACTTTGTAAGCTGAGACAAGACAGACAAATCCTTGATCCTGTTATCTGCCAGGATCAGAACCTTCATTTCTGTAAGCGGTGTCAAAAAAGTCAGATCATCGATATAATTGTGTCCAAGGTCCAGTGCTTGAAGGGCGGGGCAGTATTTCAGCGGCTCAAACTTTGTGGATTTGTATCGCGGCGAGTCCAAATGATTCAAGGTGGAATAGGCTGTTTGGGCGGTGGAGATGGATTTGTTGACCAAGCCAAAGGTTATGCCAAAGCGGATGGCCGGATAGCGCTGCATCAGCATTTCCAGCTGCTTTATGCTCACCCGGCTTTTGTACATGTCGACCTGAGTTACATTTGGCAGCAAGTCCAGGTATTCCATCAACTTGTTCAGGTTGCTGATCTTTGTGTCTCCAAGGTCAAGGTGGGTTTCCTGGCTGTCTACGGTGATGCCATACATCTGTATGGTATCCGCATGGCAAACAGCCATAGGGATGACCAGCATCACAGACAAAAGAACACGCAACAAGGCACGCCTCATGCAAAAATCCTCCTGACAAAAAAGATACCCGATCGTACATCTCGATATCATAAAGTGCTTTTATTACTTTACTCTTGGCTGCTTGCGCTGGCAAAATAGATAATGTCACTGATGGTTCTGCTCTTTTGTGATTTGGGGCCATTGGTTTTTTCGCCCCGAAACACAATGGTGGCGGAAGACCCGCCGTCAAGGTTGTAAGCGTTTTGTACACCTGGGAAGGAAGCAACCAGTTGGGAAAATTGTGGCAGGGTCATGCCTTTGGAATTGTCGTCACTGGGGCCTTCCGTATAAACAATCAGGTAGGATAATGGTCCTGTCTGCGCCAGGCATATCCGCTGGGCTCTTTTAAAGGCGGCGTTGTTTTGGTCTTCAAATGCGGTTATGGGCTGTGAATCGATCACCAAGCCCGGACCAAAGGAAAAGGAGTTGATAATCTGTCCCGGAAAGCTCGCCTCAAAGGAGGCCATATCTTCTTGGGTTGGAGCATTTAGGATGTGCATATCGCCCTTTTCATCCATAATCAGTACATCGTGCAGGCCGTCGGCCTTGTTGCGGTAATGCTTGCCCTGTCGCACGGTATACCCAAAACGGTGAAAGTCAAAAAAGTCACCGTTGATGGCTAGCACGGCGTTTACGCGCTGGGCCAGATCGGTGCTGCGTATTTGCTTGGCGGAACCGAATCTTCCCGCCATGGCTGTGCGAACCTGGGAGGGGTGGGTGACTGTGACATACACGGCCGTCCAGTCGGTTTCTTCCGCTCTGCCGTACTCAAAAGACACTTGAATCGTGTCGTCTTTGTATTCTGTTTCGCTGATGTACCCTGCTTCCAAGGGAGGAAAGCCGCCGGTTTCATCTACCGGCAATGTCTTTTGCCCCCCTTTTGCCATGGCGTATGGGCAAAAAAATGCAAGCATCAATAAATGGATGCTTACAAGAAAAGGCAATGCTATGTATTTTTTGAAAGACTGCGTCTGCATATTTTGTGGTCCTTCTCCGCTGGATATTGTTTCCTAAATTACTGCATAACAGCAAAAGTATACTAAATTGTCAGGATGCTGTCAATCAAATACCCCATGCAGACAATCAGTGGTTTGCGTCACTGAGACTTTTGTTACGGTATACTAGGTCCTCCCTTTTTTCAAACCCCATGGATTCCCAAAAAGCATTTCCCAATGCATTGGTTTCAAAGGCGACCAGGGCCGCTTTTAGAATTCCTTCCTCTTTCAGCGCAGTCAGCGCAGCGTCCACCAACAGCCTTCCTACGCCCCTGCGGCGGAACTGAGGCGCAACGGCCGCATGATAAATGTATCCCCGTCGCCCATCGTGACCGCAGAGAATCACGCCTGCCAAAGTGCCCTCCTCCTCTGCTACAAAGCAGGTAGAGGGATTACGCCGTAGGAATTTTTCGATGCCAGCGGGAGAGTCGTCCAGGCTCCGAAGGCCCATGCCGGCAGTACCAGTCCAAAGGGAATACACCTTGTCATAATCCGCTATGGTCATTACGCGAAGCTGCATGCTGTTCCTCCTGTATGTATTGAGCCGCACCCAATAAGGTGTCAAAGCATAAAAAGTTTTCCGCCGGCTGCTTTAGGTGAACGAGCAGTGGATTTATTCCGGCGTTTTTCGCGCCTTCACCGTCGGCATAAGGATTGTCGCCAATCATATAGCATAGATTGGGATAGCCTGCCTTTTGGAGGGCAAACTCATATATTTCTTTTCGCGGCTTGTCAAAGCCGATTTCGCCGGATACGATGACTGCACTGAAATATTGGGAAAGCCCAATTTGCTCCAATAAGGGTGCCAGATCAGGGTGATTGTTGGAAACGATATATTGTTTAAATCCAAGCGCTGCCATGGCTTGCAAAGCGGTGTGCGTATCCTCAAACAGATTGTAATTGCCAGGCTCTAGCAGGATGCCGCGCACCTTTTGTGCGGCCGCATAAGCAACGGTGTAATTAGCGCCAAGCGCAAGGCAGACGTTTTCAAAATGCCGGTTCATATGTGCCCACCAGGCTTCGCCGGTCAGATGGGTAAGGTTCTCCTGCGGTGTATCCCAGGGGAAGCCGGAACGAAGGTGGGGCCGGATATCCTCCAAGCCGCAGGGACACTCCGCCCAGCTTTCCTTCAACGCCCGCAAAAGTGAACGGCTCCACAAGCTTACGCTTTTAACCAACGTACCGTCGAAATCCCAGAAAACAGCTTTATTCATGTTAATCCCTTAATGATTCGTTGAAGTTTTTGGGATGGGTGCGGGAAAGGGCTTTTTTCAAAAAGCCCCTTCCCGCATAAAATCCGTCTACCCCTTGCGCAGTGCGCTTTCCAGGAGCATGCCGGTATAGTGCACGGGATCCCGGGTGGTGGAAAAAGGCGGCGCGTAGGCCAGGTCAATATGGCTTAGGTCTTCGGCTTTTGCGCCGCAGGTGATCAGGGAGGCCAGTACATCAATGCGCTTATCTACACCGTCTACGCCGATGATCTGCGCGCCCAGAAGCCGGCCTGTTTTTTTGTCGGCAATGGCCTTGATCAGCATTTCCTGGCCGCCCAGATATTCCGGCCGGTCCGGTTGGCTGTGCAGGCAAGTGGCTACGGTATAGCCCAGCTTTTCGGCCTCCTTTTGCGTAAGGCTTGTTGCCGCAACCGCCCACTCAAACACCCGGAAGATGCCTGTGCCCAGGTTGCCGCGGTAGCGCATGTCCCCGCCGGTAACGTTTTCCCCGGCAATGCGGCCTGTCTTGGCGGCGGTGGAGCCCAGTGGCTTGTATACGGGCTGATTGGTTACGCTGGAGAAGGTTTCGGCACAGTCGCCGCAAGCAAACACATAGGGCAAGCTTGTTTCCATGCGGTCGTTGACCCGGATGGCGCCGTCTACCCCAAGCTCCAGCCCCATTTCCGCAGCCAGACGGGTATTGGGTGTAACCCCTGTGGCCAGCAACACCATATCGGCTGGAAGGGTTTCTCCATTTGTGAGCACTACATGATCAGAACCGATGCTTTGCAGCCTGGCGGACAGGCGGATGGAAATGCCCTTTGCTTCCAACAATTTTTTGAGGTGATCGGACATTTCCTCATCCAGGTGGCGGGCGATACGCTCGCCCTTTTCCGCCAAGGTTACGGATAGGTTCAAACTTGTCAAGCTTTCCAGCATCTCCAGGCCAATAAAGCCCGTGCCGGCAATTATGGCTTTGCGAGGCTTGCGTTCCTCCAAAAAAGCCTGAATCCTTCGGGCATCCTGCACCGAACGCAAGGAAAACACATGCTCCTGCCGCGTGCCGGGGATGTCCGGGAGTTTGGCGACGGCGCCTGTGGCAAGGATCAGCTTGTCAAAGGTGTCTTCGAAGGTTTCCTTTGTTTTCAGGTTTTTGACGCGAAGGGTTTTCGCCTTGGCATCCACAGACAAGACTTCATGCTCAGTGAGCACATCGACCCCATAGGCCTTTTTGAAATAGGCCGCGTCCCTGGGCATGATTTCGGCGATGTCTGTGATTTCTCCGGAAAGAAAATAGGGCAGCCCGCAGCCGGAATAGGAAATATCCACGTCCCTTTCGTAGATGACGATCTGGGCATCCGGGGCGTTGCGGCTGGCTTTGGCCGCGGCGGCCGTGCCGGCGGCAACCGCGCCGATAATGACGATGCGCATAAAGGCCCTCCTTTATCAGGAATGGGATTTGCTTTGTACCACCTTGTACAAAAAGGTTACGTGACCGGCTGTTTCATATCCGTTTTGCTTGTAAAATGCCATAGCAGGCATGTTTCTGTCGGTCAGCAGTGTCACGCCGGCCAGGCCTGTTTGGATGCAATAATCTTCCGCCGCTTGTAAAAGCCGCTTTCCATGTCCCTTGCCCTGATGATTGGGATGGACAAAAAGCTCGTCCACAAACAATTCGTCGTTTGTCCACCAAACCTTGCGGCGGCCAAATAATGCGCCTGTCAGTTGACCGTTATCCAGGGTGACCCAGCCCAAAAAGCCTTTGTACTGGGCAAAGTCTTGTAGGTACCGTGTTGCTGTTTCCTCTGTCCAGTGGTTGCGCCAGGGATCGCCGTTATAGGCGGCCATGAGCAACTGCACGCAGCCGGACAAGTCACCGCTTTGATAGGGGCGGATGGTGCAGTATGTGTCTGCACCGCTATTTACAGGGATAAGCGTTTTTTGATAGCATACGCTTTCCTTCATGCCTACATAGGGTTCATAGTTATCTATCCGTCGATAGCCGATGCCCTCATACAGCGACATGGCCTCCTGCTGGTTGGTGCCTGTTTCCAGTACGGCCTGCGAGCATCCCGTTTCCGCTGCCCACTTTTCCAATTCGTCCATCACAGCTTTGGATAGGCCACGGCCCCGAAAGGCGGGTTTTACAAACACGCGTTTTACTTCCACACTATCATCGTCAAACGGCTTGAATGCACCGCAGCCGGCGGGTTCGCCATCCACCATGGCGACCACCACGGCTGAAATTTTTTGCAGTGCGTTAAACGGCGCATAGGCGACGTTCCCGTCGTCATACCGTCCAGCCAAGTCCTGATCCAGCAGCGATACAAGGGACAGGAAGCGGGGGTCATCCTTATGGGTGCGCTCCAGTATCATTCGTAAAAAATTCCTTTCCACGATCGGCAGGGTCAGTCTTCGAACACAAAATCTTGCCAGGCAGCGCCGGACATATCGCTGGGCATGCGCCAGTCGCCCCTGGGGGAAAGGCTCACACTGCCCACCTTGGGTCCGTCGGGGATGCAGCTTCGCTTAAACTGCTGGGCGAAAAAACGCTTCATAAACAGCCGCAGGGCCTTTTCAATGGTCTTGCCGTCGTATACGCCCTCAAAGGCTTGTTTTGCAAAGGCGTACAGGCGCCCAGGCGAGCTGCCCGAATCCATAAAGTGATAGAGATAAAAGTCATGCAGCGCGTAATCGCCTAAAATCTCTTCCGTACGCTGGTTAAGCTCGCCCTTGTCCACCGGCAATAGCTCCGGAGAGATAGGGGTTTCGATAATGTCCTGGCAGACCTTGTTCACTTCGCCGCCGAACACCGTCTCGCCCAGATAGCGGACCAGGGTGCGCACCAGGGTTTTGGGTATGGAGCAGTTGACATTGTACATACTCATGTGATCGCCATTGTAAGTGGAAAAGCCCAGGGCGGATTCACTTAGATCCCCGGTACCCAGCACCAGTGCGCCGACACGGTTGGCGTAATCCATTAATATCTGGGTGCGTTCCCTGGCCTGGCTGTTTTCATAGGCCACGTCGTGTACGCTTTCATCTTGCCCGATGTCCTGAAAGTGCTGGCGCACGGCAGGCCCGATATCCACTTCCCGTATGGTGCAGGACAGGGCGGTCATGAGTAACCGTGCGTTGCCCAGTGTGCGCTTGCCTGTGCCAAAGCCGGGCATGGTTATGGCGTGCAGATTTTCTGGCGGTAAGCCCATCTCCCGAAAGGCTCTGGCGGCTACCAGCAGTGCCAGCGCACTATCCAGTCCGCCGGAGATGCCTACGACCAGCTTGTCAAAATGCGCGGCGGTAAGCCTTTGGCGCAGGGCCATGGTTTGGATGGAGGTGATTTCATCGCAGCGATGCACCCGGCCATTTTCCGCCGGCACAAAGGGCAGCGGCGGGAGGGGACGCTTGATGGGAAGCGCAGCGTCAGGCAGAATTTCCATAGAAACTACGCGCATTTCAGCGCAGTCGCTGTCAAAAAAGCTGCCGGCCCGCTGCCGGTGAAATCGCAGGCGCCTGATGTCCACATCACCTACAGCATAGGTTCCTTCCGTCTGAAAACGGGGGGATTCTGCAATTGTGCGGCCGCTCTCATAAATGCCCCCAAAGCCTGCGAATACCAGGTCTGTGGTGGATTCGCCGAATCCTGCCCCGGCATAGGCATAGCCGCAGAAGCAGCGGCCGCTTTGCTGGCGAAGTAGCTCCCGCCGATAGTCATGCTTGGCGGCCAATTCATTGCTGGCGCTTAGGTTGAATATGACTTCTGCTCCGGCCGGGGCGTATGTGCTGGAGGGCGGATTAGGGCCCCACAGATCCTCGCAGATTTCTATAGCAAAGCGGAACTGATCCGCCTCAAAGAGCAGATTCATGCCGAAGGGAATGGTTTGGCCATTTACAACAATGCTGTCCGGGGCATTCTTCCCGCTTTTGAACCAGCGGGTTTCGTAAAATTCCCCGCCATTGGGTAAAAAGCGCTTGGTGGCGATGCCCTTGATTTTTCCGTTTTGCAAAACCGCCGCGCAGTTGTATAGCCGGCCCTGGTTGGAAAGGGGCAGGCCCACGATGGCCACCATGGTACCCGAGGCCTTTGCAATGGTTTGCAATGCCGCAACCGCCTCTGCTTGCAGCGTTTCGTTTAGCAACAAATCGCTTACGGTGTAGCCGGTAATGCCAAGCTCAGGGAAAACCGCTGCCTGTATGTGCTCCCCGCTTAACCGCTGTATCCACTGTATGGTTTCCTGTGCGTTTTTTTTGCAGTCGCCCAGGTATACCCTTGGGGATACGGCAGCAATCCGGGCGATGTGTAAATCCCTCATTCTATACCACCTTGCCTTCCAGGGACATGCTACCATAAACCGGGAACGGAAACAAGGGGAGCCGGGCGGGAATGAAATAAGGGAAGGGTCTTTTTATAAAAAGACCCTTCCCCGAACCCCATCCCGAAAAACTTTTATGAATCCAGCTTCTCCCGCCTTAGCGTTGACCTTTCAAACAGGCGGATCAGCGTATCCTTATCCTCGTTTTGCAGCGCTTTTTCGATCATGTGAAGCTGCTCGTTAAAATCGCCGATGGCTTCCAGCAAATACTCCTTGTTGGAAAGAAACAGCTCGCTCCACAGCGCGCCGTTGATTCTGGCGATGCGGGTCAAATCACGGTAGCTGTCGCCAATGAACTGGCCTGTTTCCCGGCCTTCCCGGTCGCTGTTGATCAGCGCCACCGCCAGAGCGTGAGGAAGCTGGGATGTGTGTGCGATAAGCATGTCGTGGGTTTGGGGCGTAATGCGACGCACCCTTTTAAAGCCCAACTCCAGGGCCAGGGCTTCTATCATGCGCAGGTTTTCTTCCTTATTGGTTTGAAGGGGCGTTAACAGGTAATTGGCGTTTTTGAACACCGCGTCGCTGGCAAAGTCAAAGCTCATCTTTTCCCGGCCGGCCATGGGATGCCCTGGCACGAAATCGACGCCTGGGGGAAGCAACGTGTGCAGCTGCCGAGCAAGTTCGCTTTTGACGCCGGTCACATCGGTGAGGACACTGCCGGACTTGAAGTCTGAATAATGGGCTTTTATGAATCCCGGCACGCTGTGGGGATAAATGCAGAGGATCGTCAAGTCGGCCTTTTGCAAAAATGCGCCGCCGTCTGTATCCCCCTCCTGTATGTATCCCTGCTCTTTGGCCTTTAGCAAGGTTTGCTCATTTACATCAATGCCATAGATGTTCTGATACCCGGCTTTTGTAAGCGCCATGGCGAAAGAGCCGCCGATGACGCCAAGACCCGCGATGACGATGTTCATACACGGCGCTCCTTGACATACTTCAAAAGCGCATCCATGGCCAGCACATATCCTTCTGGGCCAAAGCCGCCAATCTGGCCCAGGCATGCCGGCGCGATGACGGAGGTGCGCCGAAACTCCTCCCGGGCGTGCACGTTGGACAGATGCACTTCTACGGTAGGCAGTGCTGCCGCCTTTACCGCGTCGTGCAGCGCGTAGCTGTAATGGGTATAAGCGCCGGGGTTGATAATGATGCCGTCAAATTTTTTTAAAAGGGCCTCATGTACCCAGTCGATCAACACGCCTTCATGGTTGCTTTGGCGGATATCCAGCTCAATGCCCCGCTTTTCCGCTTCTTCCTTCAGCTGCATGCAGATGGTACTATAGGTTTTAATGCCGTATACGCCAGGCTCCCGGATGCCTGTCAGGTTCAGGTTCGGTCCGTTGAGTAAAAGGATATGCATTCAGACGCCTCCTTTGTGTTGAAGTTTGATGGCCAGCTCCTGATACAGGGTATCGGTGATATGGGTCGGGAAAGACCTGTCCCAAAAGATTTCCTCTGCCCTTACCGCCTGGGCCACCAGCATATAAAAGCCGTTGCAATGGGGCTTACCCTGCCCCTTTGCCAAGGTCAACAGCTGTGTTTCCCAAGGGTTGTAAATGGTATCTACCACCGCGTCAAACCGGGATACGATATCTCTGCTTACGGGGCAAGCGTCTACCTTTGGCCACATACCCACCGGTGTGGCGTTGAGCAGTACGCCGCCGGCAATGTCGTTTAGCTGCAAATAATCAATATATGTTGTATTCGGGAAAGCCGCCGTTTTTCCCTTCGGGCTGCGGCTTGCCACATACATTTGGCTGGCGCCCATTTGATGCAGCGCCTCAAGCGCCGCCTTCGCCGCGCCGCCGCTGCCCAACACTACGGCCGGCTTTCCGGAAGCTTCAATACCGTGATGGTGAAACAATTCCATCAGGCCATGCACATCGGTATTATAGCCGGTGAGCTTTCCTTTTTCGTTTTTGATGGTGTTTACCGCCATCAAGTGCCGTGCAGAAACATCAATTTCGTCCAGTTGCGGGATCACCCATTCCTTGTAGGGGATGGTGACATTGATGCCCTTGAAGTGAAGCAGCCGAATGGCCGGCCCCACCTCATGAAGCTGCTCTTTTTTGATCTCCATCAGCTTGTAGGCTGCCGGCAGGGACAAAAGCTCAAACAACCGGGTATGTATGACCTCCGATAGGCTGTGGCCCAGCTTTTCCCCGATGAGGCCGAAGAACTCCATAGGCTTCCTCCTCCCCTCTACCTGGCTTTTTTGTAGCGGCCCAGCAGGCGCAGCTCCCTTGCGCAGTTTGAAGCGGCGGCCAGTGCTTTGTTCAATTCTGTTTCGTCCATGGCCCCTTCAAAGTCGGCAAAGAAAAAGTACTCCCAGGACTTGCCGGGGATGGGCCGCGATTCGATCTTGCTTAAATTTACATTATGCTCCGCAAAGCAGGTCAAAAGCTGGGCTAGTGAGCCTACCTGGTTGGATACATGAAAGGTGACGCTTGCCTTGTCAGGGGTGTGAAGGGAGCCCATCTCCCGGCTGACAACTACAAACCTTGTGGTGTTGTTTGGGTTGTCATGTATGTTTCCTTGCAAGATATCAAGTCCGTAGAGCTTTGCGGCCAGGTGGCCGGCTATAGCGGCCTTGCTATAATCGCCCCATGAGGCAATATTCTTTGCACTAAGCGCGGTATTCAATGAAGGGACCTGGACGATGCCAGGATGCAGGGACAAAAAATTCCGGCATTGGGATAGGGCTTGAGGGTGGGAGTGAATCTCCCGAATATCCTCCATGTGGGTACCCTTTATAGCCATCAAATGATGGGCTACCGGCAATACCTGTTCGCCCACAATGTGCAATTTGCTTTTGATGAGCAGGTCATAGGTTTCACCCACCGCCCCTGCCGAAGAGTTCTCAATAGGCAGCACTGCAAAGGCAGCTTGCTTGGTGGTCACGGCTTCCATAGCCCCTGCAAAGGTATCGCAGGGCAGATAGGCGCATTCCTCCCCAAAGAAGGCCACCGCCGCCTGCTGGGAGAATGAACCTTCTGTGCCGGGGAAGGAGACAACATTCCTTATATCCGGCATGCATTATGCTCCTTCCACAATTCGCAAAGGCCGATGGCGGTCATGGCCTCAATCACGGGCAGCGCCCTTGGCACAATGCAGGGGTCGTGCCGGCCCACAATTTCTAGCACCGTATTTGCTTTTTCCCTCAGAGAAACGGTATCCTGGGGCTGTGCAATGGAGGAGGTAGGTCTGATCACACACCGAAAAACGATGGGCATGCCATTGCTGATGCCGCCCAGTATGCCGCCGGCGTTGTTGGTTTTGGTACGCACAGCGCCATTTTCATCATAATAGAAGGTGTCGTTTACTTGGGAGCCCCGCATGTCCGCCATGGGGAAGCCCACCCCAAAGGAGATGCCCTTTACCGCAGGGACAGAGAACATTAAATGGGACAATATAGACTCTGCCGAGTCAAAAAACGGTGCGCCAAGCCCGGCCGGCAGGCCAAGCGCCATGCATTCCACAATGCCGCCGACAGAGTCGTCTTGAGATTTGGCATCCAGTATGGCTTTGGTCATTTCATCCGCTAAGCCGGGATGCAAGAGCGGCAGCGTTTCGGCAGGCAAAGAATCGAGATGCTCTTTAGTCACAGGTACATCCAAAAAGCTGCCGTCATCGATGCCGGCCAGGCGCTGGATATGAGCATGGATATGAATGCCGCTTTGCCTCAGCCATTGCTTGCACACTGCCCCGGCAAAGACAATCGGCGCGGTCAGACGGCCGGAAAAATGGCCGCCGCCCCGATGGTCGCCAAACCCGTTGTAGCGGATAAAGCCGGTATAATCCGCGTGACCGGGCCGGGGTTTATCCAACTCTTCGCCATAATCCTGGGACCGGGTATCCCGGCTACGGATAACGGCGGAAAGCGGCGCGCCGGTGGTTTTGCCGCCGTATAAGCCTGATAGAATTTCCGGGATATCGTTTTCCCGACGGGGTGTGGAAAGATCGTTGCGGCCGGGGGCTCTTCTTGCCATTTCCCTGCCGATTTCCTCAAGATCAAGAGAAAGCCCTGGCGGCAGCCCGTCGAGGACGATACCAAGGCCCACCCCGTGGGATTCACCGAAAAGGGATAATTTTAGATGCCTTCCAAAGCTGCTGCTCATGTAATGTTCCCTCCCAAAGCCAGATAATCTTCCCAGTAGCTGGGCCAGGATTTTTTTACGCAGGCTGGATTGTCCAATACAATGGGCGCTTGGCAATGCAGCGCGGCGATGGAAAGCATCATGGCCATGCGGTGGTCGTCATAGCTGATGACAGATACGCCGCCCGTTAGGCTCTCCCTGCCGCGAATAACCAGCGCATCCCCCTCGGCGTGAATATCTGCCCCAAGCTTTGTAAGTTCTGTGACCGTGGCATGCAGCCGGTCGCATTCCTTGAGCCGAAGACGCCCGGCATTTTCAATACGGCTTTCCCCCTGGGATAAGCACATGGTCAAGGCCAGCATAGGCAGTGTATCGGGTATTTGCCCGCCGTCGATGACAAGGCCGTGAAGCGGTCTGCATTCCATGGAGAAGGCATCCTTATCCATGAAGGCGGCTGCCCCCATCTGCTCAAGGATTCCGGCTACTGCCCTGTCACCCTGGTGTGAATCCTGATTCAGGCCTTTTATCCTCACATTACTGCCCAGCGCACCGGCGCACAGCATCACTGCCGCCTGAGAATAGTCCCCCTCCACCTGATAAGCACAGGGCTTGTAGGCCTGGCCGCCGGGGATCAGAAAGGTGAAAGCATCGGGCCTTTGCACTGTGACACCGAATACTTCCATTGCATTCAAGGTCAATTGCACATAGCCTTCCGATTCCATGGGGGAGGTTAAAAGTATTTGCGAATCGCCTTCCAGCAGCGGCAGGGCAAGCAAGAGCCCGGTCACAAACTGGGAAGAGACATCACCCGGCAATTCATACTGTCCGGCGGTCAGCTTACCCTTTACGGAAAAACCATCCGCCGTCCTTTCAAGCGTAATTCCTTGCTGTTTAAAAATACTCTCGTAGGGGCCAAGGGGCCGATCCCTCAGCCTCCCTTTGGTGTGAAAGGTTCCGCCACCGGTTAAAGCAAGCGATAGGGGAATGACAAACCGAAGGGTAGAGCCTGATTCCAGACAATCCATATCAGGGTAGGGTTTTGGCGGGAAAGCATGTCCGTTTATTCGAAGGGTATCCCCCTCCCGCTGCCAGTGAGCGCCAAGGGCTGTCATGCATTGAAGCGTGGCCCGCATGTCATCAGATACATCCACGGGGGATACAACACTTTCGCCTGTAGCCAAGGCAGCGCAAATAATTGCCCGGTGAGCAACGGATTTTGAAGGGGGAACGGCTAAAACACCCGACAACCGGCCGGGGTGCAGCGTTATTGCAGCCACTGAACCACCTCCGAAAAGAAATCCGGCGTGGTTTCAAACAGCCTGGATTCCCCAATTTTATTAAGTAGCACAACAAACAGCGATGCACCTAGATTCTTTTTATCGCGGCTCAGGATACTAGATAGCTTTTGTGTATCTCCAAGGGATACGCTGGATGGCAAGTTGTGGGCATACAGGCAACGCTCAATGGCATCCGCTGTGCCCATTTCCGTCAGGCCTTTTGCCTCTGCCAGTCGGCAGATGAGATGCATACCCACCGCCACTGCTTCGCCGTGACATAGACCCGAATAGCTTTGCATGGTCTCAATGGCGTGTGCCAGGGTGTGGCCGAAATTGAGCAGCATCCGCTCACCGGTGTCTCTTTCATCCCGCGAGACGATGTCCGCTTTGATGGCGACGCATTTGGCAATGATATCCGCCATGTGGGGCAGGAGTGCGTTTCTGCCAGGGGTCTTTGAAAGAAGTTCAAACAGCGCCGCGTCGTGTATGCAGCCGTACTTGATTACTTCACCCATGCCATCGGCAAACACCCTATCGGGCAGGGTTTTCAGTGCATCCGGGTCCAGCAATACAAGCTTGGGCTGATAGAAATTGCCCACCAGGTTTTTTCCTTCCGGAAGATCTACGGCCACCTTGCCGCCCACCGCGCTGTCTACCTGGGCCAATAAAGAAGTGGGTGCTTGTACAAAAGGGATACCCCGCAAATACGTGGCTGCGGCAAAGCCTGCCAAATCACCGATGACGCCGCCGCCAAGGGCGATAAGGCCGTCACCCCGGCTGATACCCGCCGCACACAGCGCGTGATACACTTCCTCCAATTTGGCAAGGGATTTTGTGGCCTCCCCCGGCGGCAGCACAAGGCGGGAGGCAGTGAGCCCGGCCTCCTGTATGGATGCCTGTACGATGTCCCCGTACAGTGCGTTTACATTTTCATCGGTAACAATCATCCATTTGCGGCATTTGGGCAGGTACTCTTTCAGCCTTGTCCCCGCTTTTTTTAAGATGCCGCCTTCCAACAAAATATCATAGCCGTTTTCTTTTAGCGCTACTTTGATGATCATGGGCTCCCTCCATCCTGCTATTCTGCTACCCATTCTCATTCTGCTTATATGCTTCTGTTTACCGCCAGCGCGATCGGCGCAAGCTCCTTCATGATTGCGTCAAACCCTTCCGGAGTGATGGACTGCTGCCCGTCGGACAGGGCGTGGGCCGGATCGTTATGCACCTCGATCATTAATCCATCGGCGCCAACCGCTACTGCGGCTTTGGCCAGCGGGGCGACCATCCACCATTTGCCGGCGGCATGGCTGGGGTCTACGATGACGGGCAGGTGGCTTAGTTTCTTCACCGCCGGAATGGCGCTTAAATCAATGGTGTTGCGGGTGTAGGTTTCAAAGGTGCGTATACCCCGTTCGCACAAGATCACTTGCTCGTTGCCGCCGGCCAGTATGTATTCGGCGGACATCAGCCACTCCTCAATAGTAGAAGAAAGCCCCCGCTTTAGCAAGATCGGTTTTGTGGACTTGCCAAGCTGCCGCAGCAGATCAAAATTCTGCATGTTGCGGGCGCCAACTTGAATCACATCCACCATTTCCTCAAACACTTCAATATCCTGGGGCGACATGATTTCGGATACAATGGGCAGACCCGTTTCTCTTTTTGCCTCCGCCAGTAAATGCAGGCCGTCATACTTCAGGCCCTGGAAAGCGTAGGGCGAGGTGCGGGGCTTGAACGCGCCGCCGCGCAAAAATTGTGCGCCTGATGCTTTGACTGCTTTGGCAATGTTCGTAATCTGCTCCGCCGATTCCACGGAGCAAGGCCCAGCGATAACCGCCAGCTTTTCTCCGCCGATGGGGTAACCGCAGATGTTCAGTTCCGTATTGCCGGGGTGGAACATGCGGTTCGCCTTTTTAAAAGGCTCCAATACCCGCATGATCCTATCCACAAAGGGGTTGGCCTCCAACTGAGAGACGTCGATCTTGCTGGTATCGCCCACCAGGCCCAAAATGGTCAGGTCGGTGCCGTGAACAGGATTTACGGATACTCCCTGATGTTCAATATTTTCGGTCAGAAGCTGAATTTCCTGCTCAGGAGCGCCTTTTTTCAGAACGACGATCATATGTGATCCTCCTTTTTTCGCTAACGTGAATGAATATAAAAAGAGAGCCCCGAAAAGAGCTCTCTTACCTCGTAAGGAAATGCCATCAGCGGCAAACAGCACTCTTTTCACTCGGGATTTTTCTGTTGCTCAAATAGCCGAAGCGGTAACCGCTCCGGCCCATAAACGAGAACAGACTCCTGGTGAAAGAGCGATCTGTCATGGTTTGCCTCCAATGTGCGATGGATTGGGAGCATTATAGCCCAAAGAGGACAAACCTGTCAAGGGAAAACAGGGAAAGAACAAAACCTTACGGGGTGTTGGTTACTTCTATACGGCTAATAAGGCCTGTGCTTGGTTTAACGGATAATATAATACCGGTTCTGCCATTGCAAAAGGAATGGCGGCGAAGGGAGCCGGAATCGCTGGTCTTCAGCGTATAGGCGCTGTAGGCAGAAAGAGCATCTTCCTCGGTCATGCCGGTGGTTACATTGCCCGGGAGAATCAAGGGGGCGTCACCCCTGCCTTCGTCGCTGACGATGGTTGTGATCAGGCAGTCGCCGGCCAGAGCGGCTTTGTCTGAATTGTTGTATACCCAGGTGGTCCACCGGCTGCCATTTAAGGAAAGGGTGAGCTGGCCTGAACCATAGGCTTTGACTACACCGTCCGCGCCGTCTATAATGCTCCAGCCGTTTTTGACAAACTCCGCCACAGGTGCAGGGAGAGCGTATAAGTCGCCGCCAAAGGATACATGAAATGAAAAGGGATCATCCCCCAGGCTGCCGGGGGCATGATATTCCATTGCGGAGCCAGAGGCAGAACCGCCTTTGAGTGCTGTAGGATCAGGCGCGGCGGCCATCACAACATTGCGCAGAGAGGCTTCCTTCAATATGCCCGTATCTGCGTAAAAGGAGAAAACGGCTTCTTGGTCGTAATCCAGCTGATACGAATATTGCGTCAGGCCGCCGCTTTTTTGGTTGGCCGTCGGCATGCCGTATGCGTCGATCACCTCTCTTACTTGAGAGACGCCGGGCAAAATGCCGCCAGGCAGAACGGTTTTCCCGGCAGACTCCGAAAGCTCAACGGCAGCCAGAACGCAGCTTTTCACTGGCAGCACGTCCCAGGAGTTGTTTACCATCTCGCCGTACAGCAAAACACCGTTCTTCTCCCAGGTGGAAGAGACGGTGCGGTCTTCGGGCTTTAAAAGCGCTTCTGCATCGCCGTTGTAGGTCCAGCCGGCTTGCGTGAGTTGTTCGTAGGTGCAGGGGAGTGATATTTGATCCCCACCGATCAGTACCTGAAAACTGTACAGGTCTTCGCTGATGGATTCAGCAAAACTAAGGGCAGGGGTAATCAGCAGTGTAAACAGGGGCAGTGCGCGAACCAGCGAACGAATCGCCTTTATCATAACGGGGCCATTTCCTTTCCATCACCAAAAGTCGGAAAACACCTCCCTATTCGACAATTGACTGGGGATTCCTTCTGTGTTTTCAAAAAATATTTGTTTGAAATGTATATGTAATAAACAGTATCGCTTCAACTTTGATTTTTGAACATATCACAGGATAGCACCGCGCCCATGCTGACAGAATCATTGCCAAAGCGGCAGCGCACCTTATCAATGGCTGTTTCCAGCTTTGCTTGTTTTTCCTGGCGAAGGGCATCTGCTGGAAAAAGGCTGATTTGGCAGCCTCCTTCTTCTCTTTCACACAGGTGAGAGGCTGTTACTGTCAGTGTACGGATGGGGGCGTTTATGTCCCAGGACCTGAGTAAAAGCGGCAGCGCGGCATCATACAATTCCTTGGTAGTTTGAATGGCACCGGGCAATTGCATCTGCCGGGAGATGGTTTTTAAGGCGGGGTCTTTGATGTGCAACGCTACGGATTTTGCCAGCAGCCCGTGACGGCGAAGCCTTAAGCCAACGCTTTCGCACAGCAGCATAAGTCCTGCTTTCATATCCTCCTCGCCTATTAAGTTTCGGCAAAAGGTCATGCCGTTACCCACACTCTTGACCGGTTCACCTTCACCAGGGTGCAGGACGGGGCTGTCATCCAAGCCGTTGGCTTGCTGCCATAAGGCTTCACCGCCAATGCCCAGCAGTTTTTTCAGCCGCTCCGACGGCGTGTTGGCTAAATCGCCGATGGTATTGATAAAATTTTTACGCAACACCTGGGCTGCCGCTTTGCCTACATACATCATACTTTCTACCGGCAGCGGAAATAAAATGGTGCGGAAGTTTTCCCGCGTGATGACGGTGGTGGCATTGGGCTTTTTGTAGTCCGACCCCATTTTGGCAAACAGCTTGTTGAAGGATACACCTACCGATATCGTGAGTTGAAGCTCTTCCCATACCCGCTTTCGCAGGGTGTCCGCAATCTTTTGGCCCGTGCCAAACAATTGCCGGCTGCCGGTAACATCCAGATACGATTCATCGATAGAGCTGGCCTCCACTTGGTCGGTGTACTGGGCATAGATTTCATTGATTTTGCGGCAGTATTCCTCATACTTTTCGCCATGGGGCGGTACAAGCACAAGGCCCGGGCATTTGCGCTTGGCTTGCCATATGGTTTCGGCTGTTGTAACGCCATACTTTTTCGCCAGCTCATTTTTGGCCAGAATAATGCCGTGGCGGCTGTCGGGATCGCCGCACACCGCCATGGGAACCTTACGTAATTCCGGCCTTTCTATGCACTCCACCGAGGCGAAGTAGCTGTTGCAATCGCAGTGCAGGATGACCCTATCCATCCCCAGCCCTCCAAAAAGAACGTTTGTTCGTATTATACCATGGGGTGTGCTCGTTGGCAAGCGGAGAAATGAAAGCAAATAAATTTTTTAAAAGGGATTGACCTTAACGTTACGGAAAGGTTTATGATATGTCTGTCGGGAGGAATGCAAGATGGAGTACACGATTTTGAAGCTTTCAAAGCTGGCAGGAATCAGCACCCGTACCCTTCGATACTATGACGAGATTGGGCTGCTTGCGCCCATGAAGGTCACTGAAGCCGGGTATCGCGTGTATGGAGAGAGGGAAGTGAATCTGCTGCAGCAGATATTGTATTTCCGCGAGCTTGACGTCAGCCTCATGGATATCAAGATCATTTTGGACTCTCCATCCTTTAACCGGCTAGAAGCGTTGAACAGCCATCTTGCAAGCCTGAAAACGCGGCGGGACGAAATGGACCGCCTGATTCAAAATGTGGAAAAGACCATTCTAAGCGAGAAAGGAAAGATAGCAATGAGCGACAAAGAAAAGTTTGAGGCCTTTAAAAAGGGCTTGGTTCGGGAAAACGAAGAAAAGTATGGCGCGGAGGTCAGGCAAAAGTACGGCGATAAGCAGGCCGACGAAAGCAACGCCCGTATGATGAATCTGACCAAGGAGCAGTACGACGCCATGCAGAAGTTGTCCTTGGAGATACTGGAAGGCCTTCAAAAGGCTGTGACGGAAAAGATGGACCCGGCTGGAGAGGAAGGGCAAAGGCTGGCCAAGCTGCACAAGGAGTGGCTATCCTTTACGTGGAACCAATACTCCAAAGAAGCCCATGTGGGCCTTGCTCAGATGTATGTGGACGATGAACGCTTCACCGCATACTACGATACAAAGGTCAAAGGCTGCGCGGCTTTTTTGCGGGATGCGGTAAAAGCGTTTGCACAAGGATAATCGATCATGCAAAAACGGAGCTTTCCAAAGCACATGCAATGGAAAGCTCTTTTTACATTTAATTCATTATCTACAGTTTTAAATCCTGACACAGCCAATGGGTGTCGAACAAGTCAGCCTCTCCCTCTGTTACAAACCCTGCCCGCCGGTACATGGCCACGGCTTTCATATTTGTTGGGCTGACCAGCAGGCGGATGCCATCAAAACCTTGTTTTCTGGCGATTTCCATGGCGTGGTTCAAAACCAGCGTGCCAATTCCCTTTCCTCCCAGTTCAGGCTTTACGCCAATGCGGGCCAGCTCGCAATGTTTTGCAATGGCTTTGTTCCAGGAAATATCCTCTGTGTGAAGCTCGCCAAAGTCCCCCAGCGAAAAGACAGCAATGATTTCACTGCCGGATTTTAAGCAATGCAACCAGCCGTTGGCCATATCATGGTCAAATTCTTCTCCTGTTGGGTAGTCGCTGGACCAGGTGCAGCCGGGAAGCTGCGAGCAGGAAGCATAAAGGTCAAGAACAGCTTGGCGGTCTGCTTCTTCAGGCATGGTAAAGCATAATGAATCCATTATATCCATTCCTTCCAATGTGCTTGACAATATCGGTTCAGAAGATAAGAAAGGTAATCGTCTTTCAAAAACAGCCGCTGGCTGCTCTCGTTGCCAAAGGCCTTTACCATATCGCCAATGGGTACGGTTTTGGCAATGCGTTGGGCTGGCGATTGGTAGGCGGCATATCGCTTAAGAATTGCTTTGCACCCATCTGTCTTTAAATGGCCCAAGCGCCACCATGGAGATGGGGTGCTGATGTTTGGATAGACGTAAAAATCCTTATCCACAAAAAATACTGGCGTAGTGGATACAAAATCCTGCGTGGAAGCTTCTGTAGCGAGTTCTCCATATAGCGCTTCCTCCGTCTGCCCGAAAACATCGAACAGATTTTGCTTTTGAAAATGCTTTAGCGTAGAAACGGCAAATGAATCCGGTATCTTTTTAATCGATTCCGGCGTAAGCCATATACAGTATTGCTTTTCGCTTTCCCCATCGCAGGAACCCTGATGAACGAATACCGCCAATTCCCGGCCGATGTCCTTGACGCGATGCGCATATTCCCTTTTCACAAACAATTCTTCCAGCAATGGCAATTCATCCACGTTCTCTTGGTGGATGAATACTTGAAACCTGGGGGCAATGCCGTTTTTCAGCAGCAGGTCCGCAGCTTTGAGAATTTCCTGATAAGCGCCTTTTCGGCCGCAGTGATAGTCGGTTGTCTCTTCCGTGCCAAAGAGGGTCAATTGGCAGGCTTTCACATTTAATTCACGCAACCATGGCACATAATGTGGGTCCCTTACGGCGCGCCAGAAGCTCATCAGTTCAAAATGCGGCGTTTCGGTGGCGGAGAGATGGTTCTCCAGCGCAAACAATTCTTGATAATTGTTCAGGTAATCCGGCTCGCGGTACCAGCTGCAAACAGAAAGATCCTTCGCAAAAGGGTGGAAAGCCTCGGCCAAATATTGCAAATCATTCAAGTATAGGCGGCCGTTGGGCGTAACCCCAAGCCAGCAATGCCGGCAGCGGTTGGGGCAGCCGGCCATATCCAGGCAGACAGTGACCTTTTCAAACATCGGGATCGTTTCTCCTGTTCACAGGGCCAACAAAAATTGAACAGCCTGTATATGCGCTTGAGTAGTAAAGTCGAACGTGATGCGCCTGGCCCAGGCTTCCTTTGTGCAAAGGGAGAATCCGTTCACCAAAGTAACGTTCTCACTTCTACATACGCCGCAATGGATGCAGCCAAAGCCCTCCATACATGATTTTATAAGTGGCGGCAGCTGCTCCTTGTTTTCTGCCAGGTCTTTGAGCACTTCATACGATGCGCACCATTCAAAAAACAAGCTGTCGGTACTAATGGTAAAGATGCAGGCGGATTTTCCTTTCTTGTGAAAATGAACCACCCAGGCGGGAGAGCAGTAGGACCAGAATTTGCAGCTTGCTTTCAGTCCCGCTTCTTGTGTAAGATTTATCACCAGCTCCGTCCAACAAGCAGCCTTTTCACCTAAGGTGCGTAAAATCTCCGGTCGAAGAGGAACAATATCCTCCTTGCGCTTTGCGCCGCCCAGAAGAATGGTCTTGTAATCTGCCATCAAAAAAAGATCGGTTTGCATGGCAAAATCCTTTTTGTTGTCCATAGCCGGTATATGCTGAGCCAAATAATTCAGCGCAGGCAAAAAGGCGGCGCAGCTTTCATTGTAGATTGCTACTGTTGTGCAACTGTTATAGTCCTTTGCCGGACGGCCATTTTTTTCATAGGCAAAATAAAACCCGTAGTTTTCAAGTGCGCCAAGATGAAAAGCAGCCGGCTTTTTGAAGTGCCGGCGGATTAAAGCTTTTTCCAGCAGGATATGTGATATCTCGCCTTCGCGCAAAAGTGTGCCGCAGGTTCCTGCCACAAGCAGCAATTGCACGGTATTCGTCAAGCGATGGTAGCTTTCCAGATCGTCCTCTGTGCGATAGGTAGAAGAATCGGCATAGATCTCCCGAAGCAGCGCTGAGAAATACTCAAGCCCCGCCAGGATATCCTCCTTGTCAGTGCTTTGTATATTTTCGGGTATCAGGCTGCTGGGAAAGTCACATACATTTCGGAATAAAAATGCGGCCCTTTTGTCAAAAGGAGCTGCTTGAAAAAACAAACCCATCCCCTCCGCACTGTTCAATCAGCACATGCATAGCAATTCAACGCTTTAGATCATTATAACAGATTTGGCGCAGAATTCCAGCGATGAGCTCAATGCCGTGCCGGGATCAGATTTATTGACAGCGCTCCTGAACGGCGGGAGATAGCGCCGTCAATGCGTTCCCGCAAATACGGTAGCGGATATTCAGGGGCAGTGTGATTTTGTCGCTGCCATGACCGGCGTGCACATTTTTCAAAACGGGCTTATTGCGAGGCAGAAGATCGTCAAAAATTTCATCCAATGTCAGACTGGGCTTTTCTGGCGCGTCCTCACACTTGGTAAAATCACCCAATATAATTCCGGCGCAGGATTCAAATATCCCGGCGTTGCGCAATTGAGTCAGCATAGCGTCGATACGGTAAGGCTTTTCTCCAATGTCCTCCAGCAGAATGAGTTTTCCATTTACATCCGGCATATACGCTGTGCCCAGCAGATTGCAAAATACCGTCAGGTTGCCGCCGGTAAGCAAGCCCTCCGCTTCTCCTGGCCGGAAGGCTTCAAAGGGCTGCTCATCCGTGTTTTCGATAGTACCCAACGGTTCTGGGCACATCATGGCATTGAGCCAGTTCGACCGGCTTCTTTCTTCCCGCAGGCCTACCTGCCAATGGGCACCGGCCATAGGGCCGTGAAAGGAAACAAGCCCGCATTTGACCTGGAAGGCGCAATGCAGCGCGGTAATATCGCTAAAACCAACAAAAGGCTTAGGATTCTCTTTAATCATTTCAAAATCCAGCATAGGCAAGAGCCTGGCGGAACCATAGCCGCCCCGAAGGCAAACAATGCCATCAATGCTGGGGTCACGGAACATGCGGTTGATGTCTTCAGCCCGAATTTCATCGCGACCGGAAAGGTAGCCACGGGCGGCATAAACACTTTCTCCAACAGTGACGCTAAAGTGTAGGCTCGATAGCAGATCAATGGCCTTTTGCCTGTTTTCCGGCTCATAAATGGGGCTGGACGGGGCGATCAATCCGATGTGAGAGCCTGATTGCAAGGCAGGGGGAAGCAATTGGGAAACCATGGCAGGCAACTCCCTTCTTTGCATGGTTTTCCTCATTGCGCCCATACTAAGGCTGGAAATGCTGTCAAGGAGGATGCCATGCTCACCGTATTTTTGCGTTCGGTTATTTTATTTCTGCTGGCGGTCATCTTTATGCGCATCATGGGCAAACGCCAGGTGGGGCAACTGCAGCCTTTTGAGCTGGTGGTGGCCATATTGATCGCTAACCTGGCCGTAACGCCCATGGCGGATGTGGGAACGCCGCTTTTATATGGCATTGTGCCCATGATGGGGCTGGTGGTACTTCATGGGCTGTTTACGATGATCTCCATGAAAAACCAAAAGCTCCGCGACCTGTTCAGCGGCACGCCTACAGTTCTCATCAAAAACGGTGTCATACAGGTCAAGGAGCTGGAAAAACTGTGCTTTAACTTAAATGACCTGCTGGAGGAAATACGCACCGGCGGTGTGCTGAACCCGTCGGATGTGGATACGGCCATCATGGAAACCAGCGGCAAGGTAAGCATTTTTCCCAAGCCGCAAAAGCGGCCGGCCACACCAGAAGATTTATCTATCGCAACAAGATACGAAGGTATTCCCTTGACGCTGATTCTGGATGGCGTAATCGAACAGAAAAATATGACGACGGGGAAGATACCTGAGGAATGGCTGATCACAAAGCTAAAGCACCATGGATTTGCCTCGTATAAGGATGTGCTACTGTGCAGCCTGGATACCAGCGGCAAAATGTTTTTGCAGGGGCGGCGGGCTGACCAATCCATGATCGTGGATGCCGTACCTCCCGGCGGGATTGGATGGTGAACCATGAAGGCAACGCTATGGACGGTAATCATACTGGCTGTACTGATTGTGGCTATTGGCATTACCTCAGCCACATTAAGTGAAAAGGTATCTACAGATTTTACGCACGACCTTGAAATCGCGGAAGATAACATAAAGGCGGAAGACTGGTCAAGGGCAAAGGGCGCTGTTCAGGACATGCTCAATGAATGGGAACAAACCTGCGAATGGCTGCAATTCTGGGTGAACCATACCGACACAGACGATGTCAATCTGGGCCTTGAGCGTCTGGCGGCCGCGGTGGAGGTGGAAGATAAAAGCTTAAGCCTGTGGGCCGCTGCAGAGCTGAACGAATCGCTGCGCCATATCCACCATCGTGATTCTTTGAAAATTGGCAACATTCTTTGATGAACTATTTTCGTTTAAGCGTAATCACATGAAGCTGCGCCGGCGCGAAAAGCCTGACTGGCAGTCCCGTTAAGCCAACGCCGTTTGATACAAGCACCGTTGCTTTGTTCTCCTGTACCCAGCCGGATAAATACCTGTCGCTTGCTTTGGTCAGCGGGTTATACAGAGTCTTTCCAAAGAGGGTTGCTTGCCCGCCATGGGTGTGGCCGGCTAGAGATAAGTCAAACCAGTTGTTGCTGCCCTGACTGTTTTTTGTTTGAAAAGCCTCCGGCAGATTATCGGGGGAGTGGGTCAGGAAGATAACAAAGCTGTCCTCCCTCATTTCCCAGGCTACCTGCTGAATTTGAGGATGTCCGTTATTGTAGTCATCCACACCGGCTAGATAGATCGCAGAATCTCCGACCCGCACTTCCTTTGTAGCGTTGACCAGCGGCAAAACGCCCGCGTTCAACATGGCGCTTTGCAGCAAATTCAGGTTGCTTTCGGGTACGGTGCGGTCATGGTTGCCCACTACACCTGCCACCAGGCGCCGGGCTTGTATTTTCGGCAGGTTCTTAAAAAACGTAATCGCTGAATCAGATTCAATAGCATAGTCGCCGCCCAGCAGTACCAGATCGGCGTTGAACGCGTTCATCTGCGCAACCAACGCGTTTACCCGGCCTTGAGAAAAAAAGGGTCCCTGATGGATGTCGGAGGCATAGACAATCGTAAGGCCATCCAGCGCCGGATCCAGACCGCTGATTTCCAGTGTCGTTTCTTCCACATTCAGTATTCTAGCCTGATAAAAGGGATAAATCAGTATGATTACCAGTATTAGAAGCGTGATCAATCGGGATAGGCAGCCTCCCTTTCGATGCTTTCCACGGGCCAAAGCTCTCCCTCCTTTTTACAGCAATTGAAGTATGAGGGGGATGGTGATAATCGACAGCGCCGTACTGACTGCTACGCCACGGGAAGCTGTCAGCCCATCGCCATGGAAAAATTCTGCCTGCATGGCTGTTGCGGCCGAGCCTGGCATGGCGGTGCAGATGAATACGCCTTCCAATACGCCCCTGGGCACGTTCAGCAAGGTCAGTATGCCCCAAACGGCAAGGGGGAAGACAACAAGGCGCATCAGGCAGGAAAAAAGCATCATGCCATCTTTTAGATCGGGCAGTTTCAGCTCCGCCAGCAGCGCGCCGATAATGACCATGGATAGCGGTGTTGTCGTATCTCCCAGCATATTCATGGCGTTCAGCGGAATCTTTGGAATGCGGATGGAGAGGGCAAAGAACAGCGTGCCCAGTGTGACAGCAATCAGCGTGGGGTTCAGCAGTAACTTTTTCAGTGACAGACCGGCTTTGCCCGCATATAAATATACGCCTACAGTCCAGGTTAATAGACTGAAGGATGCTACATACATTACGGCATAAATCAGCTTTTCTTCGCCCAAGGCCGCAATGATCAATGGATAGCCCATATAACCGCAGTTAGAAAACATAGCCATATGAACAAACACGGAGCGGCGTTTTTCTGGTTCCCTTCGGGTGTACAATAGCGCAATCCCGCCGCACAGGAGCATGCTGACGGTGGCCAGCAAAAAGGTTTGCATAAGCTCGCCCATCTGGCCTGGCAGTGCATCTTGCTGAAGCTTGGCAAAAGTCAGGCAGGGAAGTGAGAAAAATAATACGAATTTGTTCAGCCCATTAAATGCGCTCTTGTCCAAAATACGTTTCTTGGCGATAAAATACCCCAGTGCCATCAATACAAATAATACGGCGGCTTGATTTACTACCTGCATAACATAACTCCTGACTGAACGGTTGACACGTTCTGGCCCACATTGTACACTATTTTTGTCGTTTGCTGCAACCAACGAAGCAATGAGTTTTTGCTGGATACACAAAGAAGTTGAATGTATGCGCTGATGTATTCTCTTTGTTGAAGGCAGCACATTGGGAGAGTATATGCGAAAGATTGAGTACAGACGAAATATCATTCCAAGTGCGGAAGCAGTCAGAAGTTTATATGAGGACGCTGGATGGGTAGGGTATATCAGTGATATGCCGCGTTTGATGGATGCCATCAGACAATCACTTTTCATTATTACAGCCTGGGATGATGGTAAGCTGGCCGGCTTCATTAGAATTGTGGGCGACGGACTGACAATCATCTATATTCAGGATCTGCTCGTTTTGAGAGCCTATAAAAGAAATAACATAGGATCGACACTTGTTCGTATGGTTTGTGAAGAATATCATAACGTTAGGCAAAAGGTGCTTTTAACGGATGACACGGTAGAAACAAGGGCCTTTTATGAATCATTGGGTTTTCATTCATGCGATAAAGGGGATTTGGTTTCGTTTGTGAAAATGGGCTGATCCACTGGTGCAAAAGAACAACCCGCCAATTAGGAAAGGAGCCGCTCATGCATCCTGATTTTTTTTCCATTGATCCTTGCCCTATGCTCTCGCCGTTGCCCATTGTGGTAGTTAGCTGCCAGGGCCGGGAGGGCGCACCCAATCTTATCACTTTGGCCTGGGCAGGTATGGTCTGTTCTGATCCGCCTATGCTGTCGGTCAGTATCCGCAAAAGCCGCCATTCCTACGGTCTGATCGAGTCCACGGGGGAATTTGTGGTGAACTTGGTGGATCAGAAGCTGAGCCGTGCCGCCGATTTCTGCGGCGTAAAGAGCGGCCGGGATATGGACAAGTTCAAGGAGTGCGGCTTGCACGCCATTTCAGCACCGCCTATGGAATTTGCACCGGCACTGGCGGAGGCTCCGGCGTATATGTGCTGCCGGGTGGAAAAGATTCTGCCATTGGGCAGCCATGACATGTTTATATCCCGTATTGTTGGTGTTGCAGCCCGTACTTCCTTAAAGGACGAAAAGGGCTCCCTTCGTCTGGACAAAGCCGGCTTGGTAGCCTATAACCATGGCGTATATCAAACGCTGGGGGATGTACTGGGCTTTTTCGGCTATTCCGTAGCTAAGGATGTGGTGCTGAAAAACCGCATGGCCATCTACAAGGCAAAGCCCCGCAGAAAATGATACTTTTTGCTGATTTGGCAAATGCCTTTTCACAAATGAGGAAGGAAAGTAGAAAAAACAGCTCTTTCAATCTTATTAGCGGTGTTACGCACAGAACTTCGTTTATGGCTCCACCAAAGGAGTTGCAAATGCTTTTGCCCTGGTACTTTTCGAAAATACGTACTTCGGATACGTGTTTTATGGTATACTAACAGGCAGAATATAGGAAAGGAGGGCTTGTTGATGATGCCTTTGATTTGTCCCAGTTGCGGTGGCCGCATGGATATCGAGGCGGAAAAAAAGCTTGTTCCGTTTTCCTGTCCCTACTGCGAGGCACGTTTGTCTCCCGAAAAAAACGGTCAAGCGGTCTATTTAAAACTGGATGGTGTGACTGAGCCGCAAACTCATCCGTCTTCTCAGCAGGTTGCATCCCGGGCTCTGGATCCAGCGCCATACCTGAAAGAAGCCCAAGAGGAAAGCGATCCCGTTCGGCGCTATGCGCTGCTGAAAAAGGCGGAAGAAGCTGCGCCTGAAGACCTTCGCGTGCAAAAGGCACTGCTGCTGCATGGCAGACTGCACGAGCGCGACAGGCGCAAGGTCGATTTTTCTGTCATCAAATGCTATCTGCTGCATGTTTTTGAGGCGCCTCAGGAATATTCCTTGGCACAGCGGGAGCAGAAGGTCAAAGAGCTTTTGGAAGAAGAGCAGCTGCAAAGGGCCATGACGTTGGCTGGTGATCCTCATTCATTTTTGCGTGAATACCTGACAACACTGTCGGGAGAGTATATTCGCCTGTTCTTGAAGGGAAGCAGCCGTCACATGAAGCCCATCTTTGGCTTTGCCCCTGCCGGCAAGCCCCAGAAGCTGTTGGCGGAGCCGGTGGCGGCGATGATTGGGCGCATGCTTTCCGATTCGCTTTTATCAGCGCCGCAGAAAGAAACGCTGTCCCGCTCGTTTTATGCAGGCTTCGTACAGGAATTTCAGGGGGAGACCTTGTTTCTGGATGAAGCGCTTGGTTCGCTTCTGAACCAAGTAAAAGACTGACAGGAGATTATCATGCCAAGAAACCCAAAAAAGCCGATAAGGCAAAGCAAAATGAGCGCCGCGCTGCGCAAGATTTTGGAGCGCTTGCTGATGATTGTACTGGTTATCGTCTGCATTGCAGCTTTTTATCTTGCTGTCATCCTGGCGGAAATTCCTGCCGACCAGCAGGCGCCTAAGGAAACGAAGGCTCCATCTGTGGCCTTGAGTCCGGAGCAGGCAAGGCAGACAAGTTCCTTTGCGGAAATTAGCAGGCTTACTGAGATTTTTCCCGCCCCGGTTTTAGCGCTGCAAGAGACGGACGAGCTGCTTTTTGATGGCGGCGTGGTGAACGATCTGGCATATGAAGGGGCCTTCGCCCGGCTGGCAACGCTGAACTATCACACCCAGGCGGGGGAAAAACTGACGCTTGTCAGCATCTATCCTTCGGAGGCCTTTTCTCTTTTGCCAAAGGGTGATTATCTGATCAATAATACATTGACCGGGGCTCTGGCCGGCATGACGGCCGTGCGCATGGAATCAGAAGAGGGCATCCGGCTGCATGTGCGGGGGGAAAATGCACTGTACGCCTTTATGGCGACCAAGATGGAGGAGGAGCAGCTGACAAAATTATCCCGCCAGGCAATGATGATTATGCCATAACATACATTATTTTTATGATACGAAAGGGAGGTTGCGATTTTCATGCAGTCAGAGAAGACGGCTATGAAGACCGGCAAGCTGATCAAACGGTTTGCGCCTTATTATAAAGGCTATCTTGGAACCATGTCCTTTGACCTTGTATGCGCGGCGCTGACCACACTTTGCGAACTGGTTCTGCCCTTGATCGTGCGCGCCATCACCAATCAGGCCATGACAGACCTGGCCGGGCTTACCGCCAATTATATATTAAAACTGGGCGGTATATATATTGTTCTTCGCCTGATTGATGCGGCAGCCGCGTATTATATGGCCTCTGTCGGTCATATTATGGGCAGCTATATTGAAACCGATATGCGCAGGGACCTGTTTTCTCACCTGCAGCAATTGTCCTTTTCCTATTACAGCAATGCCAAAGTGGGCCAAATCATGGCCCGCATAACAGGTGACCTGTTTGAGATTACGGAGTTTGCCCACCACTGCCCGGAGGAATTTTTTATCGCAGGCATCAAGATTGTTGCCTCCTTTATCATCCTGGCCGGCATGAACCTTTGGCTGACGCTGATGGTCTTCATTCTCCTGCCGCTGATGCTGCTGTTCGCCAGAATTTTCAACAAGCGCATGCGCAAGGCGTTTATGGATTCCCGCCATCAGGTGGGCGAGCTCAACGCCCAGGTGGAAGACAGCCTGCTGGGCATACGTGTGGTAAAATCCTTTGCCAATGAGCCCATGGAAGAAGAAAAGTTCCGTGAGGGTAACCAGCAGTTTCTGCAAACGAAAAAAGTGGCGTACAAGGCCATGGCCGGCTTTCACACAACAACACGGGTGTTCGACGGCCTCATGTATATCCTGGTGGTCATCGTCGGTGCGCTGTTTATCATTGATGGCAAACTGAAGGCCGGCGATTTTATGGCCTACCTTTTGTATATCTCCACGCTGCTGACTTCCATCCGTCGCATTGTGGAATTTACCGAGCAGTTTCAGCGGGGCATGACAGGTATTGAACGCTTCTGCCAGATCATGGATTCGCCCCTGGAAATCACCGATGCCGAGGATGCCAAGGAGCTTAAGAGCGTCAAGGGCGAAGTGGGCTTTGAAAACGTCAGCTTTGGTTATTCAGACGATGGCAAGCAGGTGCTGGCCAATTTGAATCTTAAAGTAAAGCCCGGCGATAATGTGGCGCTGGTTGGCCCTTCCGGCAGCGGCAAAACCACGCTGTGCAACCTGATTCCCAGGTTTTACGACGTGACAACGGGTCAGGTGCTGGTGGATGGCCAGGATATCCGAAAGTTTACGCAAAAGAGCCTGCGGGAGAACATTGGCATGGTGCAGCAGGAGGTTTACCTATTCTCCGGCACGGTGTTTGAAAATATCGCCTATGGCAAGCCCGGCGCTACACAAGACGAGGTGGAGAAGGCGGCCAAGCAGGCCGGCGCCCACAACTTCATCATGGAGCTGCCTGACGGCTATAACACCTTTGTGGGTGAGCGGGGCGTAAAACTCTCTGGCGGACAAAAGCAGCGGGTATCCATCGCCAGGGTGTTTTTAAAGAATCCGCCCATACTCATCCTGGACGAAGCGACCTCCGCCCTGGATAATGAAAGCGAACGTATTGTGCAAAAATCTTTGGAAACCCTGGCCAAGGGCCGCACCACCTTCACCATTGCCCACCGGCTGACCACCATACGCAACGCGTCGGTGATCTGGGTATTGACGGACAAGGGTGTGGAGGAACAGGGCACCCATGCCGAGCTGCTGGCGAAGAAGGGCGTTTACTACAATCTGTACCACATGTATACGGAGGCGGTATCATGAGCATTATTCAGCGCAAGGCGGAGCAGGCTGACATTCCGGCGCTGTGCCAGCTTTTTGAAAGCAGCATCCAGGACATGGATGAAAAGGGCCTGGATCAGTGGCGCTGGGAGGTATACCCCAACGAGGCGGTGCTGATGGAGGATGTGCAAGAGCAGACCCTGTACCTATTGGAGGAGGAAGGCGAGCCCCTTGCTGCCTTTACCATCAATGAGGAGCAGGATGACCAGTACGCCACGCTGCACTGGCACTTTGGCGTAAGGCCGGCCGTTTTGCACCGGCTGGTGGTCAGCCCCAAACGCCAGCGCCAGGGCCTTGGCCGGGAGGCCATGGGCCATGTGCTGCGCATCGCCAAAGAGGCGGGATACGACAGCCTGCGGCTGGATACGTACCTAAAAAACACCCGTGCCATGGCGCTGTATGAGGGTATTGGCATGCGTAAAGCGGGCCAGGTGAAGTTCGATCACCGGACCACACTATTTCAATGTTATGAAATTGCCTTAAAAGATGATTGCAAGCTGTTGCCTATGCGCATGCGGCCCCATTACCGCTGCGCGCCGGAGCTGCCCTGGGGCGGGGACAAGCTGAAAACATTCTTTGGCAAAGATATCCCCAATGATAAAACGGGTGAGAGCTTGGAAATCAGCGTCATCCCCGGCATGGAAAGCCATGCAGAGGGCGGCGAAGGGCTACCGGATTTACTGGCTGCTTATGGTGAAAAGCTGCAGGGCACCCACGTCAAAGGGCCTTTTCCGCTTTTGCTAAAGCTCTTGGATGCCAGGGATGCTCTCAGTGTGCAGGTGCACCCTGGTGATGCGTATGCCGGAGAAAGTGAAAACGGCAAGCTGGGCAAAACGGAAGCCTGGGTCATCCTGCAGGCTGACCCCGGCGCCGAGCTGGTATATGGCCTAACGCCCGGTGTGACCAAGGAAGAGCTGACGCAGGCTTGCCATCAAGGCGCGGCGGTGGAAAAATACCTGCGCCGGGTGAAGGTGAAGGAGGGCGACGTATGCTTTATTCCCGCCGGCTGCGTTCACGCTATCGGCGCGGGCATTATGCTGTATGAAATACAGCAGTCCAGCGATGTGACCTACCGCTTTTACGATTGGGACAGGGTAGATGACAAGGGACAAAAAAGACCGCTGCACATTAAAAAGGCAGTGGATGTGGCGGACCTTGGTTTTGCGCTTGATCCCATGCCACGAACAGAGGGCACGGGTTTTCAAAAGCTCTTGCGCAATGATATCTTTGAACTGGACCGGCTGCATGTCTCCGGTGAGCTTTCCATCGCGCCTGACGATAAGCGCTTTGCTTTTTTGACGGCCATGGATTCGCTGCTGTTAAGCTGGGAAGGTGACGCCTTGGAAATGAAAAAGGGCGATTCTGTCATGCTGCCTGCCCACCGGCCGGCCTTGACGCTGCAGGGCGTGGGCGAGGCGCTGTTCGCGCAGCCTTTCATAAGGACGTTGTCCCTATGAACCCTGTCAAAGGTTCCGAAGCCGAAGCGCCGCTGGTGGCGGAGTAAGCGAGGCGGAGGAGGCTGGCGAAACAAGCAGTGCGAGCGGTAGCGGACCAGCACGACGATTGAACCAATTGGAACACAGCCCCTTTGAAATCCCTTCTTTCGAATTTATGTACATCCATGTGATAAGAACCTGTCCATCCTGCGGCAGCAGAAGGGAAAGGTTCTTTTATAGTTTGTGATTTATGGCAGTTTGTCTTCAAGCAATACTTTGATCTTCGACTTGTTCTGTTCAACCCACTTGTACATGTTTGCAGCATTTTCTGCCAGGGCAGGGCTGTTATTCTTTGAGAAGTACGCTATGAATAACAGCTCAATGCATTCCATGATACAGACAAAGGTGTGCTTTTCCACCGGAATCAGACGATTTTTGCTTTCATATCCGGCAAGAATACCCTTAAGAATTTCAATCCACTTTTCGCTTTTGGCCGCATCCTGATAGGCGTCTACCAAAAGCCCCGACGCAAAATAGCATAGATCAAAAATGCGGCAATTGATTTGCGATAGGTCAAAATCGATATAGCCTGTAACTTCATCATTTTCAAACAGGAAATTGCCAAAATGAATGTCCCGGTGTATGAGTTGCCGGGGTAACTGATGATAGGTTTCCGCAAGCGCTAAGACAGTTGCGTCAAATGCATCTTTGGACACCAGTGAAAAGTGATCACTTTCAAAAACGTCCTTGATCCAGCCCTGCATTTCATCAAGCAGGCTGTTATTCCAGCATTCAATGAACGGCTGCACACCTAACAGCGCCTGATGAAGCCTGGCGATCACCTCGCCGGATTTTTTGGCAATGGCATGATTATCCTGCTCATAAATGTTTTCCATGTGCTTGCCCGGCAGGATTTTGCTGAGCAAATAATAGCATTCGCCTTCTGCTAAAAACGCTTCCCCCGACAGGGTCGGCACGATTTGTGCTACCGGCATTTCAAAGCGCCGCAATTGCTCAGTAATCAGTACATGCCGCTTCAGTTGCCCCGCATCTTTTCCGACTTTCAGTATATGGGTGCTGTTGATACGCCAGGCGGTTCTGTATATCTGCTCCGCAGAGAGGCATTCGACGCCAAAATGGCGCAGGACTGAAGCAATGTGCTCCATAAAACCTCCTACTGGGTTATGTGCGCTTTTTGATAATGCCTTTGATTCTTTCGCATGCCGCCTTCATCTGCTGCCGGTCAAACAACCAGGCGGAAAGGATAGTGATGGCACCGGCATAAACGGTGAACAAAGCGGCATAGACAAACCACAAAACAAAGCGGCTGGGTTGAAGGGGCCATATCATGAAAGGGGCGCAAATAACAGCACCCGTTACAATCAGGCGCACCATGCGGATCAGCGTTTGCCGGGCGGGCAGGCCGGTAATCGCCTTGGGAACAAACCAAAGCTGAATGCCTACCCTTGCAAGGTTGGATAGAATAATGCCAAGGGCGATGCCGGGCAGCCCAAAGGCAATCCCCAGCCCAAGGCCCAATGCAAAGCCCAAGGCAACCTGCAGAGTGTTGTGATGCCGTGTTTCGCGGAACTTGCCCGCGGCCGTCACCATTAAATCCAGCGGGGCCTTGATCTGATCCGTCAACCCTTCCAGGGTTAACAGCACGCCAAGGATGGGGATGACGTAATTCACATCCGGGATGCCCCGTGTATACAGCTGTACAAAGGGCACGATGAGTACCATGGATGCGGAGTAGAGAACTGTGATCACTGACAGAAACAGGAATTCATATTCGCGGTAGGCACGGCGGAAGCTGTCCATGGCCCCCCGGGCCAGCAGGTCGCCAAAGGAGGCGTACAGGCCGGTGGAGACCATTTTCAATATGCCCCAAAGCCCAATGGTCACCAAATGATAGGTGCTGTATACGCTTACCTGTAAGGCATCCCGCAGGATGATGGTGGTCAGTATGATGCCCATGCCCTGATGCAGTGTAACGGTCAGCTGCTGGTACAGCGCATCCCAACGGCGGGCAAGGGGCGCTTTGTCTGGCGCGGCCTTGTAGTTGACATAAGGATAGCGGCGGCGCACATAGGCGTGCAAGAGCACAGAACGTAATAGAATCGTCAGTCCGGCAAGAAGGCGCAAAAGCAGGATGTCGGCCTGGATCAGCGACAGGCCAAGGATCAATAAGGTCTGCAATAACAGCGAAGCCATGGAGGCCCAGGAGACGACATATGTCTTCTGGTCTGCCGTTAGCAGCACCCGGTAACGGGATAGTGTAAAGAACTCCAGCGTGCCGGAAAGGCCCATGATGGCCACCAGCAGTCCTACCGAGAATTTTGATAAGGACGTAATGGGCACAACCAATGGGTAGATAACAGAAAAGGCCAGCGTCAGCGCTGCGAACAGAAAGCCGGATTTTTGATAAAACTGCCGTGCGGCGGAAACAATGGCGCTGATTTTATCGTGGTCATTGTCACTTAGCGGCTTATATAAGCCATAGATGGCGGCGGCGGCCAGGCCGGCTTCCACCAGCTTGAAGTAGCCCATGAATTCGGTGATGGATGCCACCAGGCCATTGATTTCAGAACCGTAGTAAGCCATCATCAGCCGGGGCGTGACAAAGCCCAACAGCATGGCTGTCAGCTGGTAGGCCCCGGTGGCCAGCGTATTCTTCATGGCGGCTCGCGTACGACTCATAAGACCTTTCAGGGAAGACGCCAAAGGGATTTCATCCCTTTGGAATCCCTATAATTATTGGTTATGATTAATGCAGCAGCGAAAGATTGATTCGTTTTAGGATATCGCGCCTTCGGGCCTGACCAAAGGGCTTTCCGATCGGTCCGGCTATCTCAATAGTCACAATGCTGCGCTGCCGCTTGCGTTGTTCCTTTTCGATAGCTTCCTTCGCCTTGCCTTCATCCGCCACAGGCGGCGGCAGGGCTATGGAACCTTTCGAAACCTTCGGACACCATTTTGCTGTGTGAAGGTGCATGTAATGATGATGGATGTCCTCTTGATATGGGGATTCCAAAGGGGCTTTGTCCCTTTGGCGGGATACCTAAGGGCAGAGCCCTTAGGCTACAGGTCCAGGTGCTTGGCCACCCGCTCGCTTACCGGCGGCGGGGTCATATAATCAGGGCCGAATAACTGCGTGAGTACGGCAGGGTAATCCTGGGGGATCAAGACGGTGAGGTGCTCGAAGGTGGCTTCTGTAAGATCGTCAAACAGCTTTGGGTCCCAGGTCATGGAAAGCAAACCGAAAGCGCCGTTGGACATGTGCACTTCCCGACCGGATGTATTGCGCTTGGATAGATTTTCGTACCAGGCGGTTTTTAGCCGGATGGGGAAGGGAAGGCCTATGATGTGGGTGATCAACAGGGCAGCCTTTTGCGGCAGTGAAAAACGGCTGTAGTCCACCTTTTTTTTAATCATGCCCTGCAAAAGGCGAAGCAGCAGCAGCCGAATACGGCGGGCCGCCTTGCCTTCGGGCAGGTAATCCATAATGAATAGATCGGTAAAGGCGTCATCTACCTTTGGGTCCCGGCTCATCACCCTGGGCGTCCAGGTGTTGGTACGCGACAGCAGGTATTTTTCGTCGCATTCCTTGGGATACACTTTTTCAAAGCGTGTAAAGGCCTCCCGCGTCATAATCAGGTCGATATCGTCATCCCAGGGTATAAAACCCTTGTGACGCACGGCGCCTAATAAGGAACCGCACATCATGGCGTAGGGAATGCTGTGGGCGTTGCAGACCCTGATAATATCTTCAAACTGCCCCAGCAGCTCCTTATGAATCAGGTCCAGGCTTCTTGGCGCGCCGCTCATGCCCTCAGCTCCTTTAATGCCTGCTTGGTTTTATCCGCAATGGATTTGGCATCCAGCCCATAATGCTCCCGAAGATACTGCTGGGAGCCGACGATGGCGGAATAGGTGTCCTGCATGCCAATGCGCATGACCCTGGCCCGGTCGCCTGTCATATCGCCCACGGTTTCAGCCACCGCGCCACCCAGGCCGCCGATAATGGTATGCTCCTCCACGGTCACGATCAGGGGGAGTTCTCTGGCCAGGCGCTTGATCAGTGTTTCATCAATGGGCTTGATGGTGGGAAAGCTGTATACGCTGGCGTTGATGCCGTCTTTTGTCAACAGCTCCGCTGCCAAAGTGGTTTGGGAGAGGATGCCACCGGCCGAAAGGATGGCCACATCGCTGCCTTCCTTCAGACACAGCCCCTGGCCGATTCTATAATTTTCAATAGGCTTTGTGTGCAGCGCCGGTTCGCCGCCCCGGCCTAAACGTAAGTAGCAGGTGCCGCGATGATAGGTGAGCGCCGGCATGATGGCGTGAACCTCCGCTGGATCACCAGGTGTAAAAACGGTCACATCGGGCAGCGCCCGTAAAATGGCCATATCCTCGGTGGCATGATGGCTCATACCCAGGGAACCGTATACAAACCCGCCGCCTACGCAAACGACCTTTACGTTGGCATGGTGGTAGGCGCAGTCGTTTCGAATTTGCTCCAGGCATCGAAGCGTTGGAAAATTGCCAATGGAATAGGTGAAAACCGTTTTGCCCGACAGCGCCATGCCGGCAGCCATGCCTGTCATGGCCTGTTCAGAGATGCCGGCGTTAAAAAACTGGTGGGGATACGTTTCCCAATAAGGCTTTAAAACCCCAAAACCCAGGTCGCCGGTGATTAGAAAAAGGTTGGGGTCATCTTTTGCCAGCTTTTGCAGCGCGGCGGTAAAGGCGTCTCTCATGGCTTTTGCGCCTCCAGTTCACGGACTGCCGCCTCATATTCTTCGCCCTGGGGCGTGCGGTAGTGCCAGAGAATGTTGTTTTCCATAAAGGAGATACCCTTGCCTTTGATCGTATGGGCGATGATGACAGACGGCTTGCCTTTTGTATTCTTCGCCTCATCAAACGCTTTCAACAAAGAATCATGGTCGTGCCCATCCGCCTCGATGACATGCCAACCGAAGGCGCGCCATTTATCGGTGAAGGGTTCCAGCTTGATGGTGCGCTCGCAAAAGTCCAGGCTCTGCATTTTGTTGTAGTCGATAATTGCGGTCAGGTTGTCCAGATTCAGATGATGGGCGATCAGTGCGCTTTCCCACATGCTGCCCTCGTCGCATTCCCCATCGCCGCAAACCACATAGGTGCGCCAGGGCTTTGCATCCCGCTGGGCAGCAAGGGCCATGCCCACGCCAACCGGCAGGCCGTGGCCCAGCGATCCGGTGGAAAACTCGATACCGGGAATCCCCTTGTGGGAAACGTGGCCGGATAGCAGGCTGCCGTTTTGGTAATGGGTTTTTAATAGTTCCACATCAAAAAAGCCGCTTTCCGCTAAAGCGGCGTATACGGCGGCGCCGGCGTGGCCTTTGCTTAAAATCAGCCGGTCGCGGTCTTCCATTTTGGGATTCTGGCTGTCCACCTTTAGTACATGAGTATACAGCACGGCAATAATGTCAGCAACAGACAAAATGGCCCCGATATGGGAGCCTTTTGACAGATTGGTCATCGTAAGGCCATGGCGCTTGATGTTATAGGCCAACTGCTTTACATTTTTACTGCTCATGCCTGTTCCTTTCCGGGCGTTGTCTTTTGGGCTTCTTCCCGGACCACCCGTTTGGCTTTGTGGAACACGCCGGCGATGGTTCTGAAAAGCAGCTTCATATCCAATGCAAAATTTTGGTTCAGGGCATACTCCACCCGCAGGGCATTCTTGTGGGCCAATATGAATTTTTCGTAATTCTCTACCGGATTGTCGGTGCCCACCATTTCGTCCTGGCTGATGTATACCAGGGAGCTTTCGTCGCTGATGCCGGGGCGCACCCATAAAATGCACTCTTGATCACGGGTATAGCGCATGGTGTATAAAAGCAGCTCCGGCCTGGGGCCGATAAAGCTCATTTCGCCTTTTAGAATATTGAACAATTGTGGAATCTCATCCAGCTTGGTTTTGCGCAAAATACGGCCTACACGCGTAATGCGCGCATCGTTTAAGGCAGTGGTACCGCCGGTCTTGTCGGCGTTTTGCACCATGGTGCGGAATTTGAATATGTAAAAGGTTTTGTTGTGATAACCGCCTCTTGGCGCGCGGTAGAATATTGGCCCCTTGGAATCCAGCCGAACGGCGATGGCCACAGGAATCATCAGTACCAGACCGGGAATGAGCAAGATAAGCGCCAGTAAAAAGTCCAATACACGCTTTATAACATGGCTGTAAAAGGGATGGGATAACGGGCCTTCCCACCTGGGCAGTATGGGGAGCGGTTGACGCATAAAAGCGCCTCCTTGAGGATGTAATAAGTGCGGTATGTACAAGCGTAGTTATGGTAGCACAGGGCTAAAGCAATGTCAAATGATCGGGAATGAAGCATGCCAATTGACGTTTCCAGTATGTATAAAGGAAGCTTTACAATGCAAGCAGCATAGGAATTATGCAACTTGCATAATGAGTGTAGCATAAGAAATAAGTGCGATTTATGAGAGAACAAATTGCGCATAAATAGAACGTTTGTCGAAAAAGGTACAAGATGTAAGAAATGACATTTTGAGGCTTTACATTAAAAAAATAATGTTGTATACTCGCCCCGAAAAGTGGACATGATACGCGTGGTAAGAAATGGAACACAAGGGCCACACTTCCAGAAGAACCGGGATGTGCTAGAGAAATGACGTTAAGGAATGGAAAGAGATGAGAGCGGGTAGACGATGATCCATACCGCGGCTTGAAGTGCCGTTATGGATAGATGCATGGAACCGTGTGATTGTCAGCCGCAAATCCAATGATCTGGCGGTGTAGCCTGCGGGCTCTTTCACGCGATAAGGGCAAACCAGGTGAAAACCTGGGACGCAAAGCAACAGGGCCTTCGCAGGATAAACCTGCATGGCAGCCTTGCTGCCGAACAAGCGGTGAAAGCCGCTGAAAGGGAAACCGGTCTTGATACGGCAATTTGCTGTTCAGGGCATGGCGCCGGAGAGGATACCATTTAGCTCAAACCTTGCTTGGTGAAGATTGCTTCCCGCATGAATTGCCCGCAGCGGCATATCGGGAAAGCTCCTCTGAAGGAGAAAATTCACAAGGAGGCTTATGCGAAATGAAAGCGGCAGGACAGCTGCGGTTTCGCAAAAGCCTCCTTTTTGCTGCCGGCGGAAGGGCGATGCATTCGCGGCAGCGTGGGAGGATGCGATACGTCCGGCTGGAAGCGAAAGCTTCATATAGGCTGCAGTGCACGGCGGTCTTCACACAGTATGGGCGGGCAGCAATTCTATTGGCAAGAACAGACTACATGGAAAATGTTAGGGAAAGAAAAGGAGAAAACACAATGAAGAACAAGAGGAAGCTTGCAGTCATCTCCCTGGTTGTCATGATGATGGTTACCGCCGTTGGTTACGCTGCGTTTAGCGATTCGCTGACCGTATTCGGCGGCGCTGCTTCTGCCACATTTGATGTGCAATTTGCAAGGATGGTAGCGGAAGGTGCCGAAGCGGAGCTTAAGCTTGATATCCAGGAATCAGAGAAGAGCAGGGGGCCGCTTCAAAGTCGCGAAGATATCCTTCTGTTTGGTTTCATGAACGTAGTGCCCGGCAAGGTATACACTGCTACGGGAACGATCGAAAACCATGGTTCCATCAATGCCAAGTTTGGAAGCATCAAGTTGGATGATGCCGCGAAGTATTTCGATGTATGGTTTGATGCTCCGTCTCTGTTGGCTCCCTGGAAGCAGGATGGTTATGCGAAGCCCTTCACCATCAACCTCAAGTTGAAGGATGAGTATTCCAAACAGGATGAAGGTGTGACGACGCCATTTGTAGATCTGCCCTTTACCATTAAAGCCACCGTTATCTACACTCAGGAGTAAAGCATAGGCTTGGGTATATAGCAAGAGCATGAGCCGGTATGAGCGCATGGCTAAACCATATTCTCATACCGGCAAAGCCCTACAATGGTTAGGCATAGAAAGGAAGAAATCGCATGAGGCAAGGGATATACCGTTTTTTTGTCATAATTGTAGTTGCGGTTATCTTTCTTTTGTATGCAACCATTGGATATGGTGCGTATTCTGATTCATTGAGTTTACAGGGATGGGTTTCGGTTATTGTGCCTACAACTGTTGCATCTCCAGATGATAGCAGCATAACGAATCCGGAGGCTACTTGCTCGCTTGAAAATGAGATGCCTTCAGCAACAGCAGGGCCCGAGAGTGAAAATGAAACTGAGCTACAGGTGGATCCGCCGGTAACGGCTGAACCTAGAGCATTGCCAGATGAAAGCCAAGGCCCGCAGGATCCCACAACTGCTCCGATAATGGAAGAACCGGAAGCAAAGATATCCATTTCAAAGACGATTTTTACAGTTAGCAGCAGTTACGCAGGCCAATTGGTGCCTTTCTTCTCCAGTGTATATACTGACCGGTCAGGAAACACAAAAGAAAAGGAAGAAAAACCGGCATGTCATTTGGAGAAGAATACACTAGTTGCATATGGAAGTGTTTTTGTAGAGCAGAATGGTTTGCCAGGTTCTGCTATTTTAGCAGACATGAGCATTCGCATGGGCGCGGGCATCCGGTTTGACAATACAACCGGTTCTGACATATTGCTGACTCGTATGACTGCTGCCGGTGCCATAGAACAAAGTTTTCGCAATGATACGGACGGCACACTCAGCGACACTTCTGTGCGCTTGTCACCAGGGCAAACCGGGGTCATATCCGCATATTTGGATCATGGGTGGCAGCTAGATGCTTCGGAACTGGATTTGGAAAACCTGTCGGGGATGTCATGCGCTCGTGAGTTCAAAGTATTTTTTAAGGCAGAAAATCTAGAAACCAATGAGTGCCGGACATATGCCATACTGCTGGTGGCACAGGTAATCGCTCAAGCGCCTGCCCAAACATCGGTACCGACCGAGGTAATTATTGCGGTAGATGAAGCAGGAGCTGTTTTACCTACGCCTCATCCGACATTGGAACCATCAACAGTACCGACAACAGTACCAACTGTTGTAACGGCACCTGATTCAACGCCAGAGCCGACACTTGAGCCCACGCCAGAGCCGACACTTGGGCCAACGCCAGAGCCGACACCTGGGCCAACGCCAGAGCCCACGCTTGAGCCGACACCTGAGCCTGCTCCAACAGAGATTATTGAGCCTACTTCAGCGTTGGAAAGTACGCCAGCTGCAACCCTTGATCAATCGGCTGTTCCTGAGATCACGACTGAGCCAGAATTCAAAACACAAGAATTGCCGCCGGAATCGGCGCTGCCTTCTATAGAAACAGCAGTACCGGAATCTGCGCCTGCTTAAGAGCCTCCATCCGAGCCACTGCCTGCAACACAGGAGGCATCGAAGCCGTAGGCGGAAGTGCTTGACAGTCAGACAACTGATCAATAAGGATAACGGGTGTTGTTCGACATGCCTGAAAGACAGGCTGAAAAGCCTTATAACACAACGGAAGCGAGCGTTAAGACACTCGATGAAGACGGCTTTGATTGTGCTTGCAGCCATCAATGTGATGACAGTCGGGAAGTATATCATTCCTCTGGGCTGGTATGAGTTGGCATTCTGGCTGATTGTATCCATTCCGGCTTTTTTACATTGTCGATCTGCTATAATAGCAAGTCGGAAGATTCGGGAAGGAACACTTATATATGTTTCACTTTTAGCTGGAGTATACCTAGTGTTGTGGTGGATCAGTGGTTATGCTGACGGTTTTGGGTATTCCCCATACTCTCATTCAGTCTTTAGCATAATGAAAAACATCGTTTTATTTGGCGGAATCATAGCAGCGCAGGAATACACACGCGCCTACATATTACGATACGATGATTCCAATAAGCATTGGATGACAATTGTCGCCGCATTTTCCTTTTTTGCATATTCATTGAATTTTGCAAAAGTGCAGGATGCATTTTCCAATTGGAGCACATTGTTTCAGTGCATAGGTGGTACGCTTTTGCCTGGGATATGCACGGTTGTCTTTCTGACGTGGATTTCAAAGATGGCCGGGTTTCTGCCGCCGCTCATTTTCCGGCTCGTACCAGAGGCAGCTCAATGGCTCCTTCCAGCCTATCCCAAATCTGGATGGCAGACAAATATGATGCTCGGCGCGGCATTCACCGTCTTTGCAATGATTGCTATGCAACAATCAGGTTTTGCTGATCGTATACGAAAAGGCAGACGGAAAATCCGCAAAAAGACGCGAACCAATCCGTATGCATGGACCGGTCTTCTAGTATTTATGGCATTAGTGTTTTCATTTTCTCTGGGTTTGCTACCGGTTCGACCTATGGTTATTGCCACGGGCAGTATGCTTCCTGTGATTCGGCCCGGAGATATGGTAATCCTTCAAAATACAGATGCAAAGACCTTGAAGGTGGGAGACGTTATCGCGTATCAGACCCATGGGTACCAAATCGTCCATCGCATTATGACAATACAATCCTCTGCTAAAGGGAACAGCTATATTCTCAAAGGCGATAACAATGACTCCCCAGACACGAGTGCCGTACAAGAATCACAAATTGTTGGGAAGGTTGTACAAATAATTCCATATGTTGGACTGCTGTCTCTCACCGTTCAAAAAATCGACTCATCCGAGTCTGTGCCGGTGCAGACCGGTCGTAAGTAGGAGTAGAGCTAATGAAGAAAATCAAGGTTCCGATGCTTTGGTATAGGGTCATATCCATTTTTCCCTTAGTGTTTATGCTCGCAGCGCTGGCCCTTGCGTATCTAGCCAATGCCGGATTGAAAGGTTCTGAGGGAGCAACTTATCTGGGCACAGTTAGAAGCGATATTTCCTGGAAGGTCCGTTTGAAGGACAACCCATTCTTTCCAACCAAAGAGTTGGGAAGTGATTACACCTTCATACGGGAACTGGTTGACAAAATTCAATTCGATATGAAAATTGCACTGGATAGTGCATCTGATGATACAGTTGTGAAAATTAATTATCGTGTAGATGGGGTTTTGCGGGCTAATTCTGATGCAAGCAGCAGTGGTCTTCTGTTGATGCAGGAATATCCACGAATTAACCAAGGCTCTGCGGAGCTATCCGCAAATGCTGCAAGTGATGTGAAGCAATTTGAATTGTCATTAACACCCTATACCCATATTATCCAGACCTTTCAAAGTGATTACCGTATAGGCGTTTCATCAAAAATGGACTTGAATATTGATATAGATGCCGTTATGGAATCGGGCAGTGGCAGAATTCTGAAAAGCCAGTCTCTTGCTTTGACCATACCTTTGGATAGCAATGTTTTTGAAATATCCGGATCTCCGTCTGATAAGATGGAATTTTCTATGTCGAACCAAGATAGGGCATCGGCAAGAGGAAACAATAGCGCGACATTGTTCTATCTTGGTGCGGCAGTGTTGATGCTGCTGATAACGGTTGCTGTATTTCTTTTCTTTACGCCTCCCGTACAGGAGCAGGAGACGGCGCTGCTCAAACAGGCAATGCATAAGTGCAAGGGCAGTTTGGTTGCCATTAAGGCAAATCCCAAGGATGCGGATCTGCCAATGCTCCCGGTGGATAGTATCGATGGGCTGGTCAGCATATCGGAAAGTACAGGGCAGCCGATTCTTTATTACAATGAAAAGGACGATCACCTTTTCTTGGTGTCGTCCGATGAGATTCTGTATTCCTATGAGCTGAAGGTGGCCGTTAAGACCGATCCCGGGCATGTTCCCGCACAGGGAAAGGCGGCGCTGTAGACAAATCTGACGCCTTACATATGCGTCTATAAAAGGTTCATTCAGCCGTGATCCGTTTAATATGCGGCATCTGGATACCCTCTTTGTCAAAGCGGGTTTTCACACGCCGGCGCAGCTCCCGCTCGATGCGCCAGTTTTCCTTAACGGGACACAATGCGGTGATGCGGGCAACGATGCAGTCCGCTTCAAAGGATAAAATGCCAACCACCTCAGGCGGTTCGGTAAAGCCCTGTATGGCTTTGCCGGCCGCTTTCATTTCATCCTCCAAAAGGGCCATCAGCTTTTCCAAATCCTCCTCGTAGGGCAGGCGCACGTCCACAATCGCCCGCTTGAAGGAACGGGACATGTTGGTAACGGTGCGTATATCTCCGTTAGGAATGACGTACAGGTTGCCGCTGAAGTGGCGCAAAGAGGTGGTGCGCAGGCCGATGGATTCCACTTCGCCGGAAAGGCCGTTAACCTCCACAATATCTCCTACTGTGACATTGCCCTCTATCCAAAGAAAAATGCCGGAGATCACGTCCTTCACCAGAGTTTGCGCGCCAAAGCCAATGGCCACGCCGCCTACGCCGGCCACAGCAATCATGGAGGAGACATTTACACCAAAGATACCCAGCACAAAGGTGGCAATCAAAAAATACATGATGTAGTTGAACACGCTGGTAATCAGGGAGCGTAGTGTCTCCCGCTGGCCGGGAGTACGGCCTTCCTTGGTGCGCATCATTCCGCGGATCAATTGCCGGCCCAGGCGCACGCAAAGCGCGCCAAGAAGAATGATAAACCCTGCCAGCAGTAATTTGCTCAGCCACATGGGCAGGTCGCTAATAAATTGCCCTGCGGCCTGGCCTGCGTTTTCCAAGGTATCGTTTACACTTTCCATCAGTTGAGGGGCCTGGGTTGCCGGTGTCATGCGGTGACCTCATTCTTATTTTGTGGGCGAAGTATCTTTCCTTCCAAGGAATGATTATGCATTCGGTGCCTCTTGCAAAATGTATTCTTTCGCAGCTTGAAGATTTTCAAACACGGGTACGCCAGCTTCAAGCAATGTAGGCCGGGCCTGATGCCCACCCTCGATGAGCAGGCATGCGCAGCCGATAGCCTGCGCCACTTCGGCATCGTGCAGCGTATCGCCCAGGAAGATGGCCTTTTTAGGATCAACACCATGATCCTGTAAAAAGCTTTTTGCCAAATCCACCTTGCTGGTGGCATAAATATGGCTCAGGCCCAGCGCCGCTTGAAAATAATGCCCGATGGGATACTGGGCGACCTGCATGTGCAGATTTTCCACCTTAGAGGCGGAGAGGATGGCTTGTCCAAACCCGGCTTGCTGGAATGCTTCCAAAGCTTCCATGGCGTGGGGCTGTAATGAGCAGGCTTTGCTCTTTTCCATATATCCACGCATCCAGGCGTTGGCCACATCGTCAAACATATCATCGGTTACCCCCAAGGCGCGGTAATACTCGCGAACGGGGAAGCAAAACACGCGGTGATATTCCGCCACATTCTTTAAAGGCTTAATTCCAAAGCCGGGAAATATATTGTTGTTCACATCGACGGCGATCTGCACGTCGTTAAGCAGTGTACCGTTCCAATCCCAAAGCACATAGGTCCAAGGCATGCAAAAAATCCTCCCTTATGCGTTTATCATACGGCACAAGGGAGGAGGTGTCAACGCTTCAGGCCGGAAGGGACGCATTTGCGTACTTTCATTTTATCAGCGCAGAATATGCATGCTATTGCATGAATCCATTTTCAGAAAGATAACAGCCATATTCACGCCAGAGCACCGACTTGGTGGTTTGGCCTGCCCTGCCGGCCGGATCAAGCCGGTTGGCCTTTTGATACTGCGCGAGAGCCTTTACGGTATCTTTACCAAAGTATCCGTCGGCGCCTGGATCTGCAACTTTGCGAGCGGCATGCTTGTTTGAAAGGCGTGATAATGGTTCGTGCAGAACATCCATCCATTTTATGGCAGCGGCCAAGCTCGTCTACCCGGATCATTCACGCCGTTTTACTCTTCCAATGGCATTCCTCCCTTGATGAATATGTATGTCTGACAGTATGTGGTTTGCTTTGGGCTTGTCTATATTGTAGGCGATGGCTGGGTGGATGAAAATTGAAGAGTTCAGGAAAAAACACGGAAAAAGTGAACATCGCAGGTTAGCACGCTTTGAAAGTCAATGCCCGTTTGTGCCGGCTCTGAACGGATTGGAAGAAAAGATGGAAAAAGGGATGAAGAAAAGTGGAAAAACTGGATATATACTTCGTCTATTCTATTGAGGAGGTGATCACATGGAAAACGTTGCGGTACCCAGCGTAATCCGTGAGCAGAGATTGGAACAATGGATCACCCAATACGCAGATACAATTCTCCGGCTTTGCTTTGTCTATTTACACGATATCGGGCAGGCCCAGGACGCTGTGCAGGAAACATTTTTGAAGGCCTGGAAAGGCATGGACCAGTTTGAGAGGCGGAACGGCTGCAGTGAGCAGACCTGGCTGATGCGCATCGCCATCAATGTCTGCCGCGACTATCACCGTTCCAGGTGGTTTCGGCATATGGACAGGACAAAGACGCCGGAGGATTTGCTGGTAAAGGTGGAAGCCGTGCTTCCGGAGGACCACAGCCTGCTTCGAGAGGTGTACAACCTCCCCGAAAAATACAAGCGGGTGATCCTCCTGTACTACTATCAGGAAATGACCCTGCAGGAGACGGCGGAGGCACTTGCCATCAGCCGGTCTGCGGTACATAAGCAGCTTAAAAAAGCGCAGGAATTGCTAAAAGGGAAACTGACGGGGAGGGATATCGATGACGAATAACTTGAAGCGTGCGATAGACACCGACCTTGGCGGCCTGCGCACGACCCAGCGTGAACGCGCAATGATTTTCGGCAACGTATTGGAGGGGAAAAAAGTGAAAAAGAAGTTGTCTTTTATGATGGTGTTTGGTGTTATGCTTATGTTAGCGATGGCTACAGCATTAGCCGCATCAGTCTGGCAAACTTTTTTTGAGCCCATGGTAACAATTGAAACGGTTAGTGGGAGCTTCTCAACTTGGACTTTAAACGAGAAACTCCACTTATTGGAGCTGATGAAAAATAACGGAATACAGATGCCGGATGACAAACTAAAGCAGCTATCTGATGATTCTCTGACGAACGATAAGAAAGAGAAAATAGCAACACAGATCATCGTAGATCAATACGGGCGTGAGGATGCCATCTCACACATAGATATCATGGAGAGCGTAAAAGGACCTATGGAAACCTGGTCGCTTGAGGATAAAGCGTGGTATAGTCAGCTCATGCAAAAGTTCGGTCGTCTCGGAGACGATAAACTCAACATTCTCCCGGGCACCCAAGACCTTTCCAAAGAAAAGGCCGTTGAAATTGCCGCGAAGGCGTTGTCTGATGCCTACGGAATTTCTTTGGACACATTACAGGTTCAAAGCGCAAACGTTTGGTACTTTGTTTATCCTTACGCCAATATAGAAAATCCTCGCTGGCTCGTGGAAATTGAAGGGTATAAGGTCTTGCTAACCAAATCTGGGGAGGTGACAGAGGATCAAAAACTGGGCATCTTATCACCTGTACACGAAATGCAGCGGGAAACAGAACAAGATCAGAAGCTAGAGGAAAAAAATAAAACCATTGCTGAAATGGAAAAGGAACTGGGCCCTATGCATACGTGGTCACTGAAAGACAAGCTGGTCATCAGTCCGATCTATCGTTTGCCTACCGCAAGTGACTTGACTGAGGAAGAAGCAATTGCGAAGGCAAAAAAGGAGCTTATGAAAGTATATGGCATAGAAGAAAGCATTCTGAACCAATATACTCCCTATGTATGGCTTGAGCGCGGACATAAAAACAAAGATAAATGGGACTATTTCTACCGGATTGATTTTGGAACAATTGATAGTCCTCATAGCTATGGAGTGATTATGATGTCAGAAACTGGAGAAATTCTGGAAACCTATTGTCCGGCTGACACATTAATAAGCAACGGCTGAGACGCCAGAATAAATGGTAAAATTAACCACAAAGAGCCTTCTCGCCGTTTTATCGGCGAGAAGGCTCTGACTAGAAAAATCCAGAGTTGGCTGGGGGTTCTAGGAAGCTGATTAATCTGCAAGTATCAACTCTTCAGCCAACTCATCCATAGTGCTAGGCCCTACAATTCCATCGATAGTAAGGTTATTCAATGCCTGAAATTGCTCGACAGCCTCCTAGGTCTGACTGCCAAAGATACCATCAATGGTGCCAGGATTAACGGAGCCAACTCGCTTCAACGCCCACTGGAGATTAAAGACAGCCGCTTTGACAGTACTGCTTTGCGCAAGGTTACTGCTCCCAAAGAGATAATATGGGTTATTGACAGTACTCGTATCTATAAACTTCCTCATCGCATAGCATGTTTGCGATAGCTTGTCACCTTTATCCACGTGGAATTCGTGAGATCGGAATCCACGGTAAACAGTGTCCCAGAACTTGGTGTATAGAGAACAGTTCCGGAACTGCTAGGGGTAGCGCGATGATTTAGTGTTTGTCCACGGGTACTGCCACAATCGCACCGGACAAATTCACTGCTAATGCCGGGAGGGTCACAGCGGACAGAGAGATGGCAACCAGAGTAATAGCCAGAATCTTTTTGATATGCTTCATTTTCTTTTTCTCCTTTCAATTTGGGTGCGCTTAATACGCCTAAGCGCTGGTTAGGTTTTGGGATGAGTATGAGTTTTCCGTGGTTATGAACAAGATCTGATCTTATGACGTGCGATGAAGCCTTGCAGAACATCCATCCCTTTGAGGGTGGCAGCGGCCAAGCTCGTCCACGAGGATCATTCACGCCGGGTTCCTGCCCAATGGTACCACCTCCTTTTTGTATATTTGCTTGTTTCTGCCGGGCTTGTATTTCCCTCCCGGCTTGCTTATATTGTAGATCAGGTGGAAGATTTTGAAAATTGAAGAGTCCAGGAAGAATAACGGAAGAATTGCGATGCGAGCCTTTGTTTGCATTTTTGGTACAGTGAAACTTATGGTTAATGAGCGTTACCGCATGTTCACAAGGCGAACATAGAGCATAGCAAAATAATGGATAAAAAAGTGAAAAGATTTGAAATATTTGGCTGTGTCATTCGTCTAAAGAATGAAAGGGGTGAGCGATGGATGGAGGTTGTCATGGGCCCTGACAGCATCCGCGAGGAAAAGCTCTGCCGCTTGATGGCGCAGTACAAAACCGACCTTATGCACATGAGCTATGTGTACCTGCGTGATGCCGCCTTGGCGGAAGACGCGGTGCAGGAGACCTTTGTAAAAGCCTATCATGGCATGGCATCTTTTCGGGGCGATAGCAGCGAAAAAACATGGCTGATGCGCATTGCAATCAATACCTGCAAGGATATGCGGCGTGCTGCCTGGTTTCGTTATGTAGACCGCAGCATCACGCTGGACAATCTTCCGGAGCCGGTTCAGCCCTATCGCATAGAAGATGATACCCTGATAATAGAAATCATGAAGCTGCCCCGCAAGCTGATGGAGGTTGTGCTGCTATACTACTATCAGGGCATGAGCGTAAATGAGGCTGCTGATTCCTTGGGCATAGCGGTATCCACGGTATCAACAAGGCTGAAGCATGCGCGGGAAAAACTGCGCAGCTCGCTGGAAGGAGGGCGCATCTATGGATAACCGGCATCCACGCAACAACAGAATCCGCCAGGTGATCGATGAACGCCTGTCCGGCATGGAGCCTAGCCCTGGTTTTGAGAGAAACGTTCTTGGACGAGTGAGGGGAGAGATAATTGTGAAGAAAAAAATATCGGTAGCCTTTATATTGGTTGTTGTCTTGCTTCTTGTGACAATGACGGCGTTGGCATTATCCGCGCTATCCGGCTATTTCGGAGGATATGCGCAGTTGGAGGACACTCACGGTGCATACAGTGAACAATGGCCAATCGCCGCAAAGGTGGAGCTTGTTCGGCTCATGCGGGATAACGGTATGCCTGTCGATCAGGAGAAAACAAAGGAGCTTACTGATGGGAGTCTAGCAGAGGATCAGCAGAATGTATTGGCTTCGGAGGTAATCGAGGCTTACTTTACCGGCAGGGAAGTTTTAAACACCTATAACATCATGCTGCACGAATTGGGTCAATTCGAGGGGTGGACGTATGAACAAAAAGCACTATATTCCTCTCTGCTAGTAAAATACGGCCATCAAAAAGCAGATTGGCCGCTTTACCTCACGCCTGAAGCAAATGACATTCAAGAAAAGGACGCTGTGGATCAAGCCCTAAAAAAACTGAGTGAAAAATTTGGAATAGCCGAGTATCTAAGTAACTTTCCTGTTGTGGAAACTACCTTCTTTATCTCTGGGGAGTATGGCGAGGCTCCCGTATGGCTGATCGAATTCCGCAACCCGGACGCCTTTGCAGGTGCATACAGTGTCGCACTTTCCAGGCAGGGCGATATCATCATGTTCAAAGCACCGGATACTCTTCCATATACTGGAAATGATGATATTCTGTCGGAGGCAAAATTTGCTGAACCTGGCGCTCATGATGCTGCCAAAGAGCAAGTAATCGATACCGCAAGGTTTGCACTTGGTGAGATTGGTAATCCCTTTTCACAGTCACAATTGGATGCGTTTACAGCAGAAGCGTACTTTATATACCACGAAAGATTCTGCTATGGTTTTGCGCCCGTTTGGTTAGTGTATTTGTACCATGAAGATGCACTGGCTTACAAAGCGCTCTTCGGGTATGATGGTAGTTATATGGATATCGTTCCTGCTGACATGGAGTTTACTAATACCATCTTAGCGGGTGAGAACTTTGGCGACAGTTACGGCATCAGGTTCCACGAAACAGGCTTCTGGGAAGGGTTTGTGGAGGAGAAGGCTGCCTTTTCAAAAAAGTGGATTCCTCTAGTAGAGGAGTTTGCAAAAAACCATCCATACTATATAAATCAGAGGGATAGTTTCTACCTTGCTACCCGACATGTGTATGGCATACCTGGAGATGGCGATATTACCCAGGAAGAAGCGTTAAAGCTTGCACAGCAAGCAATCATTGATTTGGGGGCGGATGAATCAGTCATAAGCAAAAGACGCATAGATTACTTCTTTGATGTAACCGACGTAGAGCATCCCGTTTGGAAGTTGGTTTTTTTTCGGGCTGATGGCAGTGATAATAAAAAGTACCGTGTCATCATAGATGCTAGAACCAGGGAAATTATTGAAGCCCTTCCAATACCGATGGGTACAGATCCTGCGGATTATCGGTTCTAGAATATTATCTTTGTACTACCAGTATCATGATAGTAAATATGAATGGAGGCATTTCGATAAGAAATGCCTCCAAATTGATAGTCTTACTTGTAACCACTAGTCGTGAGCAAATTGATGTGATTTGAATCACAAACCGCTCATCGGCGTTCAAAAGATTGAACCAGCTTTGAATGGCGGTGATCTTCATCTCCAGCAGTGTAAGAGCCCTTCGGATTTCCGGGTTTTCCTTTGCGGATAGCCACCGCTCGTAAAGCTCGGCTTCGGCTACAAAGCCCATGTATTTGCTAAGTGCCGCCCGTACCAGTTCTTCCATACCATATCCTCCTGCGTATTTGATCATGGTAAAGAAGCGGTGAGAACAAAATTGCTTTAACGAGAATTTTGCCGGTGTCATTCTTGGTAATCCTGAGATTTATTTCAACTGCAAACAGTTTTTTATCAAGGATTTCTTTGTAACTCTGGCACTACAAGGAAAGGGTATCGGTTCGCTGTTAATGGCTGAGTTTGAAAAACGTTTAGCTGCTATGGGAGTGAACATGATCTATTTGTTCACATCTAAAGGGGAGAGAACTGAAGACTTCTACAAAAAGAGAGGTTTCAAAACTTGGAGTGATATGGTGCTCATGGGCAAAGAGATTTAGTTTTGCCGTTGAACTTTTTATAGCTGGTCTTTCCTTGATTGTAAAAGCCCCTTCATGCACAGCATGAAGGGGCTTTGCGATGAAATTAGCTCTATTTTAGTACGCTTTTGCGAAGTACATCACCTTGTCGGCGGGCTTGCCGCAAATGGCGCAGGTGTGGCCGATGGCGGTCTGGTCAAAGGGCATGTTGCGGCTGGTGGCATTAAACTCCGTCTTGACCTTGTCTTCACATTCCTGATGGCCGCACCACATGGCCTTGGCAAAGCCTATCTGCACCGCCTTGGACAAGTCCTCCAGGTTGTGAACTTCGTGGGTGCGCTGGTTGCGGAAGGATTTGGCCTGGGCATACAGCGTATCCTGAATCTCCTGCAGAAGCGCTTGAATCTTTTCTGTCAGGCCGTCCATGGGCAGCGCCAGCTTTTCGAAGGTATCCCGGCGGCAGGCCATGACCTGGCCGTTTTCCAGATCGCGGGGGCCGACTTCCAGGCGCAAGGGTACGCCGCGCAATTCCCAGTGGTTAAACTTGTAGCCGGGGCTGTAGGTGTCCCGGTCGTCCAGGGTAACGCGGACGCCGGCAGCCTTCAATTCATCGGCCAGCTTCTGGCAGGCTTCGTTTACGCCACCTTTGTGAGCCGCGATGGGTACGATGACCACTTGGGTGGGTGCAATGTGGGGCGGCAGGCGCAGGCCGCGCTCGTCGCCGTGGGTCATAATAATGGCGCCGATCAGGCGGGTGGATACGCCCCAGCTGGTTTCATGCACATAGGTCAATTGGCCGTCCTTGGCCAGGTATTTAATATCGAAAGCCTCGGCGAAGTTGGTGCCGAAGTTATGGCTGGTGCCGGCTTGCAGGGCCTTTCCGTCCTGCATCATGGCCTCCATGGAGTAGGTGGCTTGAGCGCCGGCGAACTTTTCCTTGTCGCTCTTGCGACCCACGTAAACGGGCAGTGCCAACTCCTTTTCGGCCACTTCTTGGTACACAGAAAGCATCTGCATGGTTTCTTCCTGGGCTTCTTCCGCTGTGGCATGAATGGTGTGGCCTTCCTGCCATAAGAATTCACTGGTGCGCAGGAAGGGCCGCGTGCTCTTTTCCCAGCGCATGACGGAACACCACTGGTTGTATTTCATGGGCAGATCACGCCAGGACTGCACCCATTTGGAATACATGGCGCAGAAGATGGTTTCGCTGGTGGGGCGGATGGCCAACCGCTCGGTTAGCGGCTCGCTGCCGCCCTGGGTAACCCAGGCCACTTCTGGGGCAAAGCCCTCTACATGTTCCGCTTCCTTTAAAAGGAGGCTCTCGGGGATGAGCATGGGCATATACACGTTTTGGTGGCCGGTGGCTTTAAACCGGGTATCCATTTCCTGCTGAATGCGCTCCCAAATGGCGTAGCCATAGGGCCTGATGATCATGCAGCCCCGCACAGGCGCATAGTCCACCAATTCCGACTGAAGAATTACGTCCGTATACCATTGGGAGAAATCAACGTCCCTGGGCGTAATGTGCTGCACAAATTCCTGATTTTTTTCCTTGGCCATGGTCATCCTCCTAATTCGCGGCAGGGGTACAAAAAAGCCCCGCCGCTGCAAATGTGCAGGGACGAAGCGTGCTTCGCGGTACCACCCGGCTTGGCGCTTATGCGCCCATCTTGAGGCCCTGTATCGGGGGCAAACCGGCGGGGATTGGCCGCTTGCTCCGGGCTGGGAAATCCTTTGCCGCCTGCGCCTTTTCACCAGACAAGCGCTCTCTGAAAAGCGGAAAAAAGGACGGATGCCCTTCATTGCGTTATAAAGATTATTATACTATGGTCGATTAGGCTTTGCAATCCCTTGGCTTTCAAAAATGAATGAAAGGCGCCGGATATTCCGCCACTTTGCAGGCAGATGATATCCGGCATGGACATATGGCACGGGTTGCTTACTCCTGATTCTTTTTATCCAGGCTTTGGCGTATGCGGACCAGCTCTTCGCGGATGCTGTAGAGAACGAGCAGCCCTTCAATCACCAGGCGGGATATGACAGGGGGGACAATCATCGTGATTAACCCCAGCCAGAAGCTGACGGCAAACATGGTATACAGTCCGCCGATCACAGCGTAGCAGAGGATGAAGAGATAGAGGAAACGAACGATAGAAGGAATCCAGTATTTTGTAAAATGGAGGAATTCATACAAATCATTCAGGAAGCCGGTGTAGTTTCCCCGCTTGGACTTTGGCAGAAAAACAATTGCCAGAACCACCGCTGCAATGATGGAAAGGATGATCACTGCCACCATGCCGCCGCCCGCATTTGTCTGAGGTGTGAAGTAGCCCATGCTGTTCATGTCAAGAACTTCGCTCATGCTGATGCCCTCCTTATCAATTTGGCTCTATTCTAGCACAACCACCATATCTTGTATATGGCGCTGTTGTATAATCAAAAGGTGGTATATTCAATTACATTTATAAATATTTTTTAACTTGACACCCTTCGACAAAAGCTCCCTGCTTTCGCTGTTGCATTGCGACGAAATACGGTTTATGCTGTACATGGAAAGGAGAGGCTATACAATATGTTGTATGCCATAACTTTTTTAATAAAGAGGAGGAGAAAAAATTGAGAGAAGCGGATCACCGGAATGAAGAGAAGCTGCTGCGTTGGAAACTGGAAAACTGCTACATTCAGGGCGATATCGAAGAAGCTGTGAAAATCGGCCGCCGGCTGGATGAAATGCAGTGCCAATTGCTCCGGGAAATAACGGAACCCCAAAAAGCTGCCGTTTGACCTGTGGTCAATAGCATCTCTCCTTTCCAAAGGATGCGGGCGTGACGCCGGAGGGCGCGGAAGGTCGGGGCTAATAGCTGCGTCCCGGATGCGCGGTGGCATGATAGCCGCAAGTTCACAGAAAAGGACGGGGGGCCCGTTCTTTTTTTGTTTTTGCATATTCTTTTTGCGAAAAGCGAATGAATATAAGGCTGTTGGCGCACCCTGAAAATTGACAAGCTTTACTTTTAATAGTACAATGGGCCAAAGTTTTGTGGCAAATGGAGGAAGGCGGAATGGGCATTATTGCATCCCGCAATTTGGATACACAACGGCGGGAGAAGGACGGCATCGTCTATTTCGACCGGGGAACCATCACAGGCGCCAGCGGGCGGAAGTATGAACGCTATGCAATTCAGACACATTTTGTCAAGCGGGGCGAAAGCCAGGCGGAGCTTGTGCGCCGGTATGTTATGCCCCTATATCAGCCTGGGGATGTGCTTTCTTTTGGCGCAAAGGTTATGTGCATGTGCGTGGAGAGCGTAAAGACCAAGGACGAGGTCAAGCCCGGCTTCTGGGCCAATTTTTTGTGGCGCTTCGCGGGCATCAACCATACCGGTGTAGGCATGCATGAACCCTATAAGCTGCAGCTGGTGATTGATATGTGCGGGCTGCCCAGGGTGCTGCTGGCCGCGTTTTTGAGCGCTGTCACCAAGCCCTTTGGGGTGCGCGGTGTGTTTTATAAGGTATGCGGCAAGGGTGTGGGCGGCATCGACGGCTTCTATTTCCGTTCCAGCTTTGAAGTGTACAAGAGCCTGGCGCTGATCAACCCTGCAAACGCCGGGGAGCTGTGTGAAAAGCTGAGCCAGGAAACAGGCATTCCTGTTGTACTGATGGATGCCAACGACATTCAGCGGGATCAACTGGGCAAGTCGAGCAATATGCCGCTAACTGATGAGGAGCTTCAAGAATCCATGAAGGACAACCCCTCCGGCCAGGGGGACGAGCTGACGCCGCTTATTTTGATCAGGCCTTTGAAGTAATCTTTATAATGAAGATACTCCAAGCATTGGGTTTGGATTGTATCCAAGCACCGCCTCTTGTCCGCAGTAAAATGTGCTGCGCAGAAGGCGGTGCTTTTTGATGCATATGAATCTGTATGGTTGAAGTGAGATGGATGGCATAGGAGGAGCAGCCACTTTTTGCTGAACAAAAAAGACATACTGTTGAGGCATGCCCCGGTTTTCATCTTTACATGCAACATTAAAACTGAAATGAAAGAGGCAAGATTGGCATGTTTGCAGGTATGCTTTTGTAATTCATAAGCACATTTTTGTGTATAGACATATCGAGCAACCTGATCACAGGGAATGGTTATGCCCATGGATCGTTCAAATCACTCGGAAGCAGGGATGTATCCTCCATCAGCTTTTTATCTCATTAGCCAGGACAAGAAGCTTCTCATAAGTATACAGAAGGCCGCGGACGTTGCTCGCCCTGATAAGGATATCATCTACAATCTGGTTTTCGTAAAACTATTCGACTCATCTATCGGAAAATTACGAAGCGATTTCTTGATGAAGCATCACATCATCTTCTATAATGAGCTTATACTGACGGGAAGGTTCTACGCTTCTCTGTTTGAAATCGAGGCGTTGGACAAAGCTTGTTTGGACACAGTCGTACCACTGGCTGATGCGGAAATATAGCTGTATGATATAGCACAAAAATTTACTCTTCTTGGGAATGTCAAAATACAAAATTATGAATCTCCTTTACTGTTTTGCAAACTCCATCCGTCTATAAGGATGTAAGGAGGTGCGCAGATGGAAGCTGTCAAGGGCCCGGACATCATCCATGAAACGCAATTCGATCATCTTGTAGCAGCATATCAAACTGCGCTGCTGCGTATGTGCTATGTCTATCTAAAGGATAGAGCAATGGCAGAGGATGCTGTGCAGGAAACATATCTCAAGGCGTATAAAAGCATTGCGAATTTTCGTGGGGAAGGCAGCGAAAAATCCTGGCTGATGAAAATCGCCATTAATACTTGCCGCGATATGCAGCGTTCAGGCTGGTTCAGACATATGGACCGGCGCATAACGCCAGAGCTGCTGGTTGAAAAACTTGTTATCCCTCGAGAAGAGGATTGCAGCCTGGCAAGTGAAATAATGGGCTTGCCAAGCAAGCTGCAGGAAGTCCTTTTGCTTTACTTCTACCAGGGAATGACGATAGCGGAGGTTGGCAAAATACTTGGAATTTCCAAAGTCACTGTTTCTCACAGATTAAAACAAGCCAAAGAAAGGCTGCGTAGCGCATTGAATGGAGGCGGTTTAAGTGACTGAACAGGAAGTGCAGGAAAAGATCACTCGCACTATCGATACTTGCCTTTCCGACCTGCATGGCGATCCCTTCCTCGCGCAGCGCATCCGAAATGGCGGGGAAGGGGAAATCAAAGTGAAAAAGAAGCTATCGCTTGGGTTGGTTCTTGCCATCGTGCTGATACTTGCGACTGTGGCAGCCGCTATTGCGGCAACCCAACTGGGCTGGGTAGACTATTTCGGCGAGAGGTTTGGCATTACCGTACCAAAGGCGGCGCAGGAGGTGCTAACTGCCACCACACCACAACAGTTTACGGTAGGCCCCATGACTTTTACGTTCAATCAGTTGCTTACAGACAAACGCATTGTCATGAGCTCTGCCAAAATTAACACTACAGATGGCGTGGAGGTTTTGTACGCAGATGATACAAACGTTTACGAAGCAGTCGATTCCATTAGCAGCACGGTGCTTGAGCGCTACAATCTGGATTCCGGCCTCAGTTGGCTGGAAGCCGCCAAGCAGTTGAACCTGCCCCTCTATGGTGTTCGCGCGCTGGTCGAGATTGACCCGGAGTATGATGGCGGCGAAGCTATGGAGGATGCGATGTGGAACGAAGACGGCTCCATCGTATACTTCAACATGCCCGTGCTCACGCCAAAATCAGTCAAGGATGATCTGCCCGCGACCCTCTACATGTCTGTCACGCAGTTCGACCCAAACTCAGGAGAGATCATCGACAAGTGGCAGATGCGTGAAAATATTACGCTTCCTGTGGCGCCTCTGCTTAACGAAAAGACCTATCTGCCGCAAGGCGATGCCGAACTGGGCAAGATGAAGTTGGTAAGCGTATACGCCCAGCAGTATGTCACAGGTATCTACCTGACCAGCACCTTTACCATGAAAGAAAGCACAACCCCGGATTCAGCAGTAGGAGCGCTGTATAGCCTTACCCTTTGCGACAGTGAAGGGAATGCTTTGCCGGCGGGCCTCAATATGTCTGGCTCTGCATTTACATACGATCTGCAAGAAGAGCTGGAAACCATGACCTCGCTGGATAAGCTGCCAGATAGTCTGATGGTGACCGACGGAACGGTGAAGGTTTCTGTAAAATAAAATGGATGGCAGTCCGAATGTATTTCCTTCTACATCCGGACTGACCTTCTCAGGAGGTAGGAATCTATGAAGCACATTTACGCTTTTCTGCTTATGATATGCATTCTGCTTTCTTCGGCTGCACTGGCGGAGGACACACGTCTGCCCCTGCGGTTGGGCGGAGCAGTCGCTGGAACCGACTATTGGGAGGATCATTGTATACAGACAACCATGCCCTACTACGGATGGGACGACTACATGACAATTGTTAAAAGTGATAACACCCCCGATCTTTACAACTTCTACACCGGAAGTGAAGACTTTTTGGCATCTAAAAACGCCGGCTTGCTGGCAGACCTGTCAAGCAGCGAGATCATTCGGGCGTGGACGAATCGCCTGCGCCCTGACATCAAGCGCCTTGTCACCGCCGAGGATGGCAAAATTGTCGGGCTTGCGGGATTAGACGGAATCGTGACTTTTTTACCGATGTATTGGCGGCAGGATGCATGGGACGCAGCGGGCTTAACGAAAGAGGATGTGCCTGGGAGCTACACAGAGCTGCTGGATTTTCTAGAAGAGTGGATGGAACGAATTGAGGAAAAGCCTGAAGCGAATATCTGTGTTGCGGATACGCTTTATTTTGGCAAAGGCGCAAAGAATCGCTACGTTCGTTGGCTGCTGGATATGCTGATAAGCACCTGGGAGATGCAGCAGTATCATGCGGGGGAAACGCTGAATTTCAATACGCCTGAATTCATTGCGCTGCTCAATCGCACACAGGATGTCGGCCTTCGGTTATCTAAAGCGGAGCCCATGGAGAAGAAGGGCCATAACATACTGCAACTGTTTGAAAACTACAGCGGCGGGGAGCGTTACAACGCCGGCAGGGACTATGGCTTATCCCACACCGTACCTTTCCGTATCACAAACGACCAGCCAGAGCTGATGCGAGGTGTTGCAAGTATCTCTGTTGTTCGCGCGGACAGCCCGTGGCTAAGTGAGATCATCGGCCGTATAGAAAATGACCTGGCGGACAGGGGGCTCAACGGGATGGGGAATGCGGATCTTCTAACAGATGTTGTGCCCAGAACCTACAATCCCAAAGAGGTTTCCTCCCCCCTGACTGTCACAGCGGGGTATCTTAAAGACTTGGATAACTATACGGGCACGGTATGCTTTGCACCAATGCTTCAGTTCGATATGCACGAGGACGCACTGGTGAAGTTTTGGACGGGCCAATTGCCGGCGGAGGAGTTTGCGGAGCAGATTAATGTGCTCAATCGCGATCCAGACAAATAAGAGAAAAATGGCTAAAGAATAAAGAGGAAACTGCGTCAAAAATAGAACAGAAGGAAACCGCAAAGAAAGGATATACCATTACGGTATATCCTTTCAGGGCCTGCGGGATAAAGTAAGCCTCCTTAAATCGGATAGGCTTTGCTTGCCGCAATCGAACGGGAGCATGCACAGCTTCTTTTTCTCTCTCACATCTACACAGGCGCTTTCTCATTCCACGCTCTACATTGAAAAAAGGAATGAAAGGCCTTCATGCCCGGTTCGAAATAATCCTTTTGCGGATTATCTGCCCCAATGATATCATACCCCGCGGCTACAAGAATATGCGTGGCTGCGGGATTGATTTTTCATTCATATTCCATTTTGATCCGACTGATAGGGCTGCATGGATGACTGCGGGATGCATAAACAAGTTGGACAGGTATGTTTTTACATGCAAATGAAAGTGTTGAAAAGGGCGGTTGCTTTGTAAAGCTGGTGTGCAAAATGAAATGGTCTCGTTTTTGCGGCAGGAAATCGGCACTGCGGGCAGAATAGAATAAGGATAGCGCGTTTTTTGGACGACCAAATTTTTGCAATTATTGGGAGCGTGAACGTACGATGTCTCAAGGCCCCCAGCGATTAAGGCAGTTGGCAGGGGAAGACGAATTTAATGCCGGCAGTCTTTTATATCAGCGGGGCGGCGTGCGGCCCTTATCTTCCGGGTCGGAATCGCTGCGTTTTGTGGTTGCCGGCACACCAAGGCGTGAAGTTACATTAAGGGCCGACGCTCCAGCATCCTGCACATGCGAAATGCATGACAGGACGGGTGCCTGCCGCCATGTGGTAGCCGCCACACTGATGGCCCGGGAGACCGGCGCATGGAAGGATATAGAGAAGCGCAAGGCCGCCCTGGGCGGGCCACTGCTGCTAAAAGCTATGGAAGGGGCGCTGCCCGAAGCCGGCACTGTCCGCATGGAGATTACCCTCATGCTGGAACGCGACCCTGGCGGCCAGCCAGCTCTTCGGGTTGGCATTCGCGTGGGCGAGGACCGGCTGTATGTCGTCCGGCATTTGCCACAATTTCTGGATGCTATCGATCAGCATACTTCTCTGCCCTTTGGCAAGGGTTTTGTGTTCCATCCAGAATGGATGCATTTTACCCCTCGCGAAAACAGTGTGCTGGATATCCTGCGGGCGCTGTGCCAGGCACAAAAGGAAGTAGGCGTTACCCAGCATGGCATGGAAGCCCGCACCATGCGCCTGCCAGGGCGCTTTGCACTGGCGCTTTTCAATCAGCTCAAGCACATGCCCTTCCGCATGGCGGTAGGCGGTGTAGCCTATCATGTGGCCCAGGTGCAGGAAAAAGAGATTCCGTTGAACTATCAAGTCGCAGGCAGCGCCAGAACCATTTCCATCACGGCTCAGGTGCCGGTAGAATGGCTGCCACTAACGCCTGATTGCGCATATGTGTGGATAAACGGGGAAGTGGTTGGTCTTAATAAAATGCAGCAGAGTGTAGCTGCGGTTCTCTTTGCCCAGGAGGATGAAGGGACCGCCGTTTTCGACTTTGCCGGCCGTGAAGCGCCGCGGGTCATCAGCGAATTGGTGCCTTGGCTGCAATTAACCGGTGTGGTGGAGCTGGACGCGTCGCTGCAAAAGCATATTGTGCGCACGCCGCTTAATGCCAAGGTCTATTTGGACAGGGTGGGCCAGGAGGTCGTGGCCCGCACCGTTTTTGCTTATGGCCCCCATGAAATTGATCCCTTTGCCGCCCCCAACCAGGAGATGGCGGAGGGCGAACCGCGGCTGCTCATGCGTGATGCCAGCGCCGAGCGGGCTGTGCTGGATGAATTGGCCAATGCCGGCTTTCATGTGCGCAAGGGACGGGTGTATTTAAGCGGTCAGGAGAATATCTTCCTTTTTGTGTCAGAGGGTGTACACCGGCTGATGACGCTGTGCGAAATCTTTGCCAGCCAGGATTTTCGGCGCATGACGCCACGGCGGCCAAAGTTTCAGGGCAGCATGAAGGTTTCCGGCGGCCAGCTGGTCTTGGAGTTTTTAGAAGACGGCCAGATCAGCCAGGAGATATTATCCATCTTGCAGGCGCTGCATTTGCGGCGCAAGTACTTTCGGCTCAAGGATGGTTCCTTCCTGGACCTGAGCGCCATGGATCAGTGGCAGGATGCCGCCGATCTGCTGGTGGAAAGCGCCCAGGCAGAGAATATCGATATGGCATCCGGGAGCACGCTCTCCCTGGCGGCCTGCCGCACCGCCTATTTGCATGCGCTGCTGGCTCAAAAGAATCTGCCCATCACAGTGGAAGACAGCGTCCGGGATACGGTGGCTGCCCTGACATCGCCGGAAGCAAAAACAACCGAGTCCTGCCCCGCACCCCTTGGAAAAATGCTTAGGCCCTATCAGGAGCGAGGCTTTTACTGGCTGCAATCACTGCATAAATTGAAAATGGGCGGCGTACTGGCCGACGATATGGGCCTTGGAAAGACCATACAGATTATCGCGCTTTTATGGTGGTCGGCAAAGCAGGAAGAAAAGCACCTGCCCAGCATTGTTGTGACGCCTACCTCACTGTGCTATAACTGGCAGGCAGAGCTAAAGCGCTTTGCTCCCGGCCTTTGCGTGGTACTGCTCTCTGGCAGCCAGGCGGCCCGGGCGGCGCAGATTGAAGAGATGAAGGAAGGCGGCAAGGCCGATGTGGTGATCACCTCCTATCCTTTGATCCGCAGAGATATTTCGCTGCTTTGCGATATCGACTTCCGCTTTGCCATATTAGATGAAGCCCAGCATATCAAAAATGCGGCCAGCGTCGGCGCTGTGGCCGTCAAACAATTAAAGGCACAAACCCGGCTGGCGTTAACCGGTACGCCCATGGAGAACAACACCGGTGAGTTGTGGTCCATTTTTGACTATGTGCTGCCAGGCTATCTGCTCAACTATGCCAGATTTGTCCGCCAGCATGGCGATGGACGCAATGTTGAAGCGCTGCGGCAAAAGATTCGGCCCTTCCTCCTGCGCCGCCTGAAAAAGGATGTGCTGACGGAGCTGCCCGACAAGCTGGAAACCACGCTTATGGCGGAAATGACATTGGAGCAGAACAGGGTATATCAAGCGGCGTTGCTTCGCCTGCGGAACCGGGTCGATGATCTCTTACGCACCAAGGGGATTAACAGGGGACGTACAGAAGTCTTGGCCGCTATCACAGAGTTGAGGCAAATCTGCTGCCATCCTGCCCTGTGCCTGCCGGATTATTCGGGGGCGAGCGGCAAGCTGGACCTGCTGCTGGAAATCTTGCCAAGCGCGCTGGAAACAGGCCGGCGGGTGCTGTTATTTTCCCAATTCACCAGCATGCTCAAAATACTGCGCCGAAACCTAGAGGCGGAAGGCATTTCCTGCCTGTATCTGGATGGCGAAACACCACCGCAAAAGCGGCTCGAGCTGGCTGACAGCTTTAACAACGGTGACGGGCAGGTGTTCCTGATCTCCTTGAAGGCTGGGGGCACGGGTCTTAACCTGACCGGGGCGGATATGGTGATCCATTATGATCCCTGGTGGAACCCCGCTGCCGAAGACCAGGCCACTGACCGGGCCCACCGTATCGGCCAAACCCGCAAGGTAGAGGTAATTCGCCTGATTACCCATTTGAGCATCGAGGAGCAGGTGGCCCGGCTTGGCAAAAAGAAGCGGGCACTGTTTGATCAACTGATTACCGCCGGCGAAGAAATGCCTACCCAGCTTTCCGAGGCGGATATCCGGGCGCTGTTTGCCTGACGGTGCATTTTGCTTACAAAGGAGACGGGTACGGGGAGGTATCAACATGTGCGGAAGATACTATCTTATGTTGGATGCAAGCGATCCGCAAATGCGTGCCATATTGGAAAAACTGGAAGGGATGACTTTCATGCCCGGCGAAATATTTCCCGGGCAAATGGCGCCTGTGCTATTGCCTGACGGTCAAGGTGGTTATACGGCGCGGCTGATGCAGTGGGGGTTCCCCCATTGGGAAAAAAAGCCGCCGGTGATCAACGCCCGGCAGGAGACGGTGGCTGTGTCACCCTTCTTCCGTCCTTCCTTTCTGGCTGGCCGCTGCATGATTCCCGCCAACTGGTTCTTTGAGTGGCGGCATTCGCCCCTAGGCAAAAAGACAAAGGACAAAATGGCCATTGCGCTGCAAAAAGGCCCGCTGATGTACATGGCCGGGGTTTATAAAAAGATGGAGGATGGCCGGGAGGTTTTTACGATTCTTACCCGCCCCGCGGGTAAGCAGGTGCGGCCTATTCACGATCGAATGCCCGTCATGCTGGCAGAGGAAGACCAAAGAAGCGCCTATCTTTCCGGCCCGGCGGAGGCCTTTGTTCTGTTGACGAATATGTCTGATCCACCCCTTGACATCTCTCCTTCTGGCAAGTAGCGGTTTAATTTCCTTTGAATAGATCAAACACATATCCTTATTGCATATCAGTGAAACGAGGTGTCCTTTTATGATTGAAAAGTGGAAGGATGTAGCCATTGCGCCGGCGGATATACTACTGCCGGCGCCGTTTGTCGACCTTTCCGCCTGGGCTGTGGTGGCCTGCGACCAGTATACTTCCCAGCCAGAGTATTGGCAGGGGGTAGAGGACGTGGTCGGAGAAATGCCTTCCACGCTGCATATCACGCTGCCTGAAATGTATCTTGGGCAAAGCGACGTCCGCGTTCCGAAAATTCATGAAACCATGGAAAAATATCTGAAGGAAGGCATTTTAAAGGAAGTGGTTTCAAAAGGTTTTATCCTTACGGAGCGAACGACGCAAAGCGGTTCCCGGTTAGGGTTGATTGCCGAGGTGGATCTTGAAGGATATGATTTTCAGCAAGGGTCACGCTCTATGGTACGCGCAACGGAAGGGACCATTCTCTCCCGCATCCCGCCCAGGCTCAAGGTGCGGGAAAACGCGCCGCTGGAAAGCCCCCACGTGCTTTTGCTGCTGGATGATATACAAAGGACGGTCATTGAGCCTTTGTATCACCTGCGGGATAGTCTTACTCCCTTGTATGATGTGGAGTTGATGGCAGGGGGCGGCCATGTAAAAGGCTGGGCGGTTATGGAGCCTGCGCTTGTACAAGGCGTGTACAATGCCCTTATCGCGCTCAAACAAAAGCTGCCTGCGGACAATCCTTTGCTGATGGCCGTAGGCGACGGAAATCATTCCCTGGCCACCGCCAAAGCCCATTGGGAGAATGTGAAGCAGTCGCTGCCCGCTGATGAAGCAAAGCTGCATCCCGCCAGGTTCGCCTTGGCGGAGGTGGAAAACATACATGATGAGGCACTTTTGTTCCATCCCATCCACCGCGTCGTGTTCCATGCGGATGGCGGCGCACTGCTTTACGATTGGGCTGCTTATTGCAAGGGCCGGGGAATGACCCTTGCCGATACTGCCAGTGCCTCCGGTGGTCATGAAATCACTGTGCTGTATGGTTCTGATGAAAAGAGGGTAACTGTGATTCATCCGGAAGCATCACTCCCGGTGGGTACGCTGCAAAAATTCTTGGATGACTATTTAAGCCGCCATCCGGAGGCGGAAATTGACTATATTCATGGTGAAAATACAGTGAAAGACTTATGCAAAAAGCCTGGTACGGTGGGCTTCTTGGTACCCGGCCTTGATAAATCGGCGCTGCTGCCGGCTGTTCGGCAGGATGGGGCGCTGCCCCGCAAGACCTTTTCCATGGGCGAGGCGCATGAAAAGCGGTATTATATGGAGTGCCGCAGAATATTGTAATTTCGCGAACGGATAGATCATTTCAGCGCGCAAGGGGTGAAATCCATGAAGATACTGTCCATTATCAGCAGCTATCGTATGGATGGCAATACCAGCCGCATTGTATCGCTTGTAGAGGAGCAGTTGAGAAATAATGCCGCAAGGCAGGGGATAGACCTTTCCATCGAGCGTATTTCCCTTGGCCGTATGGATGTTCAAACCTGCAGGGGATGCCGCTTGTGCTTTGACCGGGGCGAAGACAAATGCCCCTTGAAAGATGACTTGCTCACAATTCGTGACAGGATGCTGGAAGCGGATGGTTACCTGGTTGCCAGCCCTGTATATGTGGAGGATGTGAACGGCATCCTGAAAAACTGGATCGATCGGCTGGCGTTTTTCTGCCACCGGCCGGTGCTGATGGGCAAGTGCGCTTATTTGATCACTACGTCCGGCGGGGGCTCCACCAATCACGCGCTGAAAACCATGGCGACTGCCTTCAGTGCTTGGGGAGCGCGTGTATGCGGCAGGGCAAAATTCCGGGCAGGAGCGCTGACGATAAAGGAAGAGCTGGCTCAAAAACATGGAAAATCCATCCGTCGTGCAGCGGATGCATTTATGCAGGATTTGGTTCGTGGTACGGATTGTGATCCCGGCTGGTATTCCCTAATCGCCTTCAGAGTGCAGCAAATTTGCTGGGATAAAAAGAGCTATCAGCAAAGCAATCCGTTTGATTATGCCTATTGGAAGGGTAAGGGCTGGCTGGAGCCGGGTCGAACCTATTACATTCCACTCAAGCGGAAAACGTGGAAAGTAGGCGTTGCCCGCCTGCTAGGAAGTGGGGTTGCGAGATTTTTTGTATAACTATAACAGCGGGGTGCAGGGTGCCTGGGCATAAAGCCCAGGCGCGTTTTATTTCAACAGTTTTTTTATTTCCGGCGGCAGTGTTGAATGAAGGTCGATGAGCTTATTGGTGATTGGGTGGAAAAGCGCCACATGAAAAGAATGCAGCGCGATGCGGCCGGGAAGTTCATTCGTTTCGCTGCCGTACAGAAAATCACCCGTTACCGGGCAGCCAATGGATGCAAGATGTACCCTGATTTGGTGTGTGCGGCCTGTTTGCAGGCGCAGCTTAATCAGGCTTCTTGTTTTCATTGTTTCCAATATCTCATAGTGGGTGACGGAGGGTTTTCCATTCTGCGCTATGCAGCGCTTGATACCCGCAGGCGTCATCTTGCCGATAGGCGCATCAATAATGCCGGCAGATGGGAGCGGTGTACCTTCCACCACTGCCAAATACTCCCGGACAAAGGATGGCGTATGCAGCGCGCATTGTAGCCGGTGCTGCGTAAAGGCGTTCTTCGCGATGACCATCAAGCCGCTAACGCCCTTGTCCAAACGGTTTACCGGCCTAAACACAAAAGGGCCTTCGGCAGATAAATAAGCGGCTACGAAATTTTCCAACGTATCAGTTCCCTGCCTTATAGAAGCCTGGCTGGGGAGCGGGGCGGACTTTGACACGATGAGCAGGTCTGCGTCTTCATAGGCAATGTCCAAGGGTGCGGATTGTGGCAAACGGCCACACACGGCAATCTCTGGCAGTAAAAGGGTAATTGTCTCGCCGGCATGTATCTTATGGCTGGTATGGGTGGGAATGCCGTTTACCAGCAGGCCGTTTTGAAACTTGATGCTGCCAAACAAGCGGCGGCTGACCTTCAGACGGGCGAAAACCACCTGTGCAATGGGTTTTCCCTCATCCTCCTTGGCGGCGACAAAAGATAACGTCTGCACGGCGGCTTATTCCACCTTTCTTTTTGCGGATATTTATTGAGGTAGACAATAGGCGGTTATAAAAAAGGTTTTAACAATTTTGAGGCTTCTTTCATTATAGCATTCCAAGGCAAAAAAATCGCCCGGCATCTGCCGGGCGACTAGGGAGAGTGATGGGGATTATTCCGCAGCGGTGAAGGTGGGGATTACGCCGCCTTTGAAGTTTTCGTTGGTCAGCAGGAAGTCGTATACCTTTTTGGTCAGCAGTACTTTTTCCAAAGCCTTGACGAAATCGGCATCCTTATCCTCGGGGCGGACAACAACATAGTTGGTATAGGTTTTGCCGGCATCGCTGTCCACAGGCTCCACAAAAATGGCATCCTTGGCGGGGCTGAGACCCGCGTCCAGTGCGAAGTTGCCGTTAATGACGGCGAAATCGGCGTCAGAAAGTGTGGCGGGCAGGGTGGCAGCATCTACTTCCTTAATGTCCAGCTTCAGGCGGTTGTCCACGATATCCAGCACGGTGACGCTGCTGTCTGGGGTGGTGCCTTCCGGAAGGGTAATCAGGCCGGCTTCTTGCAGAAGCAGCAGCGCGCGGGTCTCGTTGGAGGGATCGTTGGTGACGGTGATGACGCCGCCCTCCTTCAACTCTTCCAGCGTTTTGGTCTTTCCAGGATACAGTGCATAGGGCTCGTAGTGTACGCCGATGGCGGGAATAAGCTGTTCGTTTTCCGCAACAGTGGCATTATAAGCATTCAGATAGGGCAGATGCTGAAAGTAGTTGGCATCCAGCTCCTTGGAAGTCAAAGCCGGGTTGGGCAGCGGATATTCGGTGAAAACAACGATTTCCAGTTCATAGCCCAGCGCGGCCAGGTCATCCTTGACCAGTTCCAGCACTTCGGCGTGAGGGGTCGGCGTGGCGCCGATGACGATTTTGGTAAGCGTTTGGGCAGAGGCGGCGGTAAGGGACAAGGCAAGCACCAGGGCAAGGGCCAAAGCAAACAACTTCTTCATACAATAACGCTCCTTTGCGTATGTCATTCTATTTTCAAATGTATCCGTCTATCTTGAACATGAATGACATCGGCACATTCGCCCGCCGGTCATGCGGATGGGACTGGGGCTGGCGGAGTAGAAAAACCGCACACCATTCACCTCAATTCATACAAGTAAAGTATGAATTGAATAATAGCACATATTCCCTAGCGCGTCAATAGGAAATACAAATTTTTTTGTAGGAATATTTGGCTGGAAACAGGCTTGACATGTTTGATAAAAAACAGTATTGTTTTGTTAGATATAACCGAAAAGCATTGTGTATTGATGTTTTTTGTCATATAGAACAGCCAAGGGGGATTTGCCATGATGCGGCTCAGGCAAAGAAGAAGGATTGCTGCTGTTGCGGCAGCGTTATTGCTCTGTCTTAATCCGGCTGTCTCCCTGGCGGATGATGCGTATCTAGCTGTAAAAGGCGGGTCGCTGAAGCTGCGGGAAACGGCAAGCACCACGGCGGCGGTCTTGGGTGTCTATCCTACGGGCACTTGGGTCAAGGTAATAGAAGCCGGCGCTGATTTTACCAAGGTGCAGGCTGGCGGAAAAACCGGCTACATGATGAACAATTATCTGACAGCCGGAAATGACACTGTGATCGCGGTCAGGTACGTGCGTACAAATACCGGGGCCGGTGTCAATTTGCGTGAATCGCCTGTCGAAACGGGCAGCGTAGTCACAGGGGTACCGGAAGGCACAAGGGTGGATGTACTGTTCAAGGGGGAACAATGGTACAGGGTAAAAGCGGGCGAGAATACGGGTTTCATTGCATCAAAGTACTTGTTTACCGAAGCCGGGGGATCATCGCAATATGCCGTGGTCAACAATCCCAAAAGCACGCAGGTGTTAAACCTTCGGGAAACAGCCTCGGCAACGGGCACTGTTCTTGGCAAGTACAAAAACTACAAGCCTGTTATCATTTTGCAGAGCGGCGATGTCTGGTGCAAGGTGCAGGTAGATGACAAAACGGGATACATGATGACCAAGTATTTGAAAATGACAGGCGCTCCTTTTGCCGCTGTTGTCAATAACCCCAACGGAGGCAGTTATGTAAACTTTCGAAAAGGGCCCAGCAACAGCGCGGCAGTCATATCCAAACTGCCCGCGGGGTCTGGCGTGACGGTTTTGGATAAGGGGACAAACTGGTCGCTTGTTCTTGTTAACGGCACAACTGGATATGTGAGTACCTGGTTTCTGGCGTATGGTTATTGATTTGGCAGCGGCACAGTGAAAAGTCAACAGTAGAAAAAATGCCCTTCGCATCGCGGAGGGCATAGTTTTGCATGTTTTCATAAGAAAGCCCGGGGAGATAACTCCCCGGGTCAGCATTTATGCGTCCTGATTGGTATCGGTAGGCACGTTCTGGTCAGGGCCTGTGTGCCGGCCAGCGCGGGGCTGACGGGAGGTGGCGCTATTCGCGCCGTTCTGACCAGTCATATTGCCTTGTCCGCCTGCGATCCCTTGCGCTTCCGGCCGGTTGGAACTGGGCGTTCCGGGCTGTTGGGGCCGGGCGTAGGCGTTGGATTGCTGGGAGGGCCTTGGCATTTGCGTGCTGCCGGGCTGAACAGGCCTTGTGCTGGAGGTATACTGGCCTGAGCCTGTTCCTGTCGGCGGTTGTGCGGGCCGCTGGCTATAGGGGGAGGGAGCTCCGCCCGGGGCTTGCGGCCTTGGCGCGCCGGCAGGAGGTGCTTGCTTGGTTTGGGTTCCGGCAGTTGGGGGAACCATGGGCGCGTTGGTGGCGCGGGCATAGGGGCGGGCGCCGGTTTGCGCGTTCTGCTGCTGCATGGCGGCCCTGCGTTGGGCGGCTCTTGCAGCGGCCTTACGCTGGTTGGATTTGTGCAGTGCGTAGGCGTACAATCCGCCAAAGCCGGCCAGTGCCGTAATGCCCAAGCCCAACCAGAGGAAGCTGGGGCTGTCCGACTGCGTTTCTACAGGCGGATCGGTGGGCGGGGGCAGGGTTTCAAAGGGTTCCGGCGTCGGACTGGGGGAGGCGGTGGGCAGCGGTTCCGGTGTCGCGAAGGGATCAAAGGGTTCGTAGGTGGCATTCAAGCCTGAGTTGGGGTTGGTCCAGGTGCCTACGTTCCAGTCTTCGGGCGTGGTAGGCAGTTCGCTGCTGCCGCCATTGTTACCGGTATTGTTATTATTGTTTGTGCCGCCGGTAACACCCTTCGTGTATTCGGGGCTCTGCAGGAAGTCTTCCAGCTCGGCAAGGGTCAGCACATGGAAGTAATCGCCCATGATGTAGCCTTCCTTGCCGCCCTGATTCACTTTATACCAGGTCTTTCCGTCCACCTGGGTGGTGCTCAATACCAGCGCAAACGCATACTCGTTCAGTGTACTGATCTTGTTGGAGCTGGTGGTGCTGGGGGAAGACCGGAAGTTAACGCTCTTGCTTGAGACATAACCATAGCTGGAAGGGCTGTTGGGGCCCACAGGCGGCGGGGTAACGGAGGAGGGCGGAGGGGTAGGCGACTTGAGCGTGTTGAGATACGCATCTGTTTCCGCTTGAGAGAGCCAGCGCAGCTGGTCGGCGCGGATATAACCCCATTGCTCGCCAAACTTCACAGCATGCCATGCCACGCCATCCAGGTACTCTTGACTATTGATAAACACTACAACATTCTTAGCCAGCATATTGACCAGGCTGCTGTTGGGGTTGGCCGCACCACGCATGGGCACATTGTCGCCCAGTGTCGCAGCGTACCCATGCTGCTGGTTAGGGGTGGGTGTAGGCTGCGAGGAAATGGTGGGGGTAGGCGTTTTTAGCTGATCCAGATAATACTTTGCCTCTTCCGGCGTGATACGGCGCAGCGCATCATCCGGCACATAACCTTGAACATTGGTGACAGTAGTCACAAGGGACCATGGCGTCGTTCCCTGATAGACCTGTCCTACTACATTCACCAGTGTTGTCTGGGGCAGCGTAGCCAGTATGCTCTGATCAGAATCGCTGATCTCTGTCCGAAGCGCTACCTGCCTGGTGGTTAGTGCGTAACCCTGATACTGGGCAGGCATAGACGTGGGGGTAGCCGAGGGCACCGGCGTTGCAGTGACATTCGGTGCGGGAGAACGGGTGGGCATAGGCGTGGGCAGCGATGCCTGGTATTGGTCGCTTTGAGCCTTTGTCATCATTTCCAGGAATTCTGTTTTAATGTAACCGTCCTGACCGTCCACGCGCACGCGAGTCCATACTTCGTCGGCAGCGGTGAGCTGTGATTCATACATCCAGACGTGAGTGTCCTTGGACAAGCTTTTAATCACGTTATTGTTTGCTATGGCTGGTGTGCTGCGGAAGTTCACCTTGCTGTTTGTTGTAGCCCATAGGTCGATGGGGGAACCGATGGGGATGGCGGTTGGTGTGGGGGTGGGGACCGGTGCATAATTGAATGTCACAGATTCAGGATTGGCTTTGCCACTGGCGTCAACAGTAACATTGACTGTGCCTTCACCGGAAAGCGTATAACCATCTATGGTAGCGGGGGCTTGTATGGGGTTATCTATACCATGGGTGGCGACGACACTGGTACCGCCTAAATCCTTGCCGTCAGTGCCCTTATAGTAAACAAGCACATTTGCGGTTGCGGTGGCGGGCGGATTGTAGTTAAAGGTCACAGATTCAGGATTGGCTTTGCCACTGGCGTCAACAGTAACATTGACTGTGCCTTCACCGGAAAGCGTATAACCATCTATGGTAGCGGGGG
>JAEWSC010000042.1 GCA_023398575.1 Bacillota bacterium | reverse complement strand
ATGCCGGCTTTCCGGCGTCGGTTTCCAATACCGCCGGCACCTTTGTTTGCAATCACTTGATGTATCACGTGCTTCACCTGATGGCAAAAAAGTACCCCGGCATGCTTGGTGGCTTTATTCATGTACCGTACTTACATGAACAAACACAAAGGCAAGAGAAACCTTGCTTCTCCATGGCCCTTAGTGATATCGTGCAGGGACTAGAGGCAGCCATTTCTGCCGTGGCAAAAGCACTGGCAGGGTAATTCGCTGACGTATCCCTTGCGGATGAACAGATTTTGTGCTACACTTCTCCCGGTTTCGATAATTCTTTAACGAGGCATGATGTATATGCAGCTTTGCATTGCCTTTGCTCCATGCATGGTCTGATGAAGGACGGGATGTGCGTGGAGTGGTAAACTAAACCCCCGTCCGAATTGGGCCTTGCATCACCGAAAATCAAAACATATTGATTTGAAGGAGCAAGGCTATGAAAGCATTCCATACATTTAGCGGGCTGAAAAGCTTTTTGATTTTGTGGAGCAGTCAAGCGGTATCCTCCCTTGGCAGCGCCATGACCAGTTATGCACTGGTATTATGGACCTACAGCAAGCAAGGCACGGCCACAAGCGTGGCACTGCTTACATTTTTCACCTACCTGCCCTCCATCTTCTTCTGCTTTATAGCGGGAACATTGGCCGACAAGTGGGATAAAAAACGCATCATGCTTATAAGCGACCTGGTGGCTGCTTTGGGCACGATGGCAGTATTTCTTCTTCATGAAACAGGCATGCTTCACATTAGCCACCTGTATATTGTGAACTTAATTATCAGCTGCATGAACGCCTTCCAGTGTCCTGCCTCTTATGTGGCGGTGAGTTTGCTTGCACCAAAAGAACAATATGTACGCGTTGGCGGCCTGCAGGCTTTTGCCAACTCATTGGTAACAGTGACTGCACCAGCGCTGGCAACGGTGTTTTTGTCGCTGGGTGGGCTGAGGACCATTTTCATCATAGACCTATCCACTTTTGCAGTTGCCTTTTGTTCGCTGGCCTTCTTCATCCGCATACCGGCACTGCCGGTAAAGGTTCAGGCGGCAAAGGAAAAGTTCTGGAAGAGCTGCCTGGCCGGCTACGCTTATCTCAAAGAACACAGGGCAATACTGAACATCGTTTTCTTTTTTGCGTTTATCAATTTGCTGGCTTACATGACCGGCTTTGGCACGCTGCCGGTCATGATATTAAAGCGCTCCGGCAACAGCCAGGCGGCACTGACGCTGGTTTCCACGGCGGTTGGCTTAGGTACACTGGCCGGCAGTATTCTGGTCACGCTGTTGAAACCTAGCAAAAGCCGAACCAAAGTTATCTTTGGCTCCTGTGCCCTATCGTTTCTGTTGTGCGACTTAATTTGGTCCCTGGGCAGGAGCGTACCCATTTGGGTGTTCGCGGCCTTTGCAGGCAATATGCCTCTGCCGTTTATCAATGCCAATCTGACCACCTTGATGCGCACCAACGTACCCAAAGAGTTGCAGGGCCGCGTCTTCTCTACACGGGATACGCTGCAATACAGTACCATTCCCCTGGGCTTGTTCCTGGGCGGATATCTGGCTGACAACGTGTTCGAACCTTTTATGGGTTTGGATACCGGCCTTGCCCATTTCTTTTCCGGCTTGGTCGGCACAGGCAGCGGATCTGGAATTGCGGTTATGTTTTTATTCACGGGTGTTATTGGGCTTATCAGTTGCTTGATAGCTTATCAGAATGAGAGCTACAGGGTGTTGGACTAAACAAACCAACAAAGAAACAGGGCTTTCGCAAACCGCGAACACCCTGTTTCTTATCCTTTTATTCCACATCCAACGGCGTTTTATAATGAGGTGCCGGAAAGGCCTCATTCAGCAGCCGGATATCGTCATCATCCAAAGGAATATGCAGCATGGCGGCGTTTTCCCGCACGTGCTGTATGCTGCCGGCCTTGGGTATGGGGATTAGCGCCTCATCCCGTAAGATGAATCCCAGCAGCACCTGAGCTGGTGTAACGCCAGATTTTTTTGCTACCGCATTCACCGCCCGGCTTTTAAACAGTTCAGGCTTGAGCAAGCTTTCCTGGGCCAGGGGGCAATAGGCCATCACTGGCACGTTATGCGCTTTTAGCCAGGGCAGCAGCTCAAATTCAATTCCTCTCGAACCTAAATGATAAAGTACCTGATTCACAGCGCAATTTTCGCCGCCTGGAATGGAAAACAGCTCCTTCATATCGCTTGTGTCAAAGTTGGATACACCCCAGCTTTTGATCAGTCCGCTTTTTTTCAGTTCTTCCATGCAGGTGACTGTTTCCGACAGCATTACCCCACCCCGCCAGTGAAGCAAATACAAATCCATATAGGACACGCCCATGCGCTTTAAGGAATTTTCTGCCGAGCGGAAGATTCGGCTCTTGCCCGCGTTGTGGGGATAGACCTTGGAGACCAGATACACGCTTTGCCGATCTAGCGGGCGTATGGCCTCCCCCACCAGGCTCTCAGACAAGCCCTCACCATACATCTCCGCCGTGTCGATCATGGTCATTTCAAGGGCGATGCCCTCCCGAAGGGCGGCTATTTCCTCCGCCCGCCTGGCCGGGTCCTCCCCCATCTTCCACGTTCCCTGACCCATCCGCGGCAGTACCATATTCATCCTCCTTGCAGGGGCTCCGCCCATGCACCCCGCCCAAGGGATATCATCCCTTGGGAATCCCATTTCTATTTGTTTATAACTGCTTTACTAGCCGCACATAAAACCGAACCAAGTCATACAGCTTTGCAAGCAGTATCCGCTAACTAATTGGCATCCGAAGGTTTCCAAAGGGCGATCGGAAAGCCCTTTGGTCGCGCTCTCAAGCGCGATACCCGCTACAGCTGCTTTACCAGCCGCACATAAAACCGAACCAAGTCATAAAGCTTTGCAAGCGGTATTCGCTCATCGTTGGCGTGTATCGTCGCCCGTTCTTCCTTGGTCATATGCAAGGGCGAAAAACGGTACACATGCTTGCTGATCTGGCAGAAATGCCGCGAATCACTGGCCGCCACCATCAGGTAAGGTGCTACGACCGTCCCAGACCAGGTTTGACCTATGGCACTCTTTAGCTTATCCCAGACCTCCCCCTCTGCAGGCGAGCAGGGAGAAGGGTTCGTGCCGTTAGCCATGGTGACTGATACATTTTTATCTGCCACAATCCTTTCCACATAGGCCTTGGCGCTGTCCGTTGTATCGCCGCCGATCAGCCTAAGATTCGCCCCTACCGTCGCCTTGGGCGGCAGCACGTTATGAGCCGGACTTCCAGACATTTGCGTAAAGGCGCAGGTGGTGCGCACCAGTGCGTTCATTTCGCCGCCCTTTTGCTTGCACAGCATATTCAGCACCGGTGCAAAGCACCATAGATTTGCAAAGATCATACGGTACACAAAGGTGGACCGCCTGCCCAGCGTATCGAACATGCTGGCCACAGCCGGGGTAAGTCGGAACGGAAACGGATGATTTTCCACCCTTGTCACAGCCTTGGCCACAATGCCTACCGCTGTATGAGGCGGCGGCGTGGACGCGTGCCCGCCGGGCGACACCGCTTCAAAGTTCAAATTCATGAGCCCCTTTTCGCCAAGGCCAATTAGCGCACAGGTTTCCTTTACGCCGGGGAATACATTGTCCACCACTGCGCCGCCCTCGTCCAGCACCAGGGCCGGGGTGATGTTTCTGCGCTTGAGCTCAGCCACGATATCCGGTGCGCCGTGGCCGAAAATTTCTTCATCGCCTGCAAAAGATAAGTAAATATCGTTTTCCGGTACAAAGCCCTCGGCAATCAGGTGCTCGGCCGCCTCCATTACGCCCAGCAGCGTGCACTTGGTGTCCAGCGTGCCCCGGCCCCATAATACGCCGTTCTCAATCTCCCCGGAAAAGGGAGGCTTTTTCCAGGTGGCTTCTTGCACGGGCACCACGTCATAATGAGCCATCAGCACGGCAGGCTTGTCGCTTTTCTTGCCCGGCCAGCGGTACAAAAGCCCTCTGTCGCCGATATGCTCCTGAGTCAGCTTTTCGTGCAGGCGCGGGTAGAGCTTCTTTAGCAGCTCTGGAAATGCTTCAAACGCTTTTGCATCTTCCAAAGACTTATTCAAGTACGAGATGGTCTTCATTTGGATGATGGCCTGCATATCGCGTGCCACCCTGCCTTCATCCAGCTTAACCTGAGAAGGTGAAACAGCTTCCTCCTTGGCCGGCTTGAAGGCAATCGTCCGCACGGCTATGATTGCAAAAAAAGCAACCAGTGCGGCCAGTAAAACATACAGCATACGTATATCTCCTTTACAGCAGGTTCTTTTTATACAAAACACGGGCCGCGCCGATGGCCACCAGCGCACCTACCGGCACGAGAATGCCTACTGAGGAGCTAAGGCCCGGCGCGATCAAAAACAGCGCAATCATTAGGATAAGAGGCGCCAGCGCAAGCTTCCAATTCTTTGATACATACACCACCGCCAGCGCACCAAACAACGAGGGGAGAATGTTGGCAAAGGCCGGCTTTAGCGCTTCCGATTCCAAAACAGGCTGCAAGTACGAAAGCAGCAGCACGCCCGCAGCCAGGATCAGTGTATTGACAATGGCGGAGGATGCCACTGCGATAGTGGAAATCACATCCCCCTCCTCGGTGCCGGGCTTCACCTTTAGCGCCTCCATAGCGTTTAGCGCGCAGGGCACCTTCAAATTACTCAAATTGCCGGTGATAAAGCCCAGGTACGAGCCACCAGAACCCAGCATGGGCGTGAAGGTGAACACCTCAATGATTCCGACCGTCCAAAAGATGGGTGCAACGCTTAACAGGCCCTTTAGTACGTGGGTCATGCTGGGCCAGGCATCATAATATACGCATATGGCCGCCGGCGCCAGCAGCATGATCAGTATCCCGCCCGCGACCCAGATGCGGCCATAAAAATGGATGGCTTCACTATAAGGCTTCTTCATTCCATTTCCCTCCTTATCGCATCCAGGCGGTGATGGGGATGGAAAGCGCCATGGCCCCCAGCATGCTGATGGGCAGCGCGTACTGTTCCAGCCAGGTAATCTTCGCCTTTTTAATCAGCAAACCACAAATGCCCATCAGAACCGCGGAGGAAAGTGCCACAGCTAGCGGCACAAACCCCGGCAAGCCCTTGCGCACATCGGAAAACAGCATGCCGAGGAAGGCGGAGATCATGCCCAGGAATAGGCTGCTCAACACCGCGTCGCCCCATTTTTCATCCCGAGTTTTCAGCTTGACTACGCCAGATTGTATCTTTTTTAGCCCGAACAGAATCACAAATATGCCTGGGATGATGCCCAGTGTCATCACCCAGGCAATGGCTGTAAAGGCTCTGGGATCGGTAATGGTTTGATTCAAATGCAGCATCATGCCCTTGGCGGTGGCCGTGGCCGCAGGCAGTTCATACGTCACCGCACCCAGCACGCTTAGCCGCAGCCAGGGCCAGGGCAGGCCCAGAAAAGCCGACAGCGAAATTACGCCTACCAAAATTGCCGCCGCCGGCGCAATGGTAAAGATGGCGCTAGAGGCGATGGTTTTTTTCAAAACAGAAGCCGGAATGTTCAGCTCTCTGGCTCGCTTGTACGCACGGTATAAAAAATATCCGGACTGGCTGAGTACAAAAAGAATCACCACAATGGTGACCCCATAGAGAAACCCGCTGTTGACACTGAATCCCACAGGCGCGCCCCCTTTGTTTCCATGGTTGCGGTGCAAATTTTTGCCATGGAATATTTTTATGTATTGTAACAGTTTGCGTAGGTTTAGTCCAGTGGCTGCAGGGGGGTCTCGCAGAATACTGGTCAAAGTGACACCGGCGCACAAATACCCTCCTCCTTTTCACGTAAAAACCGGCAGCATTATCTGCTGCCGGCCAATGTATCTGCCCGTCACTTCTTCGAATACTTCAGCCTAAGCGGTGATGCTGCCTGCAGCACATCCTTGGTGCGCAGGTAGCCGTAAGTGCCCTCCACATCCATCCAAAGGCCAAGCTCACCACTGGGGATGCACACATGCAGCCAGCCGCCGCAATCGGCCAATACATACATCTGTATATCCTTCTCTAGCGCCGTAACCGTTTTAGCGCCTGAACCGGGCGTAGCCTTTAAATCAACAGCTTTTATGGTTTTGGCAACGGGAAGAGGCTTGCTGGAATGCCAGAAGTTCGCATTCTCTTTGTTTGCCGTATGCAAATAAGGCTCGCTGATATAACCCACCGTCTGCCCCACCTGCACCTTGTACCAGGGATGAATTATTCCCGGCTCGGTGCCCAGGATTTTTACCAGCGTGCCGGCGTTGTACACACCCAGCTTTTTTGATTGGGAGGATGTTTTTTGCCGCATATTGGTTACGGACAGCATGCCGTATTCCTCAACAAATGCCTGTGGATGATCCTTGATATAGCCGAGAACCTCCTCCAGCGATTTGGGATACCGGTCCGCGTCAAGCTCCTCCAACCGGCGGGGATAAAAGTACTGCAACTCCTTGTAGAAAGTAACTTTTCCCGCCGCCGAAAGCTTTTCCACACTGAAATATGCGTTCCCGAATTTTCCGCCGCCAATAATCAAGGCACTGCCATCCTTTGCTTCTCGCCGATAACCGAAAACCGCAATCGGATAATCCTCATACCGTGACAGAGAAAGGTCAAAAACCTCGCGTCCCCCCTCCTTAATGGGATACACAATCTTCACCGTTGGATACATCCTATCCAGCCCCGCGTCAAAGGTAAACTCCCGCCCGGATAAAAGCGCCTTTTCTTCCGCCGCCGGCAGGCATTTCCATGCTTTCCCCTCCGAATTATAGAAATGTAATAGCATTGTCTGCCCATTCTTTTGAACGGCGGCTATGGCAGCACCTGATCTCATGCCTGCCTCGCCTATTCGACTTTCGATCTGACGTATGCCCTTTAGGCATTGCCAATCTGCCCAGACCGTTTTTGTCATTACGGCCGCAAGCTCTCTTGGCAGCGCCTCATCAAACGTTGTCATCTCATATTTTGCCGTTGTTGCTTCCGGGATAAGCGCCCAAGTCTTTTCCTGGGCCAAAGCGCTCGTGCCGCATAGCAGGAAAAGGACAGACAGCAGGTAGGCAATGATCTTCTTTACAGCGTTTTTCATGATACGCTCTCCCATCTATTTGGCACGGCACTGTGGTTGTACATAGAATCTGCTATCCTACTTATCATCCATGTACTTCAATCTTAGCGGCGTAAACGCCTCCGTCACATCCTCCGCAGGCAAATAGCCGTAGGTGCCATCCTCCTCCATCCAATAGGCAAGCCCGCTATTGGGTATGCACACATGCAGCCAGCCGTCGCAATCGGCCAGCACATACAATTCCGTATTTTCATCAAGAGACGTTACCTCTTTGGCACTGCCGGAAGGTTTGGCCTTCAAATCACAGGCCTTGTTTGTTTTGCCAACGGTGGGTGGGCTGGTCACGAAAAAAACGTGGGGCTGCGTGATATCAAGTAGATGAACATAATTCCCGCTGACGTAACCCACCGTCTCCCCCACCTGCACCTTGTACCAGGCGTTTGTTTTGCCAGACTTTACGTCCAATATTTTCACCAGCGTATGACTGCGGTACTTGCCCAGTTTTTTCGATTGGGTGGTGGGTTTTTCCCGAAGGTTGACACCGCCGATCCTCGCATATCCTTGACCGCCAGGCTGCGGATGGCTTAAGATATAAGCGCGAACCTCCTCCTCAGATTTGGGATACTCGTCCGCGTCCAGCGCTTCCAGCCAGTCTGGATAAAAGTAGGGCAGCTCCGCAGCAACCGTACGCTCACCCGAAGCGGACAGTTTTTCCACCAGAAAATAATGGCTTCTGTACATGCCGGTGCCAATCAGCAGCGCACTGCCATCTTTTGCTTCACGCCTGTAGCCCCACACCTCCGGTGGGCGGTCCATGTTGATCCCATTCGTAGATACATACAGCTCAAACATTTCCCGGCCGCCGTCCTTCATTGGATAGATGATTTGAATGGTAGGATTTGATCTTTCCATGACCGCCCCAAACGCAAACGCACGCCCGGTCAAAAGGGCTTTTTCCTCCGCTGCCGGCAGGCACTGCCAGCCCTGCTCATCTGGATTGAAAAAGTGCAAAAGCATCGCCTTTCCATCCTTTTGCACGGCCACCAGGGCAGCGCCGGAATCTGGGCGCGCTTTCTCCTTCTTCGTTTTTTCCATTTGCAATATGCCCTTTACACATTGCCAATCAGCCCATGGCGTATTTGCCATGGCTTCCCCAAGCTCCTTTGGCAATACATCATCAAACGTTGTCATTTCATAATAGATGGTCATACCGTCATCACTTAATATCCAGGTCTTTTCTTCGGCCAAAGCACCGCTTACACAAAGCAAAACTACGCTCAGCAGGCAAACCATGGGCCACAAAATGCTTCTTTTCATTTTTATTGCTCCCTTCTTTGGTTGCGGGCGACGTTACCCCATCCATCGGAAAATAGGGTGCGGATAGATGGCGTTGGGCTTTCTATCCATCAAACGCTCGCATTTTCCATTTTCATCCTCACTTGCATGGTTTTGTTAGATATGTTACAGACACGCGTTAAAAGCTCAAGTTATCTTGTATATCATTTCAAGATGGGGAATGGACTCCAGATAAGATAAAAGCAATAAGTTGGTGCCCGAAGGCTTCCAAAGGGCGACCGGAAAGCCCTTTGGTCGTGCCGAAGCACGAAATATTCCTTCTCTGTAGATTTGGCCTTATTCCCTATAAATCTCTCTCTCCTTGCCGGGGAACCATCCCTTTACATCTGCTCTGCATTTTCGGATACAATCTCTTCCCTTAAATATCTCTCACATTCTCTGCGCTGATTTTCCCGCCTGCAAATCTTGACAGAATTCTTTCTTTGTGCTATTCTTTTTGTGCAAAATTGAACACCTTATCCAGAGTGGTGGAGGGACGGGCCCTGTGAAACCCGGCAACCGGCTGATCGCAGCTAGGTGCCAAATCCCGCAGCGCGGCACGCCGTATGGCAGCGTTGGCAGATAAGGAAGATCGAAATTTACGATCCAGACCGCCTGCTTGTGCCGAGCAGGCGTTTTTTGTTCTTGGGGCAACGATGCCCCGCATGCAGAAGGAGAGGATTATCCATGCGTCAATTGTTTACTTCCGAATCCGTTACCGAGGGACATCCGGATAAAATGTGCGACCAGATTTCCGATGCGGTGCTGGACGCCATCCTGGACAAAGACCCCCAGGCCCGCGTGGCCTGCGAAACCTGCACCACCACCGGTATGGTGATGGTGATGGGCGAAATCACCACGTCCACCTACGTATCCATTGATGATATCGCCCGCAAGGTGATTCTGGACATTGGCTATCAAAGCTCCGACCTGTGCTTTGACGGCAAAAGCTGTGCGGTATTGACCGCCGTGCACGAGCAGTCTCCCGACATTGCCCAGGGCGTAAACAACGCACTGGAAACCAGGGATTCCGCCCAGGAGCACGACACCGGCGCCGGCGATCAGGGCATGATGTTCGGCTTTGCCTGCGACGAAACCCCGGAAATGATGCCCATGCCCATCGCCCTGGCCCACCGGCTGACCCGCAAAATGGCCGCGCTGCGCAAGGATGGAACCCTTCCCTGGATGCGGCCCGACGGCAAATCGCAGGTCACCGTGGCTTATGAAGACGGCAAGCCCGTGCACGTAAACGCAGTGGTCATCTCCACCCAGCATAGCCCGGACATTTCGCTGGAAGACATTCGCAAAGAGGTCATTGAAAAAATCATTCTGCCGGAGATTCCCGCGCACCTGATTGACAGCACCACCAAGTACTTTATCAACCCCACCGGCCGCTTTGTGCTGGGCGGACCCGCCGGCGACAGCGGGCTGACCGGCCGCAAGATTGTGGTGGATACCTACGGCGGCTACACCCGACACGGCGGCGGCGCCTTCAGCGGCAAAGACCCCACCAAAGTGGACCGCTCCGCAGCCTATGCTTGCCGCCATGCCGCCAAGAATGTGGTGGCTGCCGGCCTGGCCCAAAAGTGCGAAATTCAGGTAGCCTATGCCATCGGCGTCGCGCACCCCGTGAGCCTGTTTGTGGATACCATGGGTACCGGCATCATGCCCGATGAAGACCTGGCCAAGCTGATTGAAAAGGTCTTCGACTTCCGCCCCAACGCCATTATCAGCCGCCTGAACCTGCGCCGGCCCATCTACCGCCAGACCGCCGCCTACGGCCACTTCGGCCGCACGGACCTGGATTTGCCCTGGGAAACCCTGGATATGGTGGACGCGCTGAAGGCCGCGGTCAAATAAGGGTACGCCCAGGGGCGCTGCCCCTGGACCCCGCTAAAGGGACAAAGCCCCTTTAGAATCCCCAAAATGGGATATCAATATATGGATATAACAGAGCCGCAGCGTTATGTTGCGGCTCTGGGCTTTTATGATGCCTTCCGACGCATCCAGTTGCTTGCAACTGTGCCGTACCAGCGCTATATACTTGCCGCGGGATGCAATACCTTATCAAAGTTAAAGAGGCCTCCCCAATATAAGGAGAAGCCTCTTTTCACTCAAATCATCAATATCTTCAACAAATTTCACTCCACCCGCCCTATCGGAAAGTGCAGCACCACCAGGTCCGTATTCCCCGGCTGGGGATAAAATTCATGTACAGCCCCAGCCAGCGTATATCCGTTTTCCGGAAAATACTCTTTCCATACATACCGGAACGTCTCCCCATACCCACTTTGGGTACACTGGGCCGCTACATAGGTAAACCCGGGTATTGTCCATTTTATCCAGCCAGCCGGTGCATCCGCCCCACCCTCTGCTTCGCAGCCGGCCAGATATTTTCCCTGCCCATCCCAGGGCTTGAATGTGCCGCCAACATCGCTCATAGCGCCCCAAATCAAGGGCGCTTTTGTTGTTTCATGCTGCTTTACAAGCGGTGCAATCTCCGCAAAATGGGTGTTGGCCGCCTGCCACAGGGGTGGTATCCATTGCGGGCCTTCCGACGCCGGGCCTTGCCCTTCCTTGCCGATCACCGAAAACGCTTGCTTTGTTATGATTTGTATTTCCATGTTCATCCCTCCCTCGTGCATCATAGCACACGAAACTGAACAGCTATATGTCAAGTTTTAAGGAATGCACACATTTCATGCTTACGCCCTGTACTCCAATATATCCCCCGGCTGGCAATCAAGGGCCTGGCACAGCTTTTCCAACGTGGAAAGCTTGATGGCCTTGACCTTGCCATTTTTGAGCAGTGACACATTCGCCATCGTAAGCCCCACCCGTTCGGTGAGCTCCGTCACGCTCATTTTGCGCTTGGCCAGCATGACATCCACATTGATGATGATCATATGGTCCCCTCGCTCTCATCCTGCAAATCAGCTGCCTTGGCAATATAGCGGGAGAGCACTGCCGCGCAAAGGGCCATGGATATGCCAAAGACAATAATGATCAGCGACATCATGACAATGGGCGGGCCGCTCATCTCAAGAAAAGCGAACACCGCATTGCCCACAAAGAAAAGGCCGATATCCCCAAACAATAGCAGCGACCCGGTTTGCACCCACTTGGCGGTTTGCCTGGTAAATACCTGGTCCCGCTTGATGGCGGTAGAAACCTTCCACACATAGACCAATATCACAAAAAACGGTAGCGCCACAGCCCACAGAAAAAAGATCCATGGCCATACAAAGCCCGCCGCCGCCGGGTCTTCATGAATCATGGCGTTGGCCTGCACCGGCAGAAGCAGTGCACAGATTAGCAGCGCGCAAAACGCAACACCGACAACGGCAATACGAATGAAAAGGCACAATGTTTTGGATGACATACGAGATTCCTCCTTGATTTGTCCTTGAGGCATTGTAGAACAAAGAGAGCAGTATGTCAATATATTTTTATCGTTATACAATAAATTATTGGTGTGTTACATTATATATTCATGCACAACGGCCTATTTTCATCATGGCTTCGTGGTTGACAATGTAACAGCTCACTTTCAGGCAAACACCAGACCCTCCATGCAGGTATGGGTCATAAAGCAGGCGGGCCACCTGCGGCGCAGGGCCTCCTGGGCCGAGCGGGCATACGCCGCGCTGGCGAACACGCCGTACACCGCCGAACCGCTGCCGGTCATCATGGCCTGCCTGGCCCCCAGCATTTTCAGCGCATGCACCGCCGTGCGTATTTCGGGGCGCAAAAGCTCACTGGTGGGCTGCAGCGCATTGCCCATGGCGTGGCACAAGCCGTTCAAATCGCCCTCCATCAGCGCTTTTTCGGCGGCATCGGTATCCGGCCTATATTCCGCGGGAACCTTATCCCACTCAAGGGTGGTGAACACCTTTTTGGTGCCCAGCCCCCGGCAGGGCTGCACCACCACCAGCCAGAACTGCTTGGCGCAGGGAATATCCGCAAGGGCTTCCCCAATGCCTGTGGCCCTTTTCAACCCGCCAGCCAGGCAAAAGGGAACGTCCGCCCCTACTGCAAGCCCAATTTGTTGCAACTCCTGATCCGTATACCGCAAATCCCACAGCCGGTTCAGCCCGGCCAGTACAGCCGCAGCGTCGGCGCTGCCGCCGCCCATGCCGGCCCCGATGGGGATGCATTTTTTTAAATGTATCTCCGCGCCCAGGCGGCAGTCTGCCGCTTTTTGAAGGGCATTTGCGGCCTTTAATACCAGATTATCATCCGTATCCGGCACCCGCGCGCCTTGATTCAGTGAAAGTGAAAGCTCCGCCGCCGGCGTGATCGTCAATTCATCGCACACCGACACCGACTGCAAAAGCATGTCCAGCTGATGATAGCCATCGGGCCGCTTTCCCACCACATCCAGTGTCCAGTTGATCTTGGCCCGGGCCAATACCTGCATGTCCATCGCCTCCGGCATAAATTATAACAGAACCGCACACTTTGGCATATCCCTTTTTATTGTTCCCTGTTTTCAGGGCATGGTATGTCATGGTATAATCATACTATCAAAAGAAAGGGGAGGATGATGTTATGAGTTTTGATTCCATCCCCGTATTGCTGTCCGTCACCGGCCAAAGCCAGCAGGACGGTCAGCAGGAGGAGCGCATCCACCTGGTGACCACCGGTCATCTGCAAAAAAAGGACGAGGGCTTTTCCCTTCAATATGAAGAAACCCAGCCCGACAGCGGAGAAACCAGCCACATCACCCTGGATGTGAAAAAGGGCAGCGTTACCATGGTAAGGGATGGCGCCTACGCCACCAGCATGGTGTTTGAAAAGGGCCGCCGATTTCAGGGCAATTACCGCACCCCCATGGGTGATTTGGAAATGGGCATATACGCCACCCGGGTGCAATATACATCGGGCGAGGACAAGGGCGATGTTTCGCTCAAGTACCAGCTTGACCTGCAGGGCCAGTTTGTTGCCATGCACGAACTTAAAGTCGTATTCGTGCGTCAGGATTTAAACGCATGATTCCTATTATTCAAGCGCTGCGCCGGGAGGCAAACGCGCACTTTGACGCGGAGGGCTTCCCAAATGGGAGGCCCTTTTTGCGCCGGGCGGCGGAAGAAACCTACCTGCTGGTCACCGACGCGCCACAAAGGCTGAAAGACCCTATCCGGGCAAAAGCCGCCCTGATTACCGCCGGGCTTTTTGCCGCCGGCGGGGACAAGCTATGGTATCTGGACGCCCCCCTTGACTGGTACACAGCCCTTCATCCATCCCTTGCGCAGGCAGCCCCGATTATTCCAAACGACGACGCACTGCTGCCTTTATATCACTTGTGCCGCATGCTTTTAAAGCATCCCGCTCCCGTGGATGCTCAACCCCTTCCCATAGTGCGTACAACCATCAAGGCCATGGAAGCCGGGAAAAAAAGTATGTTGGCGCTTTCAAACAGCCTGCCACCGCAGCTTGCGGTGCTCCTTCGTGAAAAAAAGGCCCTGCCCACCCTGGCAGGCTTATTGATCGCTATGTGGCTGAATGAACATCAAAACATTCGTTTGAAAGGACATATATAAGGAGGAAGCAACATGCTCATCACCTACTATGGCCACTCGCTTATTCAACTGGAAACAGCAGAGGGGCACGTGATTGTTATGGACCCTTACGATGCGTCTGTAGGCTATCCCATGGGCAGGCTGCAGGGCGATGTCGTTACCGTAAGCCATGAGCACCACGACCATAACAACCTTTCGCTTGTGGGCGGCGAGCCAGTTGTGCTTCGCGGGGAAGGAAAATTTGAGCCGCTGCCCGGTCTTCGCATAACCGGTTATGCCTCCTTTCATGATGACCAAAAGGGCACAAAGCGGGGTTTAAACACCATATTCGCTGTGGAAGCAGATGGTCTGCGCGTATTGCACCTGGGCGACCTGGGTCATTTACTGACCCCAGAAGAATGTGGGCGCATTGGCCGTGCAGACGTGCTGCTGGTGCCAGTGGGCGGCTTTTACACCATCGACGCTGCCCAGGCGGAAAAGCTTCGCAATGACCTTGGTGCGCGCATCACCATACCCATGCACTACAAAGCAGAAGAAACAGCCCGCTTGCCCATTGCCCAGGTTGATGAATTTTTACAGCTTGCCGGTGCAACGCCATCCCCCATGCCGCTTTTGCGCGTCACCAAAGAAGATTTATCTCAGCAGCCCAAGATAGCGTTACTTTCCATCAAGCGTATGACGGCGCCATTTATCTAAAGTGCTTTACCGGCAAGCTTTTTTCACGTACTGTCCCTCACCATAAACGCCCTTTTGAAACTTTTGCGCTGGGGCGAAATCTCCCGAATTATCCATTGACAGGCTACCCCCTTATCATTACAATATGCATATTGTGTTTTTGTAACTGCCGGCAGCGACCGCTGTACCGGCGTTTCATTATGCGTAAAAAGGAGCGTTCCTGATGGCTACGAAGTTTGTGTTCGTCACCGGCGGAGTCGTGTCCTCCCTGGGCAAAGGCATTATCGCGGCGTCCCTGGGCAGGCTGCTTGCGGCCCGCGGGTTCAAGGTTTCTCTGCAAAAAATCGAGCCTTATTACAATGTTGACCCCAGCTTACTCAGCCCGCTTCAACACGGCGAGTCCTTCATCACTGACGATGGAGTTGCCGCCGATTTGGATCTTGGGCATTTTGAACGCTTTACAGGCGTGAACCTGACCGGCGAAGCCAGCGTCACCACCGGCAAAATTCACAAACTGGTGATGGAGCGGGAGCTGCGCGGCGAGTACAAGGGAGGCACCGTGCAGGTGGTGCCTCACGTAACCAACGAAATCAAGCAGGCCATTTTCACAGCGGCACAAAACAGCAACGCCGATATCGCGTTGGTGGAAGTCGGCGGCACGGTGGGCGATATGGAATCCGCGCCTTTCCTGGAGGCCATTCGCCAAATGCGCTGGGACATGAACGATCAAGACAGCTGCTTTATTCATGTAACACTGCTGCCCTACATCTCGGTGGCGGGCGAGCTGAAAACAAAGCCCACTCAACATTCGGTCAAGAGCCTGCGCTCCATTGGCATCGTGCCGGATGTAATCGTCTGCCGCACAGAAAAGCGCATCACCAGCGAATCAAGGGAAAAAATCGCCCTGTTCTGCGATGTAAAGGCCAGCAATGTTGTGCAATATGTAGACGCGCCCTCCCTGTACGAGGTCCCCTTGATGATGGAGGAGGACGGCTTAGCCGGCATTGTCTGCGAGCAGCTGGGCCTTGACCATCCCGTATGCGATTTAAGTGCCTGGAAAGAGATGGTAGAGCGCTCGCGCCATCCCGTTCACAAGGCGAAGATTGCCCTTGTGGGCAAGTATGTGACCCTGAAAGAAGCGTATGTCTCCGTGGAAGAGGCGCTGCGCCATGCCGGTATCGCCCTGGCTACCTCCGTCAGCATCGACTGGATCAACGCGGAGGCGATTACTAGCGAAAACGCAGCGGACAAGCTTCATGGGTATGATGGCATCATCGTGCCCGGCGGCTTTGGCGACCGGGGTGCTGAGGGAATTATTGCCGCGGCCGGCTATGCCAGAACCCACCATGTGCCTTATCTTGCTATCGGCCTTGGCATGCAGCTTTCGGTTGTGGAAGCCTGCCGCAGCCTGCTTCATATGCCACATGCCAACTCCCAGGAGATTGACCCGGATACATCGTCGCCTGTTGTATACATTCCTGAAAACAGGCGTACTAACAACGGCAGCCGCAGCGTCGCCCGCATGGGCGCAAACAGCGTCGTGTTGAAGGATGGCCTTATCCGCTCGCTGTATCAAAGCGATAACGTATCCGAGCGTCACGGCAACCGCTATGAGGTGGATGCGCAATATGTGAATGCGCTCTGTGATAACGGCTTTGTGCTCACCGGCGTGAGCGAGGCGGAAGGTTATCCTGAAGCCTTTGAGGCGAAAGATCATCCCTTCTACGCGGCGGTATTGTACCATCCCGAATTCCTCTCCCGCCCCGGCCGTGCCCATCCCCTATTTGTTGGTTTTATACAGGCGGCATCCAAATAAACCGCCCTTGGCTATAAGCAAAAGACCCGCTCAGTCAATATGATTGCGCGGGTCTTGCTTTTATCATTGTAATTTTACTCTATGCCGCCTATTTTCGTGTTCAATTCCGTCATCAGCGTCAGCAGCTGTGTCAGGGGCTCTTTGGTCTGTTGTCCGGTTTGCAGCCTGGCATCAAAGGTGTCAATCACAGCATATACCGAATCAAAAACGCCATCGTCTACCACCCGCTGACCGCCGCCCCGCAGTGCCAAATGCACATCCTGCAAGGTCTCCATGGCGTATACGTGCTGGCGAAGCTTGCCCAGCATATTGGTCGTTGTGGAACCGCCCGTGCGTGAGAGGTTGTTGACCTGGGTAATGGCCAGGTTTGCCTCGCTGCGCATGCGCTCCTTAAACTGCGCCTGCTCCTTTGCCTCAAAACTCATGGCGTTGCCGCCCAGTATCGTCAATACGACAATGGCTGCCACAAGCAAAAGCAATAATACCTTGCTTGCCTGCTGCCGCACCCGCTGCCCGCCTTTATGCGCGCGCATTTGCTGGGAATAGCGGTACATGGTTTTCCTCCTTCCAAAGCTGCCGCAAAAATCGGCAACTGATTAATGATTATACCACAAATCCATCCAGTGGTAAAGTACCCTTCAAAATGACAGGCGATATCTGGAAGAGTGGTTTTCAAAAGCTCCGTTCAATACCATTTCCATTCGCATGGGGAGAATGGTTTCCATTCCGATTTCATTCGCCAGAATTTCTATATCTATTTTATCATAGAACGAATGAAAAGCCAAAATTCCGGCTGTGAAGGCGCTGGTACCTTATTCATACTCCCCCAGTATACAGACCGGTATACATCCAAGGCAAAGAAAAGACAACAGAAAGCGGACCTCCCCTTTACATGGAAGCCCGCAAAACATATAGGATCTAGCAAAATATCCAGTTGTTTGTCACGCTTATGCCTTGCCCATTGCTTCCCTGACACGAAAGAGCCATTCCTTGACCAGCGAAGCATGCAGCTCCGGCTGCTCAATTTGCAGATTATGGCCCGCCCTATCCAGCACAATAAAGGCCGCCCGTGGATAGTTTTCAATAATCTGCCATGCATCCCGATAACCAACGCTGGCATCCTGCCGGCCCAACAAAATCAGCGAAGGCGCATTATACGGCTTTTCCAAATGGTCCACATCAAAGCTGAAAGCATAGCCATTGGCCTTAAACCAATCAAGAAAAGGCATATCAGACAATTTGATACCTGGCAATACCTCATCCTTAAATCTTTCCCAGACCTTTGGCGTAAGTATCACGTGAACATCTGCCAGTTCCTTAGCATCCTCCGGCGCCAAGCTCTCAAAAAAGGCCTCATCCTTTTTTAGTATCGCATGCTCAGGTAATGTACGTTTGCTGTGCTGCGCTATGACCGCCGGACACAGCAGGTACACACCGGCAATTCTGTCCGGTATTTTGTTTACTATGCCCCTGGCCAAATATCCGCCATAGGATTCGCCGGCCAGCAAAAAGCGTTCGTCCGGTATCACTTGATTGATGAACTCCAGTACAATATCGAGCATCACATCTGAATTAGCAATCCATGGCGCGCTCTTTGAACTGCCCATACCCGGAAGATCGATATAGATGCGCCTGTAACCGGGCTCAGTTTCAAAAATAGGCTCCAGGCAGCCGCTCATTAACCGATGATCCACCGTATACCCGTGAATCAATAGGATGGGCTGACCCTGGCCATATGCTTCATAATGAATCGTAAGATCTCTGACTATGGCTTCCATAATGGGAGTTTCCTTTCCGCCGGCATGACCGACAGTAGGAAGTGTACCATAAGCCCACTTATTGTCAATCCATTGCATAAGGGTAAAAAGAAATGCACACTTTTCACGCAAGGGACCGCCGGGTTTACCCGGCGGCCTTGATTCATATATTCCGACAGTCAATCAAATGTTTGCCCACGCCGGCAGCTTTTTCATCAGCCTTATCGCGGTTTCCCGGGCGGCATGTTCCTCCAGACCCTGGGTTTCCATCAAAAAGTGAGTTGTGCCTTCCAGCTTTTCAGGGTACGATTGCATACTGCCGTCAGGCCTTTGGCAGTACTGGCAGTAGTCTTTGCTCTCGTCCTTCATGGCAAAATCCTCGGGGTCGTTCATGGGCATGCCGCATGCAACGCAAGTTTTCATGTTGTCTCCTCCTTATGTTCTGGCAATGATGTGTTATTGATTAGTGTCAGGTAGGCGCTCATCAGCGTTTCGCCGTGGCGGGCAATAATTTTCCCTTCACCGCCGTACAGATCACTGTTTTGCAGGTAGTGGTGCACAAGCCCCACCCACATGCAGTACAGCAAATGTGCTTCAAGGTTCAGCCTTTTCGCTATACCCTCCCGTTCAAGCGCGGCAGAAAAGTGATGGGAAAGCACTGATTGGATCATGAGAAAGCTGTCGCGTACTCCTTGAGGTAAAAGCCTTGCTTCCAGCAAGAGTCTTGTATAAAAGGTTTCGTACGCTTGAACCCCCTGCAGGTAGGCCGTGAGTACGCCTCTTAAACCGGCTCCGCTCTCCAAAAGCGCGTGTGTTCTGGCCGCAATCAGCCCGCCGTAGCGAGAAACTACCGCTTCCAGCAATTCCTCCTGACTGTGAAAGTGCAAAAACACCGTCCCGTGGGATACCCCCGCTTCCCTGGCGATATCCTCCATTCGGCTTTGCAACATCCCCTGACGGGCGAACACTACGTACGCTGCCTCTAAAAGCCGCTCTCGAGTTTGCTCCTTCTGCTGCTGGCGCGTGCCTTGCTTCATTGAATGACTCCTTAATCAGTGACTTCTTGGTCATTATATTCCCCTTTGGTGCTCTTGTCAACCCCCGAAGAAAAAATATTCATGCGCAAATAGTTTCTGCTTGACAAACAGCCGCATCTTGGATACAATCTTTCCAAATTGCAAACGCCATGACTGGGATCAGTACTTCAAAAGTCCCTTCAGAGAACCGCCGGATGGTGCAAGGCGGCAGGGACCACGAAGGAAGCTCACCCACGAGCGGTCGCCAGAAAGCGGAGAATTCCGTAAGTAGCGGCGGACGGCCAGGCCCGTAATCGCCTTACACAAGCGGGGGCGCATGCCCCAAGCAGAGTGGTACCGCGGATGTTTATGCCTCCGTCTCTGATGATTCCATTGGAGACGGAGTTTTTTTATACAAATATCGAGGAGGCGGTAACTATGGCCATTACCACGCTGAGCAACTACACTATTCCAGGGCTGCTGCGAAAAAATGTCCGTGAGATTCCAGATAATGATTGCGTCGTCGCGCCGGAATACAATGTTCGCCTAAGCTGGAAGGAGTTTGACCGCCTGACGAACCTCATCGCCCGGGGCATGCTGGCCATGGGCATTCAAAAGGGCGACCATGTGGGCATTTGGGCCACCAATCTGCCCGAATGGATGCTCACCATGTTTGCCTCCGCCAAAATCGGGGCCATACTGGTCACTGTCAATACCAACTACAAGCAGTTTGAGGTCGAATATCTGCTGCGCCAGAGCGATACCAAAATGCTGATCATGATGCCAGAAAACCGTGATAACCCCTACCTTAACCACATTGTGAACCTCATGCCCTCTTTAAAGGACAAAGGGCCGGAGGAGGTGGGTGACAGCTCGCTGCCCTTTTTAAAATCCGTTGTCGTCATCGGCGAGCATGACAACCTGCCCCGCGGCGTTCGCCATTTCAATGATTTTTACACGCTGGCGGAGAAGGTGCCAGAGCAGGCGGTGGAAGACCTGATCGCCGCTGCCGATACCCATGAAGTCATTAATATGCAGTATACCTCCGGAACCACTGGCTTTCCCAAGGGCGTTATGCTCACCCACCACAACATTACCAACAACGGCCAGTTCATGGGTGACCGCATGAAGTTTACGCCTAATGACCGTCTATTGATCGTGGTGCCGCTATTCCATTGCTTCGGCTGCGTGCTGGGCGTCATGTCCTGCCTGACCCACGGTACCACCATGGTGTTGATGGAGCGGTACAACCCCTTGAAAGAAATGGAAATGCTGGTGGCCGAAAGGTGTACCGCCGTTCACGGCGTGCCCACCATGTTCATTGGCATGCTGGAGCATCCGGACTTTGACAAGTTCGATTTTTCACACCTGCGCACCGGCATTATGGCCGGCTCGCCCTGCCCCATCAAAGCCATGCGCGATGTAAACACTAAAATGAACATGAATGAAATCACCATTGTCTTTGGGCAGACAGAATCCTCTCCCGGCATGACCCAGTCCTCCGCCGACGATCCGCTGGAGCTTAGGGTGGCCACGGTGGGCAAGCTGCTCCCTTGCACCGAAGGGAAGATTATCAATCCTGAGACCGGCCTGGAGCAGCCCCATGGCGTGCCCGGCGAAATCGTGACCCGTGGGTATCTTGTCATGAAGGGTTATTACAAAATGCCCGAAGCTACCCGCCAGGCCATTGATCAAGATGGCTGGCTGCACACCGGTGATATCGGCACCATGGATGAGGAGGGCAACTTCCGTATTACGGGCCGTTTAAAAGACATGATTATTCGCGGCGGTGAAAACATTTACCCCCGCGAAATCGAGGAATTCCTTTACACCCACCCCGCCATCCGCGATGTGCAAGTGGTAGGCGTGCCAGACAGCAAATATGGTGAGGAAGTGCTGGCCTGCGTAATCTTACGCGATGGCCGGGAGGCCACCCAGGACGAAATCATTCAGTTTGTCAAAAACGGTATGTCCCGCTTCAAGGCCCCCCGCTATGTCCTTTTCACCGACTCCTTCCCTATGACCGCCAGCGGCAAGATACAAAAATACAAACTTCGTGAAATGGGCGTTCAGGAGCTAAACCTGCAGGCTGCCGATGCGATCGAGACCGCCTAGCCAGGGGCGCTGCCCCTGGACCTCGCCAATGGGCTCCGAAGCCTCGCCCCTGCGAGTGGCAGGAGTGGGCGAGGTGCAGGAGGCTGGCGAAACAAGCAGTACGAGCGGCAGCGAGTAATGCGAAGATTGAGCCAGAAGGGGTGCCCCTTTGGAATCCCCATCTAATATATGAAAATAGACATGCTCCCTTTGATTCGTATATGAGTCAAAAGGAGTATGTCTCGTTACTAAAATGCGCCTTGCCGTCGCATCTAAGGAAATCCGTATACATGTACCAATGTAATGTATTCGCGAAAGCGTTCAATACAATATTGAAATGCAGATAAAGAAAAACCCCTGCAACGTTTAACGTCACAAGGGTTTTGGTGCGGGAAACAGGACTTGAACCTGCATGAAGGAACCTTCACTAGAACCTGAATCTAGCGCGTCTGCCAATTCCGCCATTCCCGCGTGTTGGTGGATGGGGGTGGATTCGAACCACCGAAGTCTG